>SIAQ01000121.1 GCA_009697105.1 Gemmataceae bacterium | reverse complement strand
AGAAGTTCCCAATCGCATTCGAGGTCGAATACGACCCTGCCGCCATCAAGGAGGGACACCGCTATGCGGTACAGGTCAGGATTGAGACCAAGGGCCGGCTCGACTACATCAACGACACGACTATCGAGGTTATCAGCAACAGAAAGCCAACCAAGGATGTGAAGGCACCGGTCATTCGAGTCAGAAAATAACGCAGAGCCATTCTCGGGCCGTTGCGGTTGGAGTGGCCGAACCATCCGCTGTAGCAGCCGCCCGCCGCATCACGGTTGTGCGCGGTTCAACGGCTCTCCTGCGGCGGGCGCTGCTGAGCTGGGTCGTTCGCCGGCGGGGCAATCCGCGAAACGAGGTAAGCAATGATGAACGACCCACAAAGCTCCAGCCAGGCACCAAGAACTGTCAACGCCGGCCGTGGATTCGTCGGCATCATCACTGCCCTGATTCTTGTGAGTCCGATTGCCGCTCTTGCAGCAGGAGTCGGTGCGTTTTTTGGCATGAGCGTCGGCGTCGCCGCGTGGGGCCAGGAATCCCTCGCCGGCGGTGCGGCAGTCGGAGCTGGCGTCGGCGTCCTGCTGGTTGGCGCTTGGGCAGTCGTCTTCGTTGGTCGCGTTCGAGCATCCAAGGAGGAGTGGCAGATTCATATCGAGAAGCTCGCGGCTTACTTCCAAGACATGAAAAGCCGAGGCGTCGAATCGCACGGGGGTGACCCGACTTTTCGGATGCTGTGGATGCTGGGACTCAAGGTCCCGCCGCCTTTATTCTTGGGCACTCGGGGGAACTTCCTTCATCCAGTCGGCATTTTAGGGGCAATTATTCTGACGGCCGGTACGATTAATTGGTGGCAACACTCGAACTACCCACTGTGGATCATGTGGGTAGCCGTATCGATTTTCCTCCTCCCGTTAATCGGCGTCGGTGTGTATAACGTCAAGGCAACGCGCTCGATGGCGCTGAAGCTTCAGCTCCCATCATGGGATCATTATGCGCCAGCGATAGCGACGGGAGTTGCCAATCCGAGCAAAGAAGGCAAGACTTCGTAAACACCAAGGTTTACGCTTTCGGTCCGGAGCCCCGCCGAACAGTACTATGCCTCCAAAAGGTTGAGCTATGCCGCCCCTGAAGTTGATTACGGTATCGAATATGACCTACATCAATGTGTTGACGGTATGTGAGCTTTTGGAGACGATAAAAAAGCAATATCTCGACACCCCGATCGCGCTGGTGATGGAGACAATGCACGCTACCAGCATTGTGCGTTGGTGAAAGAAAAAGCGAAGGCGTTGGGCGTCGAATTGTTGTTCTTGCCTTCGTATTCGCCGAACTTGAACCTGATAGAGCGGGTCTGGAAATTTGTGAAGGCTGAAACCCTCGGAGGCGAGCACTACGCGAACTTCCAGCAGTTCCAACAAGCAATCAACGATTGTCTTAACCAGCTTTCCTCAACGCACAAAAAGAGAATGGACACCCTGATTACCAGGAATTTCCAGTTGTTTGATAATCAGACATTCTTGGCTGCGTAAAGTATAGCACCGAAGGTCATATGCAATAAATGCGCAACTTCAAAACTTGCGCGTTCGGCTAACAATTCAACAGGATTGTTATAAACCGACGATGCGTTGGCATGCCTGCGAGTTTTTGAAATTTCATTGTGAACCGAATCGATTTCGTAGGGTATAATGAAGAAGAAAAGGAAGTGACCGAGTTGGGAGCATGTCATGCCGACACCGTACTATGACGAGATCGAAACACGGGTATTTGAGAGCGACGAATCGCCGATGCACGGTTATCGCGGCGTGCTGGATGCGCCGTCGGCCCTGGATGTGCCGGCGGGTCTAACCGTCGCCATCAGTCGCGAGGCCGGCGCACGCGGAACGACCATTGGCGGCCGAGCGGGAGCCAAGCTTGGCTGGGACGTGTATAGCCAAGAGATGCTCGAGTACGGCGCCCAAACCCCTGCCGTTCATGGTGAAATGCTGGAGAAGCTCACGCCCACAGCACGCGAATGGGTCGACGAGCAACTCGCTCAGATGCAGGCGGAACGGCATCTCAGCCAGCATCCCAATATTCTCGATTTGGCGCGGATCGTGCTTTCGCTGGGTGCACAGGGCAACGTCTTGCTGCTTGGCCGAGGCGCTGGCTTTCTGCTGCCAGCCCGTTCGACTTTGCACGTTCGGCTCGTCGCGCCGCTGCCGGACCGCGTCGCTTACATGAGCCAATGGCTGCGAATGACGGACGAAGAGGCCACGGTCGAGGTAAGCAAGCGCGATCATGGTCGAGCGGAGTTCCTTGCGACGCATTTCCACCGTAAGGCGAACGATGTTCATCTCTATGACATGCTGCTCAATACGAGCCTCTTGGGTGAAGAACGCTGTGCCGACCTCATCGCCGCGGCGGCGCGCGGCAAAGGCGCGGCGCTTTTGGCGGAGAACGGCGGGGGCTAACGCATCACTGCGGCACATTCACGGCGCCATGCACGATCACGCCATGCTGGTTGAATTGAGCGACAATCTCCGGCACCGCCTGACGCATGAGATCGCCGAGCGGCACGCGTTCGGTTCGACCATCCTTGAAAACGCAGTCGAACGAGTAGCTCTTGCTCGTCCCGCGGCGATTCCTAATTTCCTCCACGATTACTCGCACTTCTCGAAGATCGTTGTACCGTATCCGATGCGTCGTTTGCGACCACCAGAAGCCGTGACTCGAAGTGAACTCGTTTGGGCTTACAACGACCTTGTCCAAAAACATTCCCGGCGCGATACAGCCCGCCGCGATCGGCCCGGCGATGATGAGTAGGATGCCCCAGAGATATTTTTTCTGCACGGCAAGAAGGATACCCACCGGAATCAGCACCAATCCGCCGAGAATCATCGAGAGCGGCACCCAAAGCTGAAACGACACGTTCACGATACCGTTCTGATTCACTTTGTTATAACAGCCCGCCATGGCGATGCAGCACAACGTCACGGCAAATCGCGCGAGATTTCGATTCATCGTATGGTCCTTTCTGGTGCTAATAAAACGCTCGTTCGTCGGAATTTGCCGCTTGCTGCTTAGCATTCGGAAGGCGCCATGCGAACGCAAAGCCGCAAGCGGCAAAACGGAACACGCCTACCCCGCCGACGGATCCCTCTCCATGACGCCGAAGATGTTGCCTTCGGTATCCTTGCCGTACGCCAACCAGCCGATGCCGGGGATGGGCATTTTCGGCAACGCTATCGCCCCGCCCGCAGCCGTGATCCCGGCGACGGTCGCGTCGATAGCCGAGACGTTGACGGTGCAGACATAAGCGTTCACCGCCTGCCCTTCGATCGACCCCGAGCCGTGTCGCTTCATTAGGCCGCCGTTTATCCCTGGCTCGCTGTCCGGACCGGTGACGATCATCCAGTATTCCATCGGCCCGTCCCATTTCTGAAACTGCCAACCGAACAGCTTTTGATAAAACGCAACCGCACGATCCGGATTGTCGGCATGGATCTCAAAATGGCAAACGCGCGGCATGGGAGGTTCCTATTATCGTTAGCGGAAGTGCAAGCAAGTTCACTGCGATTATCATACGGATAGATCCAATCATCGTAGTCATCACGCCTTGGGAGCGTGATGGCTACGACGTGCCACCCGCGCTCATTCCCTTTCCTCGCGAAATCGGCACAATGATAGCATGTCCCAGCGAAAAATCTTAGGGCCGAGCGGCGCGATCGCTCGGCTTCTGCCGAACTTTGAATCCAGGCCCGAGCAACTCGAAATGGCCGACGCCGTCGAGAACGCGCTCGCCGAGGGGCGGCATTTGATGGTCGAGGCCGGCACGGGCGTGGGCAAGAGCTTCGCCTACCTCGTCCCCGCCATCCAGGCGGCGTGTGCCCAGAAAGACTATCGCGTCGTCATCTCCACGCATACCATCAGTTTGCAGGAACAGATTATCCACAAAGACATCCCGTTCCTGCAATCCGTCATGCCCGAGCCGTTCGAGGCGGTGTTAGTGAAAGGCCGAGCCAACTACGTCAGCAAACGCCGACTGCAAGTCGCCCGGGAACGCGGCTCAATGCTGCTAACCGACACCGGCGCGCTCGACGAGCTCGACGAACTCGCACGCTGGGCCAAAAAGTCCACCGACGGCAGCCGCAGTGATCTTGACCTCAGACCCAATCCCGCCGTCTGGGAACTCATCGCCAGTGATTCAGGCAATTGCATGGGCAAGCATTGCAAAACGTTCAGCGACTGCTTCTACTTCAAAGCTCGGCGAAGCATCCAGAACGCCAAGGTGCTCGTCGTCAACCATGCACTGTTCTTTGCCGACCTCGCCATCCGGGCCGTCAATCCCGAGATCGGCATCCTGCCCATGTACAACGCCGTGATTTTCGACGAAGCCCAAACGCTCGAGGATGTCGCCGCCGAGAGCATGGGCCTCACCATCACGCGCGGCCAGGCGGACTATCTGCTCAATCGGCTCTTCCTCGAGCGGCGCGGCAAGGCGTTCGGACTGTTCGCAACTCACGGCAACGAGGAATCTTGGCTGCAAGTCAACAAGACGCGCACGCTCGTCAACCAGTTCTTCAACAACATCCTCGATTGGCGACAACGCTTGCTTCTGCAAACCAAGCGCGTCAAAGTCGGCGACACGATGCGCATCCGCGAACCGAACATCGTCGTCAATACGTTGACCGAGGAATTCAATCGGCTCGCGAACATACTCGATGCCATCGCGGACAATATCGAAAAAGCCGAACTCAAGATCGAGTATGAGTCGGCGTCCCTGCGCTGCGCCGATCTCGGTGCCCGCATCGATATTTGGCTCAAGCAACTCCACCACGGCCAGGTCTACTGGATCGACGGCGATGGCACGCAAGGCAACAAGATCGAACTCGCCAGCGCTCCCATCGAAGTCGGCGAACTTCTCCGCAAGCAACTCTTCGGCCGCGTGCCGAGCGTCATCCTCACTAGCGCCACGCTTAGCGTCGGCGGGTCGAGCGGGTTCAGCTTTTTCAAGGATCGTCTCGGCTTTCCGCCCGACGACCCCGCGATTCAGCTCGGCAGCCCGTTCGATTACCCCAGGCAAGCCGAGTTGCATCTGTTTCGCGATATGCCCGATCCGACGCAGAATGCTAGTGCGTTCGAGGAAGCGTGCGTGGAGAAGATCCGCGAGTATGTCGCGCGGACGCAGGGCCGGGCGTTTGTGCTCTTCACGAGCAACCAGACGATGCAGCGTGCCGCCAGACAACTGCGCGATTGGATGAGCGCCAATGGCCTGACGCTGTTAGTTCAAGGCGAAGGCATGCAGAGTAACCGCATGTTGGAGGCATTTCGCGCTGCGACCGGCGCAGTGCTGTTCGGCGTCGATAGTTTTTGGCAAGGCGTCGATGTGCAAGGCGAGGCGCTGTCGAACGTCATCATCACCAAGCTGCCGTTCCAACCGCCCGACCGGCCGTTAACAGAAGCCCGCAGCGAAGCGATCGAGAGCCGTGGCGGGCATCCCTTCGGCGACTATTCGATGCCGCAGGCGATCCTGAAACTCAAGCAAGGATTCGGCCGCCTGATCCGCACCAAGCGCGATACGGGCATGGTCGTGATCCTCGACCCGCGGATGATGACGAAGCCCTACGGCCGGCGCTTCGTGGACGCCCTACCGCGATGCAAACGCTTCGTGGACGGCGTGGAAATTCGGTGAGTTGCTTTGCAATACCATTTCGCCGCAAGTAGCATCGAGTGTTACTGCGACGCACCAGCGGAGCGTGGATGAGGCGCCATGCAATCCGGACCGCCGACTGCGTGCACAGCTTTGACAGGAGGGGCCGTTTCAAAGCCGGATCGTGTGGTTACTCAGGCGTTCGTAACCCGTAGGCGTGATGACGTAGTTGTGCTCGATGCGGATGCCGCCGATGTTATCGATGTAGAGGCCCGGTTCGAGCGTGATGACATCGCCCGTGCGGAGCGATTGCGTGGCGCCGCGGACGAGGAACGGGTCTTCTGGATGGGTGATGCCCAGGCCATGCCCGGCGTGATGCGGGAAAGCATCGGCGACGCCAGCTTGCTCGAACACGCCGCGTACGGCTTGATAGACGCTGAGGCAGGACGCCTCGGCTCGCAGCAGATTTTCGCCTGCCGTCATCGCCGCCATGCAGAGGTCGTACAACCGCCGTTGGTCGGCGTTCGGTTTGCCGCCCACGACGATGGTGTTGGTGAAGTCGCTGCGATAGCCTTGAATGATGACGGAGTAATCGAGAATCATCATGTCGCCGTCATTGAGCACGGCATCGGTCGGCGCGCCGCCGCGACGACTCGATCCCGGACTGATGGCGAAGTCGCCGTAGACAATCACGGGCATGCCGGCGGCCTTGACGCATGCGGCGTTGATGCCGGAGTAGACGTCAAGTTCCGTCATGCCCGCATGGACGTTCGTCAGCGCCCAGGCATGGCCCGCTTCGGTCGCACGCATGCAGGTTCGCAGCATCTCGATCTCGTCGGGGTCCTTCTGCCGGCGCATGTCGGCGACGGTATGGATTAGCTGGGAAGCCAACAGATCGCCGGGCCGATCGTGGATGCGTAGGCCACCGCGCGTCGGGTTCACCTCGGCGAGCACGGCGAGTTGGCGCGGGCCGTTGCCTGGCGCCTGGCCGTCGTACCACGCAATGGTGCGGCGTAAGTCAACATGGGCCGACAGCGTCGATTTCGGCGCCCGATTCTCGCACAGCAGCTTGGCGTGGCCGTCTTTGCGAACGATAAGATATCCGGGAAACCCCGCGCCGAGGCTGATCGGATCGACCCAATAGTTCGCGAAGTAGACCAAGTGGATCGGATCACTCAGCAAAACGTAGTCGGTCTCCGGCGGTGGATCGAGCTTCGCCCACAACCGTTCGCGACGATAGCGACAACCTTGTGCAGTGAGCATGATGATTCCTCTTATTGTTTAGCCGCTCGCCTTTGGCGAGCGCGGGCGTGGCGACGCGCATTCGCAATGCGCCAAGTCCGCGCTCGCCGAAAGCGAGCGGCTAAACGGATTCTGGCGTTATTCGAACGTCTTGCCCGTGAGCTTTTCATACGCTTCGATGTACTTCGCTCGCGTCTTGTCCACGACATCCGCGGGCAGGCTCGGCGGCGGGCTGTTCTTGTCCCAACTGGTCGTTTCCAGCCAATCGCGCACGAACTGCTTGTCGAACGATGGCGGATTCTTGCCGGGCTGATACGACTCCTTCGGCCAAAACCGGGAGCTGTCGGGCGTCAGGACTTCGTCGATCAGGATTAACGAGCCGTCAGCAAGCTGGCCCCACTCAAACTTCGTGTCCGCCAGCATGATGCCCCGCGTGGCAGCATACGCGCTGCCTCGGCGATAGACGTCCAGGCTCTTGTCGCGCAGCTCAGCGCCGAGCTTTTCGCCTGTGCCCTGCAGCATCATTTCGTAGCTGATGTTCTCGTCATGCCCCGATTCGGCTTTCGTGGACGGCGTAAAGATCGCGCTCGGCAATTGCTGGCATTCCGTCAATCCCGTTGGCAGCCCAATGCCGCACACCGTGCTGTGCTTGCGATATTCCTTCCAGCCGGAACCTGCCAGGTAGCCGCGCACGACGCACTCGAACGGCACGACGTTCGCTTTGCGCACCAGCATCGATCGGCCATTCAATTCGGCAGCGTGCGCCGCGAATGCCGGCCCCATGGCGGCGACATCGGTGCTGATGAAGTGGTTCGGCACTTTCAGATAGTCGAGCCAAAACAACGTCAGCTGGGTTAGCATTCGGCCCTTATCAGGAATGCCGGTCGGCAGCACCCAGTCGAACGCGCTGATGCGGTCGGTTGCGACGACGACCAAGCGATCGCCGAGATCGTAAACGTCGCGCACCTTGCCGCGGCGAACGGGGATGCCGGGAACGTTGCTTTGTAGAAGCGGCAAGCTCATGTTAACTGGCTCCAAAGGGCTGAATCGCCGATTGCAAATGATTTAAGTAGAACGGTTGAATTCCACTATCAACCTATCGGTCTAACCAGATGGAACCAAGGGTGAATTGCGAGGTAGGCGGCAAACCACCGTCCGAAGTTGAGGCGTAAGCGAGGCTTTCTGGTTTGCCTCGCTTACGCCTCAACCTCGGACGGTAAATTGCGAGGACTACTTTTTCGCGCGCCAGATGATGCCGTCGTAGGCGTAGTGCAGGAAGGAGACGAGCAGGGTGACGAGTTGCCAAGCGTAGACCGATTGGGCGTTGACGAAGTAGTTGACGAGTCCGATGCCGAGCATGAAGACGACGACGGCGATGCCGGTGCGGGTAATCTGATATTTCCAGATGCCCGTTGTGCGTTTTTGCACCGACCAGTTGCAGACTGCGAGATACTCGACGGCATGAAAAACCGCGCCGGCGAAAAAGAAGGCGGTCATCCATCCCGTGTGACCAATGCGGATGGTGAACAGCTGCCCGGTGTAGAGTGCGATGACGCTACCGATGTAGCCCGCCCGGCCCCAGGCGCCGCCTTGCATCGAGCTAATCTCCCGGGAGAGAAGCACGCAACACGGAACGAGCGCTAGCGGGTCGATCCACGGCAACCACGGGGCGATCCAGGCGACGCCCTCGGTATAGGGACTAAGGCCAGCCATGTGTACCGCGAGACGCAAAAACACCCAGAGCACGAGCGTTCGCAGGGCCATCTTCTCGAACTCGCCATGCTCCGCCGTCTGATCCGAGCGCGAAACTCGGCCATAGATGCGCGAGATGCCCGCATGTTGAGCGGCGAAATGCCAAGCGTTCCAGATGTAATCAATCATCATCAACAGCGTCAGTGAACTGGTCGCATAGGGCACAACGCCGGCCACGCCGACCAACATCAACCCAAGCAGCACCAGCCCCAGTCCGATGCCGCCGAACTTGACAGGCTCTTTCCAAAATCGGTCGGAATCGCAAAAGACGAGGACCAGCGTAATCCAGCGATGCGGCGTGCTGAGAAAATAGATTTGGAAGAGTGACAAGTAATTGCCATCGCTGGAATTAGCATCGGTCGTCGGCAGAAACCAAAGCGCCGCCAGGAAAGCGATCGGCCAACCGAGGTTCGCGAGGAAGAACAGGTCGAACCACGCCCCGACGAGCCAGCGATTCATCGGCTTCGTGATGGCCGTGGATGGCGCCGCAACCGACAGGGGAGAGGCCAAGGTCGCGCTCATGTCAAACTCGCGGTCAGGGGATACGTCGAGACACCTGCGCAAGTGTAGGTCATGATTAAGGCGGAATCAAATTCCGAGCATTGTTTAGCCGCTCGCCTTTGGCGAGCGCGGGCGCACACGTTAGCGCGACGCTCGCGCTCGCCAAAGGCGAGCGGCTAAACGCTTCTGCTTGCAAACCTGTTCGTCCTTCGTAAAATGCTGAAAAATGGTCCACTTCGCCCACAATCAACACAAGGACTTCCCATGCGGCTGCTCCCTTGCTTCGGTGTCGTGTTTCTGCTTGCATTCCCATTGCTCGCGCAGGCCCAACCGGAATCGGGTACGGCCTCGCCACAGCTCATCACCAACGCCTTGCGCGGCTTGAACAGCAAGTTTAACCTGGTGAACGATCATTACGCTGTCGATATCAACGATCGCGCGTTCACACTCTATCGCCTTGAGCAAGGCCAGCGTTTGTTGTTGCGTGCGTCGGTCAAAGGTCAGGCCTCGCTGGCGACGCTTAACCATTACAACGAACGCTTCGCCGTTACGACCCGTGCCGTCCGTCATGAGCGTGCTGGCGTGATGCTCGAAGTTGGCGTCGATGCGTCGATCGGGCTGAGCGAAGCCGGATTGAAGAAGACCATCTCGAACTTCTTGCGCCAGGTCGATTCGTTTGAAAACTACCTCGCGAAAGCAGCAGCCGACGGGGACAACAAGAAAGAACCAAAAATCGAACCGAAGGTCGGCACCCGGCCGATCCGCCAGCAGCCGCCGTTGCAGATCAATCCCAATTCCGACGATCGCGAATTCGTCGTCACCTTCCCCACCAACGATCCACAGAACTGGGAGACCGCGTGGAAGGTCATTTGGGACATGGAATCCGCCAGCAAAGCCAACGAGCAAGGCTTCAAGTTCGGCAAAGGCAACGCGGCCAAGCTCTTCAAGATCAAGCAGGCGTACTTCAAGACCAATCCCAAATCGCCCTGGGTGCAAGTGCTCGATGACGCGCATCCGTCCGAATTCTATGTGCCCTATTACTTCAAGGGCACGCGATTCTATGACCTCAAAAGCGTCGGCGGTTACACCACGCTCAGCGCGAAGGAAGGCGGAGCCATCAGCCAAACCCTCGGCAAATCGCGCCTCGTCATGGCTGAACTCCGCGACACCGGCGTCGCCTACAAGCATGGCAGCATCACCCGCCGATCCGAGGAGCTCACTCTCTGGGCCAACTTCGGCGCCGCCAATTACACCTACATGGTCGAGTACGGCTTCCGCGACGACGGCGGCATCGTCTTCCGTCATTCACCCACAGGCTACAACTACTACGCCCATTTCGACGCCTCGCACATGCACGGCTCCTTTTGGCGCGTCGGCATGAAGCTCGGACCGGAAGGCAATAACACCAAAAACACCGTCCACGTCGTCAGCCTGCCGCGAAGCCCCAAGGAACAAGGCGACGGCGGACGCATCCTCATCGAAGACGTCACCAAGGAATCGTTCCACGACTGGAGCCCTGAGGCCTTCACCCGCATCCGCGTCACCAACTCCGACTACTCCGTCGTCCCCGCTGCCAAGGACCGCCCTGCTCTGCCGATCAGCTATGACCTCATCACCTATCCGCAAGGCATCGCCCGGCATCGGCGATTCAAAGACGAGAACTTTTCCCTGCACGACTTCTGGATCACCCGGCACGACTGCCCGGAAAAAATGTACGTCAACCTGGGCAACCACTTCTTCACGCCGAACGGCCAGCCGAACCCGAGATTGGCAGACCTGAATCAGGAGAACGTCGTCCTGTGGCATTCGTCCGCCGGTTTGCATGTGCCGCGCGCGGAAGATGGCATCGTCGCGGGCAACAGCACGGCGAACGGTCAGGCGACCGTGTACTGGACCGTGTTCGAACTCAGGCCGCGCAACATGTTTTTGAGGACGCCGATCTATCGGTCGTTGCCGTAATCGCGCTCCTCGTTTAGCGTTCGCACGGCATTTCGCGAACGCTCTACGAAAACGTGTTACAATTGAGATAAGAAATTGAAGGTTGGGTTTGGAACAACGGAGAGCGAATTCATGGCCGCTGCAAAATTAACGCCGCGAGTTCGGCTCATGGCCGTTTGTGATGGCGTGCGGGAAAGCAGGAGGGAGGCCGGGGTATTCCACTTGAAGGGGGTTCGCCACGCCATCACCGCCAACTGGTTTCCATTTGTCCCGACTCGGCTTTGGCTATTCCTGATCTTCTCCAGCCCGCGCCCGGGCAAGTATCCCGCTTACGTGCGTGTGGTCAATGACAGGACCGACAAGATCATTTTCTACGCGCAATTGCAACCCAAGCCAACTTTCGAGGCCGACGAAGAACTCCTCCCGGCTGTGTCTCGGATCAGGTGTTCCTTTCCCGGGGAAGGCCAATACACGGTCCAAGTTTGGTTTTTTCAAGAGCACGGCAGCGATGTTTTGAAAGGTGAAGTTCCATTAACTATTGTGACGAAAAGCGACTGACCCATGAAAAAAAAATCTTCAAAGGCTCCTGTTAGGTCCACACTCCAAGAATTTGTGATGGTCCCGATCACCGACCCGGCTGAACAGGCCGCCCTCGACCGCCGATGCCGAGAGGCTACAGAAGCTTCGATCGGCGGCACGCCGGATACTGCGAAGGCGAAGTCACGCAAACGGAAATAGGGATCCGCCCACCGATGCCAAAGCGAAATGACTTTGGATCGCGACGATCTCGATGACGACCAGCCGTTCGACCCGTGTGAAGGCGGGGCAATTCCGTTCTGAGGCAATCGAACGCGAATCGAGGAAATCGGCGCTTGCTTTCGCCGTCTGGTTTGGTACGGTATTCCCATATCCATGCTACAGGTAAATTCGCAACAAGATTTTCCGCATCCAAGGAGATTAAACGTGGATTCGATGTCGTTGATTCTGTTCGCGCAAAACAAGGGCGACCCTTTTGCCGGACTTAATGACCCCGGTCCCATGGTGTTCGGGATCATCTGCGTTGCAGCGGTTCTCAATTTGATCATGCTGGGTTTGGCGATTTGGTACTTGATCACGATGTACAAGGTGTTCAGTGCCGTATCCCCGAGCAATCGCGATATGGAACCGGCCATGGTGTTTCTGGTTTTTGTACCTTTACTCGGCATCGTCTGGGTTTGGCTTATCATGTTCCGCGCCTGTTCCTCGTTGCAGAAGGAATATGACGACCGCGGCATGTCCGGCGACGGCGATTATGGCAAAACCAAAGGCCTCGTGCATCTCATCGGCGGCCTCGTTTGCCCGCCGGTTGGTCTCGTGGGCTTGATTCTTTATACCTTGCAAATGCGTAAATACCTCGCCGAACTCGGTGATGGCGGCGGCGGCAGCAAGAAAAAGAAAATCGCTGACGATGACGACGATTAACTTTCCGCAAGCCCAAGGGTGAGGTACGCCGAACCCTTGGGCTCGCTTCATCCCAGAGGTTCGGAGTACCTCACCTCTGGGCTTACGGACAATTGTTATTTTCGGAAAACCCGAAAATAGCTGTTGACCCAGCCGACGATTACTGCAACAATGCGAGATTGAATGGGTGAACCGCGTGTTCACCTCGCCCACACCCCGCGCGACGACAACTGGGCCGTCGTGCTTACCCCGCTTTCCATTACACAGGAGTACGAAGTCCTTGCCTCCAGGGAATTTTGATCGCGATCGCGATCGTGACCGACGGGAGTCTCAAACTCGAGTCAACGAAACCATTCGCATCAGCCCGGTGCGCGTCATCGGGGCCAACGGCGAGCAAGTCGGCATCATTCCTACGGCGCAAGCCCTGGAGATGGCGCGCGAAGCCGTGCTCGATCTTGTCGAGGTGGCGCCGCTTGAAAAGCCACCCGTGTGCAAGATCATGGACTTCGGCAAATTCAAGTTTCAACAGAAACAAAAACAAAAAGAAAAAACCAAAGCCCACCAGCAAAAGCTCAAGGAAATCCGTCTGCGCCCCAAGACCGACATCCACGACATCGAAACCAAAGTCAGCCAGGCCCGCAAGTTCCTCGAACACCACGATAAAGTGCTCGTCTACGTGATGTTCAAGGGCCGTGAGCTGCAACATATCGAGGAAGGCCAGCGCATCCTGCATCTGATGCGCGAAAAGCTCGTGGACCTTGCGAAAATCGAGAAAGAACCGCGCATGGAAGGCAAACGCTGCTCGATGATGCTGGCACCGAAGTGAGTTTCCGCTTGCGGCTTAGCGCTCGGATATCTCCCGCGCGAACCGAGCGCTAAGCCGCAAGCGGAATGCATTTGACATTGAATATCGGTTCAATAAAATCCCCAACTCCCCTTTCCGCATTGAGGGGAGTTGTTGTTTTTCCTGGAGTCGATCATGCCAAAGATGAAATCCCACAAGGCCTCGCGCAAGCGATTCCGCGTCTCCGCCAACGGAAAGCTCAAGCGATCCCAGGCCGGCAAGAAACACTTGAACAGCCACAAGTCCGGCAAACGCAAGCGTCAGCTGCGAGGCCGCGTCGCCGAAATCGGTATCGTGGCAGCGAAGTACATCCTGAACATCGGCGACTGATTGTCGCGTTGGATTTCGTTTATCGCCCGAACCCGCCAGGCGACATGCGGGCGCTAAACGAAATCAATCCATTCGACGCACCCAGGGATTCCATGCCCCTGGCCGTCGTTTTTTCCTGAAAGGAGCAAGTCATGGTCCGCGCTACTAGTGGCGTGCCGTTTCGCAAAGGGCGAAACCGCACCTTCAAACTCACCAAAGGCTTTCGCGCCGGTCGGCACAACCTCTACCGGCAATCGCTCGTCACGTTGATCCGTGGCCGAAAGTATGCGTTTCGCGATCGCCGGGTCAAGAAGCGTCAATTCCGCCGGCTGTGGATTATCCGCCTCAGCGCCGCCTGCCGGGCGCGTGGCTTGCGCTACAGCCAATTCATTCACGGCTTGCAAAAATCGAACTGCGAATTGAACCGGAACGCACTGTCTGAGATCGCAATCCACGACCCCGCCGGCTTCGATGCCGTGGTGGAGCTTGTGAAGAAGCATTTGTAGTACAACCAAGCCCGCAGGCGAGCGCAGCGAGCCTGCGGGGTCTGCCACGAAACCCGCGCAGGCTCGCTGCGCTCGCCTGCGGGCTTGTGTCTCCACTCATGTCCGACCTTGCATCCCTTGAACTACTCGCCAAAACCGAACTCGACGCTTGCGCCGACGAACCGACGCTGCGCGCTTGGAACACCAAATATTTCGGCGCCAATGGCGAAGTATTGGCGGCGCTCAAAGCCATCGGTACGATCGCAAAGGACCAGCGCAAGACCTACGGCCAAGAAGCGAATCGCATCAAGGAAACACTAACGCAAACCTACGATGCAATGCTCTCCGCCGCCAAGGAACGCGCGCTGGATGCCAGCCTGACCGCCAATCCGCTTGACATCACGCTGCCCGGCCGACCGGTCCAGCGCGGGCGGTTGCATGTTGCCACGCAAATCATGCGCCAGATTTACGACATCTTCGCCGACATGGGCTTCCAGGTTTACCGCACGCGCGAAGTTGAGGACGATCTCACCAACTTCGAGCTGCTCAACATGCCGCCGCACCATCCCGCCCGCGATATGTGGGATACTTTTCACACCACGACGCCAGGCGTGATCCTGCGAACGCACACGTCGCCTGGCCAAATCCATGTGATGCGCGAGGTTTGCCCGGACCCGATTCGCGTGATCCTGCCCGGTATGTGCTATCGCTATGAAGCGATCACGACTCGCAGCGAAATCCAGTTTCAGCAGGTAGAAGGCCTGGTTATCGGCGAACACGTAACGATGGCCGACCTGAAAGGCACGATCACCGCGTTCGCCCGCCGGCTCTTCGGGCAGGAGCGCCAGGTGCGATTTCGCTCCAGCTATTTCCCGTTTACAGAGCCGTCGATCGAAATCGATATCGATTGGCCGAAAGAGGATCCGAACGCCGACCGCCTGACCAAAGGCACAGGCTGGCTGGAGATCATGGGAGCAGGCATGGTGCATCCCGTGGTCCTGCGCAATGGCGGCTACGACCCCGCGAAGCACAGCGGCTTCGCCTTCGGCATGGGACCGCAACGTATCACCATGTTGAAGCACGCGATCGATGATATCCGCCAGTTTTGGGCGAATGATGTGCGGTTTTTGCGGCAATTCTAGGCATACCCGCGCAGGCTCCTTCGTCGCCTGCGGGCTTGAGCTTTATTTCCAAGCCCGCAGGCGACGAAGGAGCCTGCGCGGGTGAACAAGCGGAGTTCATCATGCCCACCGAAGGCAGAGCCTGGCGTCACATCGTAATATCCACGGTCAACAGTTGGCTGCCGGGCGATCCGCGAGGCTTCCGTGCTGAGGATCATAAGATCCACTCGTCCGGCGATTATAAGAATCCGCCGCCCGAGGGAGAGCATGAGGGACTTCACCGCTACAGCAGGAAGCTCAGCGAAGAAGCCGTTATCATTCCGAAAAATCTCTTGGAAACGGTTGGTCGACGGATCGTGAAGAAATTGAAGGAACACGAACATCGGGTGCTCGTGGTTTCCGTTTCGATTACACATTCCCATTGGCTTGTGGAACTACCGGATTCAATTCCGGCAATTCGCAAGATCGTTGGTCAATGCAAGACGGCGGCGTCGCATTCCATACGCGAAAGACTTCCCGGGCGCGTATGGGGAAGGCACGGAAGCTTCAAGCTAGTCGATAGTCAGGAATACCATCGGAAAGTGTATCGCTATATTCTGACGCAGAAGGATGCTTGGATTTGGTCGTACAAGGACGATGACGAACACATAGATTTGGAAGCATGACCCGCGCAGGCTCCTTCGTCGCCTGCGGGCGTGGAGGATAGCTCTCAAGCCCGCAGGCGACGAAGGAGCCTGCGCGGGTAAGGATCCCACTCATGAAAATCCCCCTCTCCTGGCTTCGCGATTACATCGACATCACCCTGCCGCCGGCGCAGCTGATCGATCGGCTCACGCTGGCGGGACTCGAAGTCGCCTCCACGCGCGTCTTCGGCTTGCCGATCCCCGACGGCGTGCGCGTCAAGGCCGAAGAGCGCGGGCCGGTCTGGGATCGCGATAAGGTCGTCATCGCCGAGGTGCTCAGCGTCGAGAAGCATCCGAATGCCGACAAGCTGAAATTGCCGACCGTCACCTGGGGTGCGGGCAAGGTCAAGCAACTCGTCACCGGGGCGCCGAACGTCAGCGTCGGCGACAAGGGCCAAAAGGTCGTCCTCGCGCTGACCGGCTCCGTTCTGTTCGACGGCCATTCCGACGTGCGCAAGCTCAGCGAACTCAAGCCGACCACCATCCGCGGCCTGCCGTCCGACGCCATGGTCTGCTCGCTGCTCGAACTCGGCGTATCCGAGAATAAGGAAGATCACGTAGGCATCCTCTTCCTCGAAAGCGACGCCCCCGTCGGCATGCCGCTCGCCGACTTCATGGGCGATATCGTGCTCGAAGTCGATGTGCTGCCCAACATGGCTCGCTGCCTTGCGATGCTCGGTATCGCCCGCGAAGTCGCCGCCATCACCGGTTCGAGCGTCAAGCTGCCAGCCTCCCCTCTCCCCCCGGGAGAGGGGTCGGGGGTGAGGGTAGAATCTGCCGCAAACCTCGTCAACGTGCAGATCGAGAACCCCACGCTTTCCGCACGTTACACCGCCGCGATCATCAAGAACGTCACCATCGGCCCCGCGCCGGGCTGGATGCAACGCCGACTGCTTTACGCAGGCATGAGGCCGATCAGCAATATCGTGGACATCACCAACTTCGTTATGCTCGAGTGGGGCCAGCCGCTGCATGCGTTCGACTATGACGTGCTCGTCAAGCGCGCCGACGGCAAGACGCCGACGATCATCGTCAGGCCCGCCCGCGAAGGCGAGACGCTCGTCACGCTCGACAAGCAGGAGCGCAAACTGTCGCCTGAGCATCTCGTCATCGCCGATGCGAAGGGCCCGATCACGCTGGCGGGCGTCATGGGCGGGTTGGAAACCGAAATTTCCGCAAATACGAAGAATATCTTACTCGAATCGGCGAGCTTCGATTTCGTCAGCATTCGCCGCACGTTCAGGCATTTCGATTTGCCCAGCGAGGCGAGCGCACGCTTCAGCCGAGGCATCCACCCGGAAACGGTGAAGCCCGCCGCCGAGCGCGCCGCCGACCTCATGCGGCAATACGCATCGGGCACGGTGTGTGCCGGCCTGGTCGATTGCTACCCGGCGCCGCGCCCGCCGCAAGTTGTCGAGTTCAGCACCGATGCGATGGACCGGTTGCTCGGCTTCAAGATTGCGCCGGAGGAAGCAGTACGCATCTTGCGTGCGCTGGAGTATAAAGTCGAAGCGAGCGGCACGAACACACATCGCGTCACCGTCCCCACGCATCGGCTCGACATCCAGGAAGGGGCCGCCGATCTCGTCGAGGACATCGTGCGAATCTATGGCTACGACCGCGTGCCGACGACGCTGCTGTCCGAGCCGTTGCCCAAGCAGCAAGCGAACGCGCCGATCGTCTTCGAGGAAAGTATGCGCGACATCCTCGCTAACTGCGGCTTGCAAGAGGTCATCTGCTATTCGTTGACAACGCCCGAGAAGGAAGCCGCACTGATCGGCCCGCGCGACTACGTGACGCTGAAGAACCCGATTTCGAACGAGCGCGCCGTCATGCGCCAAAGCGTGCTGGCGAGCGTGCTCGAAATTGCCGAGAGCAACCTGCGCCACACCGACGACGTTCGGCTATTCGAGGTGGGGTTCGCGTATGTGCCTTCCAAAACCCATCTGCCCGACGAGCCGCGCCGTTTGGCGATCGTGATGACCGGCCGGCGCGACCAGGAGTCGTGGTGCGACGCGGGCACGAAGGAAAAGCAGCCGCTCGATTTCTTCGATCTCAAGGGCATCGTCGAGGCAATGACGCACGATTTGCAATTAGGTATAATATCGTATACACAGGCGAAGGCTGCCCACTTGCATCCGGGCCAGTCGGCGACGCTGGTTGTCGCCGATAAACCGGTCGGCGATTTCGGCGTGCTGCATCCGAAGGTCGCGCAAAAGTTCGGCCTAGGCGAACGCACGATCCTCGTCGCCGAGTTCGATGTCGAAGCATTGCAAGCGTTGACGCCGCCGCGACACAGCTACACGCCCGTGCCGCGCTTCCCGGCTGCGCTGCGCGACATCGCCATCGTGGTGGATGAAGCGATTACTGCCGAACGCATCGAGTCCGAAATCCGCACCGCCGCCGCGGAGCTATTGGGTGGCGTGAAGCTATTCGACGTCTACCGCGGCAACCAGGTCCCCGCCGGCACAAAGAGCCTCGCCTACGCCCTGTCATACCAGGCCGGCGACCGGACCCTCGCCGACAAGGAGATCGATAAGCTGCACAAGAAAATCGAGGACCGCTTGAAACAGGTACTCAAGGCGACGGTGCGGGGGAAGGAGTAATATTGGATTTGCTGCGATCTGAGAAACCTCTACCTCAAACGTTCGCGCCAGGCTTCGGGGTCTCGCGCGGTGTGCATGATGCAGTAAACGGTCACCGATTCATCCGCGTAATCGTAGAAAACCGCGTATGGAAATCGGCGAACAAGCGCACGCCGAAATGTGCGTGTACCTGCCTGCCTGCTTTTGGTGATCGGCAGACGGTGCGAACACACACGTCAACGCTCGTCAAAAACTCCTCGCCAAGGCCAACCCGTCGCGATTCGTACCAAGCGTACGCCTCATCGATGTCCGCTTCGGCCTCGGGAGCTATGACAAGTTCAGCGCCCATATCGGCTCCGAATTCGGCGTTTTACTTCCTCCCAATCTAAGCCGGTTGCGGGGTGCTTTTGCAAATTTGATCGCCGTCGTTCCAATTCAGCGATCTGCCAGTCATGAACTGGAATGTCTTCGGGAGTAGCCGCAATATCGTCCCAAAGGTCTTGAACGAGTTGCAACTTCTCAGCCGGGCTTAGATCGAAAACAGTCATTTTCGCACTCCATTAACAGGCGTTCTTTGATTTCATTGTAACAAATTAATCGTCGCGAAATTCCTGACACCGAGCGAGAAAACAGGGCCACCTATGAGCGTCTGGAGAGGGCCAGGCGCAACGGGCTGATTCCCCTTATTTCCTTGGCAACGCTGGTCTCAATCTGTCTCCTTCGGTGTCTAGGTGGCCCCGTCTTCGCGATCAAAACTGGC
>SIAQ01000120.1 GCA_009697105.1 Gemmataceae bacterium | reverse complement strand
ACCCTACGGCAAACGACTGGATAAACTATTTCCCCTCAACGGCCTTGGCAAACCGCGATTGCCAATTCGGACCACTTACTTCGTGTGTGGCTCTGACACGATTGCAAGAAATCAAGACCTTCGACGGTAAACTTTACCCTACCTTTCCTGGCGAATTGACTTGCAATTGCCGCCAGGTCTGGTACTTTTATGAATAACCCCTTCTTGCGCTAACGCAGAACAGTCCGAAGGCCGTAACCTCCCACCGGATCGCTTTCAATCCTATGACGCGAACCTCCTTGCTGCTCGTGGCGTTTTTCCTCGTTCTCTCGCCGGCCCGCGCTCAGTTGCGAGTCAGTCCTGAGTCCGTAATTCTCAACGGCCCCGAGGCGAGCCAACAAATGCTGGTCGTCGAGAAGGATGGCCGGCGAATCGACCGCACCCGCGACGTGCAAATGCAAGTGGTTCATCCCAATATTGCGCACGTAGACAAGTCCGGATGGATCGAGGCACGCGGGGAAGGCAAGACAGTATTGCTTATCCAGCATCAGGGCAAGGAAACGCGAGTTCCCATCGAGGTTCGGAATTTCCTGACGCCGACGCCGGTTTCGTTCGAGCAGCAAATCATCCCCTTGTTGACCAAAGCGAGTTGCAACTCCGGCGGATGTCATGGAAAGTCAGGCGGACAGAACGGCTTCCATCTGAGCGTGTTCGGCTTCGATCCGGAAGCCGACTTTCGCGCCCTGACGATGGAAGCACGTGGCCGACGGGTGTTTCCAGCGGCCCCCGCCAGCAGCTTGCTGTTGACGAAAGCGACCGGAGCGATGCCACACGGCGGCGGGGCGAAGATTCCTGAAGGGTCGCTTCCCTACCGACGACTGCTACGATGGGTCCGCGAGGGCATGCCGCTGCGAACCGAGGCTGTGCCGCCGATAGCCAAAATCGAGGTCGAGCCGGCCGAACAGGTGCTCGCACTTGAAGGCGCCCAGCAACTACGCGTGACGGCAATTGACGAGAAGGGCGAGCGCCATTGCGTGACAGCCGAGGCGGAATACGAATCCAACGCGCCGACCATCGCCGGCATCGACCGACGCAGCCTGGTGCAAGCCGGCAAGATCCCAGGTCAGGCGGGTATCCTGGTCCGTTACATGGGCCAAGTTGCGGTTTGTCGCATCACCATTCCACGACCAGATGTAAAATTCGCACGGCCAGCGGAAGCCAACTTCATTGACCGACATGTATGGAATCAACTCGAACGCCTGGGACTGCCTCCCAGCGACTTGGCCGACGACGCCACGTTCCTACGGCGTGTTTACCTTGACACCATCGGCACCTTGCCAACCGCGGCAGAAGCCCGGACGTTCCTCGCCAGCAAGAATCCCGCCAAGCGGGCGAAGCTCATCGACGAGTTGCTCGATCGGCCCGAATACGCCGACTTCTGGACGATGCGCTGGTCGGATCTGCTGCGAGTCGATCGCGACGCGGTGACCGCGCAGGGATCCGTAGCGTTGTCACGTTGGCTAAGACATCAATTCGCGGTAAACCGCCCCTACGACGAGTTCGTTCGAGATATCCTGACCGCCAAGGGGAGCATCACGCGCGAAAGTCCAGCGGGTTTCTTCAAAACCCTCGAAAAGCCCGAGGTCATGAGCCGATCGATTAGCCAGCTGTTCCTGGGAATAAGAATCGAGTGTGCTCAGTGTCACCATCATCCGTCGGAGAAATGGGATCAAGACGATTACCTCGCCCTGGCGGGATTCTTCACCGGCGTCGGTCGAAAGAACCTGCCCAGCGGCGGTGAGGCGATCGTGGCGAAATCGGGGACCGACCTCAAACATCCGCGTACGGGAAAGTCCGTGCCCGCGCGGCCCCTCGGCGCGGCGCCGGTGGAATTCGAGCCTGGAGCCGATCGCCGCATCTACCTGGCCAACTGGATGACATCGCCCGAGAATCCCTATTTGGCCCGGGCGACCGCGAATCGCCTGTGGTCGCATTATTTCGGCAGGGGTCTGGTCGAACCGATCGACGATCTGCGTGCAACGAATCCCGCCACGAATGAACCTCTGCTGGATGAATTGACGCAACACCTCAAACAGGTTAAATTCGACCTCATAGCTCTCACCCGCACGATGCTGAATTCACGCGTCTATCAACTCGGGGCGGATACCTCGGCGAATCGCGACGACGAACAAAATTTCTCGCACGTCGTATCCCGAACGCTCCCCGCCGAAGTGCTCCTCGACGCCATCAGCCAGACGACCGGCGTTCCCGAGAAATTCAACGGCTGGCCCGAGGGCGTGCGGGCGATTCAGATGTGGGACAATCGCATTCCGTCCTACTTCCTTAAAATATTCGGGCGCCCCGTCCGCGCGAGTGTATGCGAATGCGAACGGAGCAATGAGCCGAGCATCGCTCAGGCATTACATCTTCTCAACGCGCCGGAGATACAGGCGAAGGTGAAATCTCGCAAGGGAACGACCCGGCGTTTGGCTGAATCGAGTATGTCCGAGTCGGAAATCGTCGACGAACTTTATCTGGGTATGCTCGCACGCCGGCCGACCGAAAAGGAACGCGGGATCGTTCTCGAATTGTTTCGCGAAAGCGTCGGCGACCGTCGAGCGGCGGTCGAGGATACCATGTGGGTCTTGTTGAACTCGAAGGAATTTCTGTATCGACGTTGATAGGAGTGCGATAATCCGCGTCGCATTCCGCACGCGGTTCGGATTATCGTGTTTTCGGAGCCTGAACGCCAACGAAGGACCGCTTGTGGCCTTTGCTGGCCCTCACGCTCGGATCAGATAAGTGAGCAAACGGCAGTATTACTTAGCACTGCCAGCAATGCCTGCCCAACAAGTGATCTTTGGCGGTGGCGTCAAACATGCGACGCGGGGCGTCGTGCTACATTGATGAGGGAATAACCATGAATCGGCAACGGATCAATCGGCGTCAGGCTCTCCGTATCGGCGCCTCGGGTTTCGTGGGTGGCCTAACACTGCCGCGTCTGCTGGAAATGCAGGCGACGGCGGCGACCGGCGCTGAACCACGAGCGCGGTCGTGCATCTTCATTTTTCTGGACGGCGGCCCCTCGACCATCGATATGTGGGACATGAAACCGGACGCGCCGGTAGAAATCCGCGGTCCCTACCGACCAATCCAAACGAACGTACCGGGCATCCTCGTGGGCGAACACTGCCATCGCAGTGCCCGTATCGCCGACAAGTTTACGATCCTGCGTACGCATAGCCACGACGATAATGGCCATACCACCGGCTACCACTACATGATGACGGGATATCGCCCCAATTTCGCCGACGGCACGAATTCGCGCATCCCGGTCAACGAGTTGTACCCGTCGATCGGATCGATCATTTCACGCGAGCTAGGCCCGCGTTCCAACATGCCGCCCTATATCAACATGCCGCACCCCATGAACGCGGGCGGCCCGGGATTTTATGGTGCAGAACACGCTCCATTCGTGATCGAGTCCGACCCCGTGCAGCCGGATTTTGAGGTACGCGATTTGCGTGCGGATGAACGCATGGATCGATCCCGGCAAGAGCGCCGCCAGCGAGCACTAGCCGCGCTCGAGAGCCGATCGGAACCCACCGGACGGGCGGCGACCATGTCCACTTATTACCGGATGGCCCGCGACCTAATCGCTTCACCCGCCGCGCGCCGGGCCTTCGATCTTCGCGCGGAACCCGAATCCTTACGTGCCGCCTACGGTCACACGTCATTGGGGCAATGTGCCTTGCTGGGGCGTCGGCTTGTGGAAGCGGGTTGTCGATTCATCGGTGTGGATCACGCCGGCTGGGATACGCATTTCTCCTGTTTCCCCAGTCTGGAACGCGATCTGATCCCACAAGCCGACCAGGCATTCAGCGCCCTGGTGACGGACCTACACGACCGCGGCTTGCTGGATTCGACGCTGGTGGTAATGATGGGCGAGATGGGCCGAACACCCCGCGTTAACGCCCAGGCGGGCCGCGATCACTGGTCACAAGCTCAGAGCGTGCTGTTCGCGGGCGGCGGGATCAGACCCGGGCGGGTAATTGGCGCCACCGATCGTCAGGCAGCCTTCCCCACGTCGGACCCCGTCGGCGTCGCCGATCTGCTGCGGACAATCTTTCATCTCATGGGTATCGACTGCGACAAAACCTATCTCACGCCGCTGGGACGCCCCGTGCCGATCGTAAGCGGCGGCCGCATCGTCCGCGAATTGATCTAGCTCAAGAGCCGCGACCGCAAGAGAGCGCCCTGGATAAATCCTTGATTCTTCCAGGGCGCTCCCTTGCGGTCGCGGCTCTTTTGGGTGCTTCACCCCGGAGACTGACTCATGCCGAACCACTGCCGCTGCCAGCCAATTCTCGTGATGATGGCGATTGTCGTCGCAGCGCCTGGGTTACACGCCCAACCGCCGGGCGTCGGCTACATCTTTCCTCCCGGCGGAAAAGCGGGCACGACCGTCGAGGTACGTCTCGCGGGGCCAGACTGGACGCCGGACACAAAGCTTCTCATGCACGATCCGCGGGTCAAGCTGAAAGTCGCTGGTCCTCCCGGTAACATCCTTTTCCACGAACCGCCTTTCTGGATTGGCCTCAAGAGCCGCATCAATGATCCGTTCATCATGCGCGAGGTCTCGGCTCGACTCGTCATCCCCGCTGACATGCCCGCCGGCCCCATCCGTTGGCGTGTTGCCAACGCCAATGGCGTGAGCAACACTGGCATTTTCATCGTCAGCCACGACAACGAAATCGTCGAGAACGAGGCGCGAAAACAGCCACAAGAGTTCGTCGTACCGGCCACCATCTCCGGTCGGCTACGCCGCATCGAAGAGGTGGACCAGTATCGCTTTCGCTGCGAAAAGACAGGGCTTATCTCTTGCGAGCTGACGGCCCGCCGGCTGGGCAGCAATTTCCACGGTGTGATCGAGATTCACGACGCGCAAGGCCGCTCCGTCGCGGAAAGCGTCGATACTGATGGCGTGGATCCCGCGCTCACGTTTGTCGGCCAAAAGGACCAATCCTACACGATCTCCGTTCGCGACGTGGACCATCGGGGCTTTCGGTCGTTGACCTATCGCGTGAGTGTTGTCGCCGGGCCGCGCGTGTTGGCCGCCCTACCCGCCTACGGTCGTCGTGGCGAGACTCGTGATGTGGAATTCGTCGGCATCGGCCTAGCGACTGGCCAGGCGAAGCTCGAAAGCGTCATCCGCAAAGTGACCTTTCCCAAGGTCGCAGGGCACGTTTTCAACGTGCCTGTCCAAACAGGGTCTGGCACGTTGGGAACGTCCTCCACTTTCCCCATCTTCCTGAGCGATCTGCCCGAAAGCCTCGCTCCGGATGGCGACGGCGAGCCGATGACGCTAGCTGCTTCGCAAGCCGTCACGGGTCGGCTGCGCAAACGGGACGGCAAGGCGCGATTTCGTTTTGAAGGCAAAAAAGGCGATATATTTCGCATCAGCGCCGAGGCCCGCCGGCTCGGTTCACCGTTGGACGTGGCACTGGCGATCCTCAGCCCCGACGGCAAGGAGTTGGCGAGCAACGACGATCTGCCTGGCTCAACCGATTCGCAACTTTCCCTCAAGCTTCCCGCTGACGGGACCTATCAGATCGTCCTCACCGACGCCTCCGGTACGCGACCGTCGCCATTGTCGATCTACCGCATGGCGCTCGAACGCCAAATCGAGGATTTTCGCCTGGACACGCTCCCTCTAGTCAACGTGCCGATCGGCGAGAAAACCAATCTGACCGTGACCGTGGTTCGCGAAGGAGGATTCAACGATCCGATCCAAGTGCGCGTTACCGGATTGCCCAAAAGTGTCACCGTGCCCGAAAAGCTGCTAATCGCAGCGACGGCGACCTCGCTGGTGATTCCTTTCACGTGCGACAAGAACGCGCCGGCCGGCGCCGCTTTCGTGACCATCGAAGGCAGCGCGAAGATCGGCGACACGACGGTCACGCGCACGGCAACAGTCCCACTCGCAGGAGACTTGGTGATGCGCGATCCCGCCGCCCACCGCCATTCCGCAGCGATGCTGGCCACCACGATCACGCCGCCATTCAGCATCCGGTGCGTCGAGGCCGATGGAACCCGGCGTGTTCATCGTGGAGCCACACATCTGGCTGAGCTTGTCATCGAACGCAAGGACGGCTTCTCCGGCGCGATTGTGCTCGACGCCGCAGCGACACAGTCACGCCATAGCCAGGGTATCCGCGGGCCAGCGTTCGCCATTCCGCTCGGCGCCGATAAAGTGTACTACCCGGTATTCCTGCCTGAGGATGTTGAAACGACAACCACGCGACGACTTGCGTTGATCGCCCTGGCCCAGGTCCCCGATGGAGCCGGGAAAATGCACTACGTGCTCTCGGCGATGAAAGGGCAAATCACCATGTCGATTGAGGGGGCACTGCTCAAGGTGTCGCACCAGGCTGAAGACATCATGGTCCCGGCGGGGCAATCGTTCATCGTTCCCCTCAAAGTGGCTCGCTCCGCCAAGCTTGCGACCCCTGTACGCGTGGAGTTAATCGTGCCTGATGAGCTGCTCGGGCTAGTTCATGCTGAATTACTCAATCTGTCAGCCAAGCAGGACACAGCCGACTGGAAGATCACAACCAAAGTAGACGCACGTTTGCCAAGCCGATTTGTCTTACATGCTCGCGCCACTGCCCAACGTGCTGGCTTTCCGGTAATTTCCGAAACTGCAATCGAGGTCGAAATGCTCCCGGCTACCTCCGCGCAACCTCGGCGTTGAGTGAGAACTCGAACACGTTGGCTTCCTCCACTCGAGCCGACGTGTGCCTCTGGGTTGTTGTGATATTCGACCGTTAGGCCAATCGAAACGATCGTTCGCCAGGAGGGGTATCATGTTTCGCACCTTGGTCCTCACCGCATTTGCGTTCGCCCTTGGCACCTTACATACGCCGGCCGGCGGCGATTTGGCGAAACGCGACGTCTCTCCCGAGGCCGCCGCCTATTTGCAGAAACTGCTCAAGCGAACGCCGTTCGGCACCAACGACTTCAACCTGGCTTCATTGCGAGCAGGCATGGGTTCACGCCGTGAGCCGACCATCAAGGACATCAAGCTCATCAAGGTCAAGGTCGGCGATGTTCCGTGCGAATGGGTCGTCGCGCCCGGCGCCGATCCCGACCTGCGCCTGCTCTACATCCACGGCGGCGGCTTCGTTTCCGGCTCGGCTGGTTACTATCTTCGCCAGGCGGCGCACATCTCCGCAGCGGCGAAGTGTGCCGTGCTGCTACCCGACTATCGCCTGGCGCCGGAGCATCTGTTCCCCGCCGGGCTGGACGACTGTGTACAGACCCACCAATGGCTAACCGCGAACGGCCCCGCCGGCCCCAAGCCCGCCCGCGCCACCTTCATCGCAGGCGATTCCGCGGGCGGCAGCCTGACGCTGACCACCCTGCTCGCTCTGCGCGACCGTAAGATGACGATGCCCTCAGGCGGCATCCCTATCTCGCCATGCACCGATTTCACACTGGCGAGCGAATCACTCAAAACCGTCCACGATCCGATCATCAGCGCGAAAACCATGCCCGTGTTCCGGGACCACTACCTCGGCAAAACCGACCCACGCCACCCGCTCGCCTCCCCAGTCTTCGGTAACTTCCGCGGCCTGCCGCCCCTTCTTATCCAGGCCGGCGAACACGAAATGCTCCGCGACGACAGCATCCGTGTCGCCAAAAAAGCCCGGGCCGACGGCATCCAAGTCCAACTCGAAATTTGGCCCGGCATGTTCCACGTCTTCCACTCCCACGAACCGCTTTTGCCAGAAGCACGAGAGGCCATCGCCCACATCGCGGAGTTCATGCGCTCGTCGATGCCGCGAAAGTAGTGGCCGGGTTTGAATCGTCGCCTCGCGCACGCTAACGATCGAGCATCGACACCGTTCCGTTGACGTATACCACACGCGGGTGAGATTGACGAATTTACAGAGCTGAGCGCCAGCGAAGGGCACACGCGGCCCTTCGCTGGCGCTCAGCTCTGATCAGACGAATTCAACCGTGGGCAGTATAGATACGGCCGTGTCTTGGCGACGGTCGAGTGCCACATCAGGTCGGGCGACGAGGAATTCGGCTTAATAGGAAGCTCCAGAATCGGTCGTTCGCTTCGAGCGCGGCTTTGATCGGATCGTCCCAACTCATCGTTCCCACGCGCGGTCCGGTCAGCACCTTACAGCCGCAGGCCAGCGCTTCGACGACGATTCGGGGATTGGAATGGTACATGACCGGATCGACGACCACGGCCTGATATTCGTTGAGCAAATCGGGCATCTTGGAATACGGAACGGTCAGGTATGGGAATCGTACCGGGCGATATCCATGGGCCATCGCTAGTTCCTCGGCCGTATTGGCAACGCGAATCGCATCCCCAACGATGAGGGCCTCGGCTCGGCGTTCATGCCAGGGTACGCGGTTCTGGAACGGCTGCAGATCGATCGGGTTCGCGATGACGACTTGCTCGCAGGATATGCGAATGATCGCGTTGATTACTCGCTGGTGTTCGGGTGAAACGAACTGAACGGCGTCGCAGCGATTGAACAGCCGCTCGAACGCTGCCGGAATTCGCGGCGAGCAATCGCAATCGCGTTTGCGAATGAGCGGGCATTTCACACAGCGAGCGTCGCGATGGCCGCATGGTTGCGCATCGTACTCGACATGGTGAATGAAACCGTCGTACGATCCCAGATTTCGCAGCCAAAGATCGGCAAACTCACATTCGCCATTTTCGCCGACACCGCCGGGCGGCCGCAAGTTTCCAAGAACGATTGCGTCGAACTGTGAAAGGTCGGCGCTCTGATGAGGCTGAATGACGTCAACGGCGACCTGTGCCGGCGCATGCTGGACATGATGCCGCAGCGACAGCTCCGCGCCGCCCAGATGATCGAGCGGAAAGGTGTGAACGAAAAGGATTCGCACGTTGGACTGACTCATGCGGAAAGTCTCCGCGGCACGACTGTCGCCGGCTGGCCGACATCGAGAACGCGACGATAGACAGCCAGTGTTTCGGCAGCAGAGCGCTGCCAGGAGTAGGAACTCGCCACCGCCTCGGCGCCCTGACGAAGGTGCCGCCACCAATCGTCCTCGGTAACGACACGTAAGAGCGCGTCGCGCCAGCCGTCGATGTCTTCGGGAGCGACCAGGTGGCCGTGCGTCCCGACAACCTCAATAATCGGCTCAATGTTCGATGCCAGTACCGCGCCGCCGCACGCGAGCATTTCCAACGGTGGAAGGCCAAAACCCTCGTAGAGCGAGGGATAAATCAGAGCCCGCGCGCCGTTGTACAAGAGCGGCACGTCGGCGTCGCTCACATAACCGACGTGGCGGATGTTGTGATGTCGGCCTTCCGATTCATAGTAGCTCTTTTCGTCGGCGAACTTCCAGCCCCACGCGCCGACCAGAAGCAACGGCCAGCGTTCGCGCAGCGACTCGGGTAGCGAACAATACGCTTGCATCAGCCGGAGTATGTTCTTGCGTGGCTCAATCGTTCCCACACACAAGAGGTATTGCTCCGGCAGTCCGTGTTTCCGCAACATTTCGGCAACCGCGCTCGCAGGCAGCGGCCGAAAGCAGGCGCGCGGAGCGTTAGGCACATAAGTGACTCGGCTCGGCGGAACGTGGAGATGCCGAATGATCTCGCGCCGCGTGAACTGCGAGACGGCGATGAAATGCGCCGACTGCTGGAGCGCCCTCGGGAAGTGCTCCTCGAACCATGCGACGCGTGTCTGTGGATGCCACTGTGGAAAACGCAATACGGACAGGTCGTGCAGCGTCGTCACTGTCGGCAGCGAGGAAGCGAACGGGATGAAGTTCGGTTCATGATACAGATCGAACGCCGAGCCAAAAAACGCCTCCCGATAGATCGAATCCAACCAACGCTCATACGCCCGCCGCGCCGACAGATACGCAGTCGAAGCGAGCGTGCCAAGAATTGCCATCGGCAGCAGCCGGCGCGAGGGTTTCCAGCCATTACGCATCGATGACAGAAATTGATGAAGCCGTTTGATACGCTCGTCCCACCGCAACCAGCGTTCGAAAGGGAATCCAGTCACGCTGGCGCCGGGCAGGCAATCGAGTTGTTTTAGTAGCTCGAGCGCGCAGTGGCCTACTCCTGTCCTGGCGCCTATCGTGGACAGCTGGTTGAATAGCACGCGCATGGTTCCCCCAGTCAGAAGGCGCCAACTGCCCGTTCGATGGGAGTGCCTGGCGTTGGAATCAAGTAGTCCGAATGTTCATTGGGAACCGTCGGTGATCAGGAATACGAACAGACACGAACCATTCATCGGCGCGAAACCTTCCAACAATGCAGGCGTGGTCAGGAACGCGGAGCATCCACGAAGGGATGGAACCGGCGTAATCGCTGGCAGGGACATTATCAGCACAAACCGGCCTCGTTCCACCTTTCCGTCGGTTACATCTCTGCCGACTGTACGCGATACGACGTGAGCAACCCATGCCAGGGAGGCACGGCTGAGAATCGGCTTATCCGACGATCCCAGTTGTTTCCGATAAACAAGAACAGGACACACAGAATGGCGCAAGGAGTGAGCGATGAACGCCAACGACATCAAGATCAGTGTAATCATTCCACTTGTCAAGGAACGCGGAGCGGAGCTTGAGTGCCTGCGGACGTGGACTCACGGTCAGAACCTGGCACGCGACCAGTACCAGGTGATCCTGATCACGCGACATGACAACGCTGAACTGGACCGGGAGGCGAAAGCACTGTTACAGCCGCATGACCTGTGGCTGTCGAGCTCGGGCAGCGTGTCGAAACTCAATGATGTGGGCGCTCGCGCCGCCGCCGCATCGCTTTTATTCTTTACAGAGGTCCATTGTCTGGGGGACCCCGATTGCCTGGAGCAACTTGTCGAATGGGCGGAGCGGCATCCCCATCATGCGGGAGCGTGCACACGTTCGCGGGATCGCAATACCAGCGAAATCGCGGAAATGGAGGGACGCACACTCCAAGAGCAGTTTGCCGAGTGGTCTCACCCTAATCACTGGCACCGAGTGCTGGTACGCGGCTTCGCCATCCGTCGGCATGCATACGAAGCGACCGATGGCTTTCAGGCCGATTACCCCAATTTCGCTGATATCGTACTGGCGGTGCAGCTGCACCGCGGCGGCTGGTCCATTGATATCTCGGACAACGCCTGGGTGACCCACATTAACACTGTGACCTGGGCCCACTTGCTCGAAGAAGGCAGCACCTATGGTGCCAGCGAGCATCGCTTCCGCCTGCGGGCCGATGCGATGGACTACGAGCACTACGTCGCCGCCAATGAAGAATGGTGCGCGGCGCTTGCTGAATCGAATGCTCACCCGCTCCATGAGGCCTGGGCCCTGTTGGCTGCGTTTGCTGGGTTGCTCGACACACCGGCGAAGGCGGGGCCCAGTGTCCGAAGCATCGTCCGGGAGGCTGGGTCGTTTGGTCGATTGATTCTCGGTCGGTTGATTAGCGCCGTCGTGGGACCACGCTGGCGTTTGACAAAGGTGAGCCTTCGGCTGGCCCTGGCGCATTGCCGCTTCCGCCTCGGCCAACGGCTCGGTTGCGATCGCCTCCAAGCATTCAAGGACATCTGGGACTTAACCATTCGGAAGGAAATGGTCCGCCAGGCCGTCGATTCTCGACAGTCCAGCGCGATGTCTAGACTGTCAGCAGGGACCTTTGAGGCTGACAAGATTCCGCTCGGGTGTTGGCTGGGAGTCTACGGACTGGAACCCGCGCATGGCAGAGCGTTCCGCTGGACCCAACCGATCTGCCGCTGGCGGTGGCAACTCGCGCCCGGCCAGGAATTTGAGCTTATTCTGGACACTGGCGGCTTGCGTTCACCGCCACGCAATCAACTATTCGCGGCATTTTGGAATGGCCACCGCGTTGCCGAGACGCATATCCGGGAAGAAGGCGATCGGTTGCACCTAACCGTCCGCGGCGCCAAAACGATTCGTGAAAACGAATTGATGCTCGTCTGCATGCCTTTCACGCCGAGTCGGCACGGAAGTCCCGATACGCGCATCCTCGGACTGCCGATTTTCGCAGTGGTCTGCCATGAGCTTGCGCAAGGCCGCCCCGCGCTCCCCGATCAGCAAGAGGGCGGATTCCAAAGTGGCACCGTTTTGGAAGCTGCATGATCATGTTCTGAAATGGAAAATCCGAGCGCGCAATCACTCCAGCACTGAGCGGAGTCGTCCTCCTAAACCGCGACCACCGGCAGCGACACGGATTCTCCCGCCCGCCAATCGGTGTCGCTGCGGAATACTTCGTTGTACAGCGTGTCGCGCTCTTTCGGAACTCTTCCAACCTCCTCGATCAGGCGGCGCAACTGCGTGACGGTTAGCTCTTGTGGCGTGTCGCTGCCGGCATCGTGGTATATCTTTTCGTGAACGACCGTGCCGTCGATGTCGTCGGCTCCATAGCTCAGGGCGAGCTGGGCGGTGGGGATGCCGAGCATGACCCAGTAGGCTTTGATGTGCTGGAAGTTATCGAGCATGAGCCTGGCGATGGCAATCATGCGCAGGTCCATGATCGCGCTCGGCTTTTGCAGCTTGCGGTCGATGCCGAGTTTTGTATTGTCAGGATGAAACGCCAGCGGGATGAAAGTCTGGAATCCGCCCGTGCGGTCTTGCAGCTCGCGCAGCTTGCACAGGTGGTCGATGCGGTGCATCGGCTTTTCGATATGGCCATAGAGCATCGTCGCATTCGAGCGCAGGCCAAGTTCGTGGGCCTCGCGGTGGATGCGTAGCCAGGAGTCGGTGTCGGCTTTGTGCTCGCAGATGATGTCGCGCACTTCCCGATGAAATATCTCCGCCCCGCCGCCCGGAAGGCTGCCGAGGCCGGCGTCCTTGAACTCGCCGAGGATATCGCGCGTGGTTCGGCCCGTAAGGCGTGCGAACCAATCCCATTCGACGGCGGTGTAGGCCTTGAGATGCAGCCGCGGGTGATGCTGATGCACGATCCGCACGACGTTCAGGTACCAATCGTAAGGCAACTGATGATGCAATCCGCCGACGATGTGCAGTTCCGTCGCGCCGCGTTTCTCGGCCTCGGCTGCACGATGGATGATCTGGGCGTCCGACATGACGTAGCCCTTCTCGCTTTTCAGGTCGGCCCGAAACGCACAGAAGACGCAGCGGTAAACGCAGACGTTGGTCGCATTGAGATGGGTATTGACGTTGTAGTAGGCAACGTCGCCGTTCTTGCGTTCTCGCACGGAGTCGGCCAGTTGGCCAAGCGTGAAGAGGTCGGCGTGTTCTTCGAGAAAGATGCCGTCGTCGAAAGTGAGCCGTTGGCCGGCTTCGACTTTGGCGCGGATATCGTTGATGTTCATGAAAAGCCTCGCGGTTATGGTTGGGCTATTGTAGTAACCGCCAAAACCACGAGGAGATAACAAGACTGGCAGTTGAACCAAGCGGCATCATTTTTTGCGGTCATCGCTCGGAGGCGTTATCGGTACGATTGGCAGATCAAGATTGATCAGCGGCAATTCAATGAGCCTCCGAGGAAATGCATCGAGCGCTGCCGTGATGCCTTTCTCAAGGACTCCGTTCCCGCGAAGTTCGATCAATTCGTCTCGGCCTTTCTCCCAATTGCCATTCAAGGCCGTGTGAATGGCACGCAAGTAGCGATAAGAATTTCTGAATCCAGGGACCTCGAAGACATCGAGGATGGAATTGGGATTTGGCTCATCGATGCGTGATTCAAGCTGATCGAGAATCCGACCCGCTTCGGCAAGGCTGGCTTCACCGCGCTTAATACGACAGCGCTAGATCGAGAATTTGGCCCGCATTGTAGCCGAATTCGTGAGAATTCGGACGACTTGGGCAAACGAGGTAAGGCCGAATTCTCACGAATTCAGCTACAGGATACGATGTAGCGCTGTCGTATTAAGTGCAACCGCCGCTTTTACGAGGAGGATGTTCCGATCCTTGGGGTCGATCTTTGCGGCATCTCTCAGCAAACGGTCTATCCGGTCAAAACTTTTGTCGTAGAACGCATAGGCTGCAATTCCAAAATAGACGAATGCGGATGGGTGTTTTTGGGCATGATTCATCCAGTATTTTTCAAATCCGTCAGTCAATTCTTTTTGCACTACTTGCATCATTGTCGCGATGATAGCTTTTTCGCGAGGAGCAATCGACAAAGCACGCTCGCAATGCACAGATGCCGTTTGTATCTCCCCTGAAAAATGAGCGATTATCGTTTGCACAAAAAGTGCTTTAACTACAATTGCTTTGTCCTTGTGGATAGCAAGCGTTTCAAGCGGTGCAACCGCCTCGTTAATTGTTTTTTTCTGCTCAGGCGTCAACCTCATAGGTGACCAACTGGGATCTTTCGCATCGCGCGCGAATGCAGTGATTTTTATCATTGCCAAATATAGGTAGGCGATAGGGTCCTGGTTGTCGCGTCCGTGAACCTGCAGTTGGTCTTGCAACGCTTTTGATTGCAGCGCCTGAAAAACGTGTTTGTCGCGATCCCATTTTCCCGATCGAAAATAGCCGTCGAAGATTGCCCAGTCAGCCTCAATGGCCGCGCAGTCACCCACTCGCTCGATATTGAGGCGAGCACTGCGCTTCCAATGATCAATGCAAAACCGAATCTCTTTAAGGAGACCGATAGCTTTGACTTGTTGAGGCTTCAAAATTCTGGACAGTTCGGGCGGTGGCGTTTCTCCGTGAATGAATTCGCGCGATTCCGAGCCATAGATTGTCGTGAGCAAATCTGCAAGTTTATGCTGAACAAGCTCCCACCAGCCGTCTGCATTGTTTGGGTCCAATTCGACGCTTCTCTTCGCGCAGGCTCTTGCTTCATCCTTTCGATCCAATTCGCTCAAAGGTCTGGTGATGTCGCAATAATGCTTTGATACGTTCGGTTCTTTCTTGATGCGTTTCACGTAGGCTGCGACTGATTGGGTGAAAATATTCTTGGCATCGGGCGATTTTATCCGATTGAGGCCTACCCCAAGTTTGTACAACCAGTCTGCGTCACGTTCATCGCCGAGGAGCTTTTTCCTTATCTCGGCAATTGGAAGGACTTCGTCATCTGTTTTTTCGGTGTTAAGTGAGCTACCGACCATGCAGGATGAGACTGGAAAAACAATCGCCGCACGCAACAGGGCAGGATCGAACTTAGTTTGCCCCAACGACCTGAGAAAGTCCGGCGGCGGAGGAATGTCTTTGAGGCCACTTGGCTGCGCGAATGCGCAAAGGCTCGGAATTGAAACCAGCACAACGATTGCGAAAATCCACCTGGGCATGATTCACCCTCCCTTTAATAAGCGAAGCGGCCGGGAGGATAAGCGAAGCCTATTTTATTTTCAATCCTGCTTTTTGCACCGAAGAGTGGCAGTTCACCGAAAACCATGACCTACCACGGATATTACCGATCACACGAATCAAAGATACCACGCTGGCATTTTCTCGATCCGTGCGATCTGTGATATCCGTGGTTAGTTTGTCCTACATCCAAACCCGCCATAAATGGCGGGCTATATGGAAATCATTTCTTGGTCGGGGCAACAAACAACCGGTCGATGTCAGCGTCCGGCAGCGTCTCGGCGCCGTGATTCAGGTCGATAATGAGCGCCTTGCCGCTCGGGGTCACCCAGATGACGTAGTTGCCGAGTTGGTAGACATCCTTTACTTCGGGATGGCGTTCGAGAATACGGAAGTACGCCTCGGATTGCGCCTTGATGGACACGGTTTCGAGCTTGGCGCAGAACGCGTCGTCAATCCAGACGCCGCCGATTTCGACGACGATGCGGTTCTGAATGTTGCGCGAAGCCGATTTGGTCAACTGGTTCTGGAACCGCAAGGCGTTGTTGTATACGGCAAAGTCAACGCCGAGCTTGCCTTGCTGTACGCCATCGAGTTGGCGATTGTTGAAGGCAGCCTGGGCCTTTTGCAGGGATGACTGTTGATCGAGCGCTTCCTTGGCGGCTACCCTGGCCTTCGCGTCACCTTTCTTCGATTCTTCGTTTAGACGGTCGTTTTCCTGCGCGATTCGACCCTCGGCCACGCCTTTTTCCAGCTTCTTGGCAAAGACATCAAGCCGAAGTGCAGGGCCGCCGGAACCGACTCCGCCACCCGACAGAGCGAGCGGTTCTTTCTTCTCTCCCGCTGGAACTGCCGGTCGCGGGCCTCCGCCAACGACTGGTGCGGGCGCATCGGGCACGAGCAGATAGCTCGTGTACGGAGTGGTGATGCCGTACTTCTTGGCGAGTAGCACAACTTCGTCAACGACTTCCTTGGTCTCGCCCTGGACGCGGATTTGGTCGAGCAGATGACCAACTTTTCGCCGTGCCCACAGGTCTTCGACGAATGCCTGCTTGCCATCGGTCTTGTCGACGAAGTTCAGTTCGTACCCGAATTCTTTCGTCTCCATGCCGACGGTTCCGGTCAGCTTGACAGCCGCGTGGCCTTTGCCTGTGTAACGTCCGAAGACGACGATTTGCGTGCCGTGAAAGAGATCGGGCAGGTGTGGCGGGTAGACATCGGTGATGATGACGCCTTCGCCAATCGTGAGCTTGAGGTTCGCCAGCACCGGGTTGCTGATCTTGGCGTAAAGGCTGGAAACCTTCGCTTCGATATCCTCGGATTCACGGACATAGGTGCTGACGCCCTTGGTGTTGTCCGCGAGCGAATCGAGCAGCAGCGTGTTGACGTCATCGCCGACGCCGAAGCTGAAGACGCGTGTGTTGCCCGAGTTCTTCTTGTTGAAGTTTTCGATAATCTTGGAGGCATTGCGTTCGCCCCAGGTCGGTTGGCCATCGGTGAAGAAGACCATGGTGTAAGTTCGGCCCTGGTCAGCGGTGCGCATGGCGAGAGCCTCTTGGAGCGCGCCGTCGATGAACGTGCCGCCGGTCGCTTCGAGTTCGTCGACCCATTTGCGCGCGACCTGAAGATTGTCGGTCGTCGCCGGCTGCATTTTTGTGTTATATCTTTGTACCGTGGAAGCGAAATTGATCATCGCAAAGCGGTCTTTTTCCGTGAGATTGTTCAGACAGAATTTCATTGCCGCCTTCGCCTGGACCAAGCGCTTGCCTCGCATGCTGCCGGACGTGTCGATAACGTAAACAAAATCGCGTGCCTGTTGTTGTACTTTGGACAGTTCCGCCCGCGGCGAGAGCAGCATCATGAAGTAGCCGGGCTGATCGGCGCTGGGGCGATGCGTGACGGCGGTGACGCCGACATCCTTACTGCCGGGTTGGTAGAAGAGTTGGAAGTCGCGGTCGAGGATCGCCTGATCCTTCTCGAAGCCGACGATCGCCTCTTTGTCGCTGGGCCGTTGGATCGTAATCGCATGGCTCGGCGAGTAGATATTGGTGACGGGATGCTGCGATTTGATGGTGATGTTGACGGAGAATTTTTCGAGCGTCTGAGCGGCTTTGCCATCGGTCTTCATCGGATACATGTACTCGACGAGACCATTGTCGGCAGTGGCGACGCTGGTGTAGCTGAGAGCGATACGCTGATCGCCCTTGGCCGGCACGGGGAACACGCGAACCTTGATGAGCTGATGGTTCATGTATTCGAGCAAGCCCGGGTCTTGCGTGCGGGCAACGATGTCAGTGTAGATTTTGCGAGCCTGGGCAGCCTCCATGATTTCGCCCGGCACTTCGGCTCCGTTGACCCACATGCTAAACTTGCGCACGCTGGCGCCTTTGGGAACTGGGAAGAGGTAGGTCGCTTCGAGTTCGCGTCCGGTGTGGTTGCGGAATGACTGCTCGATGCGCGTTACTGCCGCCTGATCTTCGATATTGATGGTGACTTTCTGATCGACCAGCGCCAACGGCGGCAGCTTCTTCTCGACCGGAATCAACATGCCCGTCGCTGAAGCGGAACCGACCGCCCACAGCGCGACAGCGCAGGAAACCAAAATACGTCGCATGGCTCGCCCCTTTCGTAAGGAAACAGCTTTCACAAAATATAGACGATTGACAATGCGAAATGGTTGTGTCGAGATTGTCGAGTTCAAACTCCATCTCGCAAAGTGTGACTGCCACGAAAAAAAACCCGCGATTTCTCGCGAGCCTTTGAGTGGAGCCGAAAGGGATCGAACCCTCAACCTCTAGAATGCCATGCGACGAAATTGAAAGCCTTTTTTCGCTCGAAAACCTAGGTTTTCACCACCTCAAACGCAATTGTATCACGTTTTGCAATCGCTTGCAATAGCCTACAATGAAATGCAGAAAACTGAGGAAATTTGCACTATCGAAAATCAAAGTGCGAAACGTTTCGCAGTATGAGAGACTTCGCCTCGCCAGCGTCACCCCACAAAAAAAAACCGCCCCGGCTTGCATCGTTGCAAAAACCGGAGCGGTTCACCACGGACAACGCCTGCAATCTCACTCAAACAGGAATCCAACGTTTGGCCGCTGGTTCAACGCTTCGATGATCCGTTCCAATCGTTCATTTGGCCCCCTCGTGGTCGCTTCACCGTACATCCGCCGTTACCTCGCACGAGGGAAACGCCTCTCGCAACCGATGGACACCATCTGCCGTCGTCACCGTATTGCGCAAAAACACCATTCGCAGGCCTCGCATCGTACCAAGTTTTTTCAGCCCACCATATGTAACCTGCGTGCCTCCAAGCCATAATTAACGCAGCAACTCAAAGCCCACAAGCTCGGCAGCGCCTGCGTCATCGAATCGCGTGTTGTTCAAGTTCAGCATTTCGAGTGATCCACGGCAAGTCAGTCGGCTTAATTCTTTCCCCGTAACGCTCGTATCTGGCATGGACAGCGAGCGCAGTTTAAGTTTCCGGAGTTCGACGACGCCTGCGTCTGTGACCGCTACACCGTTGACGGCAAGGAATTGCAGGTCGTCGAGTTTGCCGATCTCTCGCATACCGGCATCGGAGATTGGCAAGCCGTTAAGTAAGAGCGTGTTCAGTTTATCGAGTCGTGAGATGCCACGTATCCCGTCACTGGTAACCCCCGTGAAGTCGAGAGACAGGTATTCAAGTTGCCGCGCAGATGCCAGTTCGCCGATTACCGCGTTCGTGATCTTCGTGCCTGCCAAGTTCAACCGGCGAAGTTTTGGAAGCTTCACCACTTTCACCACGTCGGCCCACAACGCGGCACATGTCCCTTGCACGGCGGCACCAATGGCACCGCGAAGTGCTTCAGTGTCAACACGAAGGCGGACACGTTCCACTGCTTCAAGTGTGGCCGCTCGGGAAACGCCTTGGACCTGTGGGCCGTCGCGAACCGCCTGACGCCCTACGATGCCGCGTTGGATTTGTGTCAAAGGCTGAACATCCCGCTGCCGCTGCTGGCTCCGCCGGAACCCGCGAACAG
>SIAQ01000010.1 GCA_009697105.1 Gemmataceae bacterium | reverse complement strand
CCGACAAAGGGTGGCGTCGGCCATGACGCGAACGAGGATCTTTAACTTGGGAAAGAACATCAAACAGGGATAGCGGGCCAGACATTGGAAGGACCTCCGTGCCTCGGTTTGACCTTCACCTGTTTACCAGCTCGTGCTTCATTCGCCAAGATCAAACTTCAAACTACCGGCTCTTCCGTTGTTAGGTGCAAGCCGCGGAGAAAATGGGCCTGAACGCGGCCACGGTCTCGCGAATCGCTTCGATCGTCTGACCCACCGCCTCGGTAGCCAAGTTCAGGTCCAGCACCAGACGCGTCCATAGGCTCGACGCCGATTTCAAGCCATACGCCCGCTTGGTGATCACCCGCGCCTTGTTGTTGATCCCTTCCACCACGCCGCTCGTGTGACGACCGTCTAAGATCTCTTTTTGCCATCGTTCGTACGTCTTCACGAACGCCTTGTCCATCTCCGGAAACGTCTCCAACAATTTCACGATCCACGCCGTCAGCGCCAACGCACCTTATCCCGCTGTGCCGGCGTAAGCAAATTCAAGCAAGCCTCGCCCGCTTTCTCGTCGCGGCCCGGCTTCACCGCCAACACTTGGGGATTCTTCGGATCGGTCAAGTCGGTCATGATGGTCGCGTACAGCTTGTGACGCTTCTTCAGACTGACCTCATCCATGCCGATATCTGTGATCACACGCTGAGGATCGATCGTCATGGCTTGGCCGTCGGCCAGTTGGTTCTTGACGATGAAACGCACCGTCTCCGCGGAGATGCCCAGTCGCCGCGCCACTTCGGCTTCGTTGGAGCCGATGAGCATCCGCAGCACCTGTTTCTCGAAGCGATAGGTGTAACCGGTGTCTTTGCGTTTGAACGGCGCCAAGAGATCGTGGCGATGATGGCATTTGGGACAGCGATGAAAAACGGCTTGATAGCAGAAGAACGCGGACTGCCCGAAAACATCGAGATCGCGGACGACGCGCATTTTGCCCTTGTCGAGATTGGCTTCCAGGCGTGCCGGCTCGACGGTCTTGCAACGTGGACAGCAGCACGTTTCGGGCAAGGGCCAAGAGACTTCGATGCCGTGAGCTTCGGGGAGGCGATGATAGCCGGTGATAGTGACGTTTTCGGGCAGGTCGATGTCGATGGTGAGGTTGGCCATGGCCGTCCCTGGCAAGGATGAAGGCGCGGCCGACTCCCTGCCAACCTCACAGCTGCGACTAATGTATGGACAGGCTGGACTACGGAAATACCCCCGGCGCCAGGGATTTGCGCCTTACAACGGAAGAGCCGGGTAAATTCAATTCCTGCCTTCCTCATAATTCCTGCCTTTTTTCGTGGCTTTCGTACTTTCGGGCTTTCGTGATTCGCATTCTGAATTTGCGCAAAGTAAATCTTCGCGGCTCGCAAAGATTTTGGAGGTAGGTAACACGGAAAACACGGATAGGGAAAAAAAACTTGCATCGTATTTCCCATCCGTGAGATCGGTGTTATCCGTGGTTCATTTTGGTCCTCGACAAGTGCTGTCGTGCACCCCGTTTTTTGCCAACCGTAACTCCCGGCTTGACAACCCCGCATTTCTATCCCATGTTTGTTCAGGAAGGCTTACAGTGTTAACTTCTTGAAACACTCCCCTCGCTAGGGTTGCGCGGTGGGCGTGGATGGGATACGGGTATCATGGCGGAACCTCGTGTGGTGCTGGCCGCGGATGATCCGGCTTTGTCGCAGCAGATTCAGAACCATCTGCGCGACCACGCTGGCATCGCGGTGCACGCCGGCGCGATGACGGCCATCCTCGATCAAATAACTTGCAATTGCGATGGCCTGCTGCTACTTGCCGTCGCGAATCCGAACGAACAAGCGCTAGCTCGACAAATCGTACAGCAGCTGGTGCTTCAGCGTTGGCCAGTTCGTACGGTTGTTCTGGACGCGCTCGGCGCTGCATCTCGGCTCGGCGCCATCGATCTCTATGTGTCGCGCCGCCTGAGTTGGCCGACTGACGCCTATCGCTTGGCGTTTCTCATCGGCGATCTCGATCGCGGCCGGCATTTTCAATTCGCCCTGGCCGAGGACATTGAAAGCCTGCTGAGTCAGCGTTTACTCGCGCTGACGCCGTCGCTTCTGCCGCTCGTCGAACGCATCGCGTTGGCGGCAAGCCACGATGTCACGGTGCTCATCAACGGCGAGACCGGCACCGGCAAGACCTATCTCGCCAGGCTAGTGCATGACTATTCACCTCGCCGCCATCATCGATTCCTGACGATTTCCTGTGGTGCCATCGCCGCTAATCTCATCGAAAGCGAATTTTTCGGCCATGTTATAAGGTTCGTTCACAGGCGCCGACCGAACGAAAATCGGTAAATTTGCAGCGGTTGGCGAAGGCACGCTGCTGCTTGATGAGATCGACACATTCGGGCTGGAACAGCAGGCGACGCTCTTGCGCGTCATCGAAACCGGCGAGTTTGAGCCAGTCGGCAGCACGGAAACGCAACACTGTCAAGCACGGCTCATCGTGGCGAGCAACATCGATCTCGAAAAGGCCGTCGCTCTCGGGCGATTCCGGGCCGACCTGTACTTTCGCCTCAACGTCATGTCGTTCCACTTGCCCGCGCTGCGCGAACGAATCATCGACATCGAACCGCTCGCCCGCGGCATGGCGGTTCGCACGCAAGTTCAACAAGGAACTCTTCGAAATTGATCCCGAAGCGCTCGGCTCCCTTGAAGCATTCGGTTGGCCGGGAAATCTCCGTCAGCTGGAGAACGCCATCCAACACGCCGTGCTGATGTCGAATACGCCGACGCTTTCCGCACGCCAGCTGCCCGATGCCGTACAAGAGGCACCGCCTCGATCGTTCGATGACGACATGATACTCGGCAATTCGTTGCATCAGCAGCGCGACCACGCCGAGCGCGGCGTGATCCATCGCGCATTGGTCAGCAACGGCTTCAACCGCACGCGCGCCGCAGATTCGCTCGGCATCAGCCGGGTGACACTGTACAAGAAGAAGATGAAGAAGTACGGTTTGCTCAAGGAATCGGCGGCGACGTGAGACGGGCACACAAGCCCAGCGGGTGAGGTACTCCGAACCCCTGGGATCATCCAAAGCGATCCCAGGGGTTCGGAGTACCTCACCCGCTGGGCTTGGTTTAGTCCTCCTCCAACTTCAACCACCACCACGCGACAAACAAAAAGCCGGTGCCAAAGGCACACAACATGCCGCAGGCCAGGTGCACTGTCGTCAGATCCGGCGTCGGATTCGTCAGCAGCTGGCGGTACGCATCCAACGCCCAGGCATGTGGCGTGACTCGACTCCATTGCTGCATCGTTTCCGGCATCAGCGCGCGGTCGCCCATCATGCAACCACTCAAGCCGGCGAGCACGAGTACCAACAGCGTGCCGTAAATGGCGACTTGCGATTCGGTGCGTGCGACGGCAGCCGTTAACATCGCCAAACCGATGGCGGCGAACGACGTGGCGACGACGACGGCGATCAGCCAAACCGGAGCCGCGCCCCAACTCATGCCAAACAGCAACTTCCCCGCAACCAACAGGAAGCCGCCCTGGAAGAGCGACAGCAGGAGGCACGGGACCATCTTCCCGAGCAGGATTTCGATCTTCGTCAGCGGTGCCGCGATGAGGCGTTTCATCGTGCCCTGGCGGCGCTCGGCAACGAACAGCCAGCCCATCGTGAGGATGAGGAAGAACGCGAACATGACGAGATACGATGGCACCAGCATCTGATATCGGCTGCCGCCGCGTTTGAGCCAGCCGCTGCCGTCCTCTTGAAACGCGCTGTTCTTGTCGGATTTGTCGGTGGTGATTTCGTGTTCCTTGGTCAAGGCCGCCCAGGTTTTGGCGGTGAGGTTGTAGCGGGGGAAGAGGCCTTGCAGCGAGTTTTGCATACCCGTCGCTAATGCCTTTTTCTCTGCCGCTGGAAAGCTCTTCAGCACCTCGTTCAGATCGAGAAACCCGATGGTCACATCGAGTTTCTCTCGGCTAATCATGTCGATGAACTGCGGTTCGCCGATCTTTTCAAACGCCCGCCCGATCATCCACGGCATGACGACGCGCAATAGGCTGCCCTGAGCAACCTGGTCGATAATCGCCGCCGCGGTCTGCTGGGTCGGATCGCGCAACACTTCGACATCCAGCACCGCCAGATTGACGCCGTCGCGGTGGAACGGGTTGATGCCGTCGTGGATGTACATCGGCAGCACGTCTTGCGCTTCATCAAAAGAACCGCGAAGGGCCAGCGCGATCGGGTCGCCGGGATGCGGATAGACAGCGAGAAAGTTGAACATCTCCGGCCAACCCGATGCGAGAAACGAACAACGTGCGACGCGTTTGCTAAACGACTTGCCGATGACGAGTACCGCGGCCCGCTTGCCTGTGCGAACGAGTTGCTCGGCCGTCGCGCGGTCAAACACGAATTCGACGCGGATGTCGGCGGTTTCGTTGAGGTCGTGCAAGAGAAGCTGCGACCAATCTTGATGCGGGAACCAGGTGCGATGATTGGCGGATGCGAGTGCGTAGGCGTTGAACGGCTGCATCGCGCCGGTCACCGGATTGGGCGACATCGTCAGCCAGGCGAGGCCTTCGCGCAACATCGCCGGCCGATCGAAGTAGCGCGGCACGCCGGCGTCTTCGAGCAACACCGTAACGCGCAGGCCCTCCGCCGACTTTTTCCCGAAATTCTCGCCAAGCGAAACACCGAGCACGAGGATGAAGATCAACGGCATGGCGAGTAAAATGATGAGCGCACGCGGATCGCGCAGGAGCAAACGCAAGTCTTTCTTTGCCAGAGTCCAGATAGCCATGAGGATATGGTATGCAGAGTTTTGAAATCGAACTGAACAACAGAGGCACTGAGGACACAGAGCAAATCCGCCTGGGTGAATTTCGATGGCGTCGCCGAAGTCGGGCTTGGTATTGTCGAGAATGCAGATCACGGACGAATGTTTCGTAGGTCCATAGAATTGGTCCACATCGCCTGCTTTCGCCGCACCGAGCGTTCTCATGACCGCGCCAAACTCCATTGCACTGACGGGCGTGCGGGTGCACAACCTTCAGCGCATCAATGTCAGCATTCCGCTCGGCGGGTTGACCGTCGTCACCGGCGTTAGCGGGGCAGGCAAACGCAGTCTCGTCTTCGATACCCTTTATGCCGAGGCCCAGCGGCGCTATTTGCAGAGTTTCTCCACCTACACTCGGCAATTTCTCGAACGCTTCGACAAGCCGGATGCCGACACGATCGGCGACCTCCCCCCTGCCGTCGCGATCCGCCGTGCCGGTGTGATGTCGCCGCTTGTCATGGTCGGTTCGCTGACCGATGTCGGCGAGGCGTTGCGGCTCCTGTTCGCTCGGCTCGCCGAGTTTATCTGTCCTGGTTGCGGCTCGCGCGTCACGTCCCATGCAATCGGCGACGTGATCGCACATGTGCAAGCGTTGCCGACGGGGACGCGCTGTGCGATTGGCTTTCGATCCGCGCCGGCGGATACGAGCGATCGCGCCGGCTGGCAGGCAGGGTTGCTTGAAGAGGGTTTCGTCCGCATCCAGGTCGGCTCGCAGGTGCATCGGCTCGACGACGGACCGATTCCGCCGATCGTCCCGCCCGATGTCGGCTGGGTGCTGATCGATCGCCTCGAAGTCGGCAAGGCGACGCTCGAACGGATCACCGAATCGGCGGAGACCGCATTCCGCCGCGGCGAGGGTCGATTGGCCGTCCTCGCGGATCAGCACACGCGCGAGTTCGATCGCCGGTATTGCTGCATCGCGTGCAATCGATTTTTTCCCGTCCCGTCGGCTCGGCTGTTCGATGCCGGCGATCCGCTCGGCGCTTGCCCAGAATGCGACGGTGCAGGTCTTTGCAAACCGGGCAAGTCGGCGACGCCCTGCCCCGCTTGCGATGGCGCGCGCTTCAACGCCGATGCCCGCGCAGGCCACGTCGCCGGACGGTCGATTGTCGATTGGCTTGCGCTTCCCGTCGTCGCACTGGCAGAGACGCTGAATCGCCTGGATGCTAATCTTGAGCCTTTGCGTTTGGCTGTGGACACGCAGCTTTGCGCGATGCGTCAACTCGGTCTGAGCGAACTATGTCTGGGCCAACGCGCACAGGATATGTCGGACGGTTCGCTGCGCCGATTGATGTTAGCGGGCGCGCTGGCAAGCTACATGGTCAACGTTCTCTACGTGATCGACGAACCGACGATGGGCCTGCATCCCACCCAGCACGATTGCGTGCGCGACGCGCTGCTGGCCTTGCGCGATCGAGGCAACACTGTCGTCGTCATCGAGCACGAGCGCGGCATCATCACGGCGGCGGATCACGTCATCGACCTCGGCCCCGGCACCGCCGAGGAAGGCGGGACTGTCACCTACCACGGACCGCCCAGCGGACTCGCACAGGCGGAACCATCGCCAACGATCGACTGGTGGACTGGGCGAACGCACATCGAGACGCCCAGGCATCGCCGGAAATCGGCGAGCACGATCGGGCTTCCGCTTGGCGTCTTGTGCGTCGTCGCCGGCGTGGACGAATCAGCCCGACGGCGGTGGGTTGACACGCTCGCCAAGGCGAAGCCGCCCAAGGGAATCACGGATGTCGTGCTGCTCGATCAGTCACCGCTGGCACGCGGGGCACGCAGCAACCCGGCGACCTATTTGAAGGTTTTTGACGACATCCGTGCACTTTTCTCTGAAGCTGTCGATGCAAAGATCCGCAACTTCGGGCCGGGGCATTTCAGTTTCAACCAGCCGGGCGGTCGTTGCGGGACATGCGAAGGGCAAGGCAGCCTGACGATCGACATGCAGTTCCTCGCCGATGTCACGACCGTGTGCCCCGACTGTCAGGGTCGGCGTTATCGGCGCGAGATTCTCGACATCAAGGTGCGCAGCCGAAGCATCGCCGCGGTGCTCGATCTATCGATTCGTGAGGCGTTTCGCTTCTTCCGGGCACAAGCGAAAATCGAGAAGAAACTCAAGGTGCTGCTCGATGTAGGTCTCGACTACCTTCGGCTCGGCCAATCGGTGGAGACCCTGTCAGGCAGCGAATGTCAGCGCCTAAAATTGGCGAATCATTTGGCGACAAGCCGCAAGGGCGGGTGCCTGTTCGTGCTGCTCGATCCCAGCGCGGGGTTGCACGCGGTGGATGTCGCCGATTTGTTAGGGTGCTTCGATCGGCTGTTGTCGGCGGGCCATTCGCTCGTGGTGCTCGATAACGACGAGGCGATTTTGCGCAGTGCGGACTGGATCGTCGAGCCGGAAGCGGACTCGGTACGGACCGGTACACCCGAGCAACTAATGCAACAAATCGAATCGTCGACGGGCCGATGGTTGGCGGAAATTGTTTGAGCCGGGCATGCAAGAAATACGGCGAAAAAAAAGAAGCACGCCTGGGGAACGCCCCCAGGCGTCTTCTTAAGGGAAGAGTTGGTGCCGAGTGTAGGTCGGCGTCTTTGGGAAAACGCCGAGGAAAGCGGGAGGAATCGATGCTTCCGCCCGTTGGACGTAATTAGAACGCACCGCCCAAGGGAACTTGCGCGAGTATTTTTATTATTCGTGTCGATGGCACGGCCAATGACATATGGACGCATGTTCATATCCGCCGCCATATCACAGCAATGCTGCTAGACGCAACGGGTAGCTGGAATATAGCCCGCTATATCTGGCGGGCTATATACAGAAAAGAAAATACCTCACGGCGACTTGCGGACGAAGTAGTCATCCGTTAGTTCCCACACACCTTCGGCCGGTTGACGCAGCGGGCGGCCATTGGCAGCACCGGGATCACGACGATCGCGCAGCACCAAGATCATATCCGAAAGTGCCGCCGGGTGCGTGAACACGTAATTGTGCGTCGTCGATAGGCCCGATAGCTTGCACTCGATGAACTGCACGTTCGGCAACTTCGCGAGCGCCTGCTTCATCTTCGGGCTGAAGTCTTTGGAAGCGAGCACGCCAAGCCGACGCCGACTGGCGAACACCAAATCGCTCAGCTCGATGGCGCGATCGTGTTCGGACGCATAGATCGTCGTGCGTTTTGCGACCCGGAGCAGATGCTCGCCGACAAAGCGTTGCATAAATACTTCCTCGTCTACATCCGGGGCGGCGAGGATCAGGTTCTCGAGTTTGAGCCGTTGTTGCGTCGACACGCCGGCCGCCCGGCAGCTCAGATTCAGTTCGCGCAACGCCGAAATGGCGATATCGGTCCCGCGGCTGTGTGCGATGATATGTACGCGCTCGACCTCAGGGCAATCGGCTACCATTTTGAGAAATCGCCGCAGGTGCGTGACGGTGAACTCGCCCGATTCGCGATCGTAGGCATAACCGCGGATGCCGCCCAAGCCCGCAGGCCAAGTGTAGGCGATTGGCACGCCGACGCGCCCCATGAAATGCCAAACCTCGGCGGCGCGAAAGACGGCATCCTCGAATGAATTGTTGAACCCGTGCACGAAGATATACACGTCTTTTTGACTGGTCTGCGCGAGCCGATTTTGCAACAGTTCATGAAATTCGCTGCGATGCGCGACAATCCGTTCCGCCATCGCACGGGTAATGTCCGTCCCCTTGGGGGCGATCTCCGCATTCTCCATGAGCGGCACGATCCGTCCGAGTTCCTTGGTGTCGGCAAGGCGAAGCTCAAATTCACGAGCTCGCTTGGACCGCGTGCTCGCTTCGATCAATTCGTCCCAGCTGGGATGGGGATTCAGGCGAACCTGGGCTACCCCGAATGCCAGCGAAGTAGAGCGCTTGTAGCCATAGGTGGGCCGATCTTTGCTCTCGCCATCGTCGGCGCGATCGGTGGCGTAGAGCACGGGCACGTCCGAGCCTTGACTGTCTTTCGCACAGTTCGCAAATGCTTGCCGCGCGTCCTGGTCGAGGAGCATGTTCGGTGTCGCCACCAGATAGCGGTGACAACCCGTTGTCGAGAGAAGGATCAGCAGTAAATAGCGAACGCCCGGCTTCACGCGATGCCTCGTGTGCGCAATGATCGACAGTAAACCGGCTGCGGTGATAACGGAAGGTGGCAGACGAATCAAGGGTAGGTTCGGCAAAACCGGAGCTTATCGCAACCAAGAGAAAGTGGTTCGACGCAGCCTCGACGATCGCAATTCTTGGCGTTGAATCGTACGATTTCCCCCTTTTTTCTTTTTATCCTTGCGTTTGGCAGGGGAGTTGACTAAAAAAATGCAATATATTTGTTTTTGATGAGCATTTCGTGCTGATAGTGCATTTGATGTGGTTAAGTTCTTGGGCAGCGATTGCTAATTCTTGAGGCGTTCGGCTGATCCAGTTGAGTTTTCTTTTTGCGATAATTTTGATGTTTCGTTGGCCCTGTTGCCAGAAATTGGCCAGGTTGTCCATTTGGCACGCTTCGTGCTGTTGAGTTATTATTCCGTTCATTTCTTATTCGTTGGAGGTTTAATGATGCCATTTAAAAAGCGGATCGGCTTCACGCTGATCGAGTTGCTGGTGGTGATCGCGATTATTGCCATTCTCATCAGCATGCTCGTGCCGGCGGTGCAAAAGGTGCGCGAGGCGGCATCGCGTACGCAATGTGCCAATAACCTCAAGCAACTTGGCTTGGGGGTACACGGTTTTCACGATGCCAATAAGCGATTTCCACTCAACCAGACTGCTAATTGGCAAATTCACACGCCAACCACTGCCAAGTACCAGACCGGCGGGTGGGTTCGTTCCATTCTGCCGCACATCGACCAGCTTCCGAACGTGCCGAGTACGCAGCCGCTTGCCGTTCTGCGATGTCCCACGGATTCGCGTGGCGGCGCACTTACTAATGGAGCTTTTGCGTTGTCTTGGTATGCGGGTATCATGGGCTCGGCCAATCCGAAAAATGACGGTATTCTGATCGTTACAGATCCACCAGTGAAAATGGTAAATGTGACCGACGGCACGAGCAACACCATCTTGCTTGGCGAGCGCTATCCGGCTGCGGGCACGACGTGGGGTTGGTGGGACGGCGATTATACGATGGACCGGAATACCTACGTCAAGAGCACCTATCTTACGTATTCCGCCAGTATCAATGGAGCCTGCACCAATCCGGCAGTCATCACAGGCTATAAATCGGCGATGGATGAATGCGCGTTCAATTCACTTTTCAGCGAGCATAGCGGCGGCGTGCATGTAACGATGGGCGACGGAACGGTTCGTTTCGTTGGTTATGGCATCGGAACCGCATCGATTCCCGGAAATCCCACCATTTCAGTCATCGAGGCGCTCGCATCGCGGAACGGCGCCGAATCGATCGAACTGCCGTGATGGCAATTCATCGTTCTTGATCGCCATTTTCATCGCCCGCCCTGCTAACCTTCGAGCGGGCGGGAATGGTGCCGTGTAGTATGGCTCTCCAGGGCACCGTCCTTCGGGCGAACGGGCTGAGTCAGGACGGCACTGGAGATCCGTCCTACTTTGTGCCAAATCAGGCCACGTGCAGTATATCTTCGCGTTACTTCGATTTCTTGACTACCTCAGGGGCATCTCGATGCTTGTCCGACTTCTCGCTTTCTCGGCAATCGTGGTTCTGTCTTCCACAGGCTGTGGCGCGAAGCGTAGCACTGTGTCTGGCTCGGTGACGTACAAGGGTAAGAATCTGACTCATGGTATCGTCGTTCTTCATGGTGTTGACGGCGTACCCGTCAACGGCTCCATCGACGAATCCGGAAAGTATGAGGCAAAGGATGTTCCAATTGGCGAAACGCTTGTCACCGTCCTTCAGGTGACGAAGGACTACAAATCACCTGCGGAAATCCGGAAAGAATACGAAACGGCTGGAAAGAATCCCAGCCCCGAGTTGTTCGCGCCGCCGAAGTCCTTGATACCAGTAAAGTACAACATTGTCGATACGTCAGGACTGAAGGTGAATATTACGAGCGGCAAAACGAACTTTGATATTGGACTTGTGGACTAGGCGATCAGCAGAATTCGTGTTTTCCGCTTGCGGCTTAGCGCTCAGGATAGCCCGAGCAAGCGCTAAGCCGCATGCGGAAAACATTTTTAAACGGCAACTCTCACGATCCCGCAGGCGGCGTCTCCGGTTTGTTCTCTGGCGGTTTGTCTTTGTTCTCCTTGGCGGCGAAGAACGCGGCCAACTCGCCGAGCGAACGCAACGGAGCCTTGCCTTCGATGGCCGCCTGCGTCAGTTTCGCCTTGGGCGGTTCCCGGCGCGGTTTCGGCGGCGGGGGTGGCGGCATGGGTGGCGCGGCGGGCTGCTCTGGTGCTCGCGCCGCAGATGGGCGGTCGTCCCGGCGTTGACCCGGCGGGCCGCTGCGACCACGTGGCGGACGTCGGTCGTCACGGCGTGGACCCGAATCACGACCTTGACCCTGTCCTTGGTCTTGACCCTGCGGCCGATCACGCGGCGGACCGCCTTGGCCCTGAGGCGGACGGCGGACTTGATCGGGCTGGCGTTGCGGCTCATCCTCTCGGCGCTGGGGACGTTGTCCGCGTTCCATCGGCTTGCGTTCGGTTCCCGGCGCGATCATCGTCAGCGAGACGTGATTGTTGTCCTTGTCGATTTTGAGCACCCATACCGTCACGACATCATTGACCGATACCACCTCATACGGACTCTTGACGTACTTGTTCGCCAGCTGACTGATGTGTACCAGGCCGCTTTCTTTTAGGCCAACATCCACGAACGCGCCGAAATCGACGACGTTCAGCACCGTGCCTTTGAGTTCCATGCCTTGCTGCAAGTCATCGAGTTTCAGAATGCCCTTCTTGAAAATCGGCGCCGGCAGGTCTTCACGCGGATCACGGCCCGGGCGGACGAGTGAATCGAGAATATCCGCCACGGTCGGCTCGCCCATTTCCAGCTTCTTCGCCAGTTCGACGACATTGGCCGACTTTGCCTTCGTACGTAATTCTTCGTGCTGAGCTTTGTCGTCGAGCACAGCAAGAGTGTAGCCCAGTTCGCTCAGGATGCGCTCGGCATGCGAATAGCTCTCCGGGTGGATCCAGGTGCGATCGAGCGGGTTCGGGGCGGTTGGGATTTTCAGGAAGCCGGCACATTGCGTAAACCGCGTCGGGCCCATACCGGTCACGTGCATGAGCTGATCGCGCGTCGTGAATGGGCCTTGGTTCTTCCGCGTCTCGACGATCTCTCGCGCTACCATTTGGTTTAGACCGGACACGTACCGCAGCAAAGGAACGCTGGCTGTGTTTAGGTCCACACCGACTTGGTTCACGCACGATTCGACGACGGCCTCCAGCGATTCCTTCAATTCCTTGCGGCCCATGTCGTGCTGATAAAGGCCAACACCCAGGCTCTGCGGATCGATCTTGACGAGTTCACTGAGCGGGTCTTGCAACCGTCGGCCAATCGACGCCGCACTCCGCAGCGTGGCATCGAGATTTGCAAACTCTTCCTTCGCCAACGGGCTGACCGAATAGACGCTCGCGCCGGCCTCGGAGATGATGACGTAGGCCAGCTCGGCCAAACGCTCGGCGATGACCTCGGCGATGACTTCCTCGGTCTCGCGGCAGGCGGTCCCGTTGCCGATCGCGATGACGTTGAGGTTGTGCCTGCCGACGAGGTCGACGATTTGTTCCTTGGCCTCAAGGCGCCGATCGACTGGGGGCGGCTGGGGTATTGCTGGCGCCGCGACTGGCGTTTCGACAACGACAACGTCCGTGATCTGCGCGACCGATGGTTCGGATGCATCTGGCGACGGTTCTGTCGGCGGCGCCACTGCGTCACTCGTTGCTGCAATGGGCGCCGCGTCTACTGGTGCAACGGATAGTGCCGCTTCCACAGGGACGGCCAGCTGCTCGGCCGGCTTCTTGTCTCTTTCGCGGTCCTTACCGCGCCGTGCGCCACCGGGTCCGCCGCCGTGCGGATAGATCACGGCATGTTCGAGCAGGTTGCCGAATTCGTCGAGCGCCGCCAATTTGCATCCAGTTCGGAAACCGGGATCGACTGCCAAGACGCGCTTCCCGATGAGCGGCGGCTGCAATAATAGACCGCGAATGTTGTGCGCGAATACCTTCACGGCGTGAATCTCGGCTTCATCCGTCAATTCGCCGCGAATTTCACGTTCCAGCGATGGCAGCAGCAACCGGTCCAGTGCGTCATGCAGACAGGTCGTCAGGAATGCGATATGCGGTGACAGGAACGGATGCCCGTGATACAACGGATCGCCCGTCAGCGCCGGTTTCGGCTCGGGCTTAAGCGTCTCGACTAACGGCGGCGCGTCACCCGACGGCGCCGGCGTTGCGACCGGTGGTTCCGATGAATGACCGGCGGCACGGAATAGCGTTTCCGCCAGCGCCTCGGCGGCGACGCCTCCGATAATCTCCGCTGGAAAGTCGAGTTCGACCTTTAACACACCCTCTTTGTCGCCTCGGTTGATCGCCAGCAGCCGATGCATGCGAATATCTTGCACGCTCTCTTTGAACTCGAAGTATGGCTTGTACTCGATGCCTTTTCCATCGGGCATTTTTTCGTTCTTTTTCGACAATATCGAACTGATCTTCCACAACGCTCGGCGAACCTGGGCACGGACCTCGGCGGCATCGCTAATCATCTCCGCGATGATATGCTGCACGCCCGCCTTCACGGTTTCCGCGTCGGCCAGCTGCTTTTCGGGATTGACGAGGCCGACGCACAACTCGTCGAGATTCGTCGCCGCATTGTCGCTCTGCCAAATCGCCAAGGCCAATGGTTCCAACCCTTTTTCGCGGGCGGCTGTGGCGAGGCTCTTCTTCTTCGGCTTATACGGCATGTACAAGTCTTCGAGCCGACGAATTGTATTGGCGTTCGTAATCTCGCGGCGCAGTTCGTCCGTCAGCTTGCCTTGATTCTCGATACTCTTGAGAATCGTATGCTTGCGGTCGTTAAGCTGCTTTAGCGCGGCAAGTCTCGCCTGGATTTGGCGAATCACGTCCTCGTCAAGCCCGCCGGTACGCTCCTTGCGGTAACGGGTGATGAACGGCACGGTGTTGCCTTCATTGAACAACTCCATGACGCTCTCGACCTGCACCTTGCGGACTTGCAGGTCTTGAGCAATTCGGGAGCACTCGAACGGGTTTGCTTCATACATCATTTGATCGGCCCCAGAAAACGGGGGAATGCGCAGAATGCCCGCACGCAGAACGCGCGTGCGACGATATAGGGGTTCAGTGAGGTTAGCCTACCCAGGGAACGACGAAATGTCCAGCAAAAGAACTGGTTCGTTCGGCGTGACGATGGCGATAACGCGATTTCCCAGGTTCCTAAACAGGAGTTCGAATACAAATATTGCCATTAAACCTGTGGGTGTTTGGCAAGAATCCAATCGACCGCTGCGGATAGGTCATCGAGCAAAATGAAGGGACTGGCGCGATGAAATTCCTCTTCTTCGATAGCGTGCCCCGTGCGAACCAGGATGCATTCGCGGCAACCAGCGCCCTGCCCGGCGAGAATATCCCGCAGCGTGTCGCCGATCATCCACGACCGCGTGAGATCGAGATGCAGTTCACACGCGGCTCGCAGCAGCATCCCCGGCGCGGGCTTTCGCTCGGGATGTTCGACGGCAGCCTGATCGTTGGTGGACGGCGCAAACGTACAGAAATAAATGCCGTCGAGGGTCACACTGTCGTGAGCGAGTTGCCTGGCCAGTTCGGCATGAACGCGATCGAGATCGGCATGTGTCATCAAGCCACGACCCACGCCCGCCTGATTCGTAACAACGACGCACACGAACCCAGCACGCTGTAATCGCGAGACGGCAGCGGCGACGCCCGGCAGCAGGACAAGATCCTCTGGGCGCGTGATATACGAGCGCTCGACATTCAACGTGCCGTCGCGATCCAAAAAAACAGCGGGACGAAGTTGCGACATTCGTGAGGCCTCCTTGAATTCAAGTGTCAGTTCGTACGGCATACCGAAGCGGGGCAATCTTCCATGAAGGTTGACCCGCTTCGGTTGTTTTATGCGCGATGGTTGCGCAGAATAACTATGGAAGTCGACAAACAGAAACTTTACATGTATGCCGCTTGCGGCTTAGCGCTCAGAAAATACGACGCGAGTGCTACGCCGCAAGCGGAATTATTCCGATGAGCGACACCCATGCCAAACCCGTTCACACTCGGCCTGGTTCAGATGCAATGCGAGGCCGAACCCGCGCGCAATCTCGAACGCGCGGTCGAACGTATCTCCGAAGCAAGCCGGCGCGGTGCGGAAATCATCTGCCTGCCCGAACTTTTCCTGACACATTACTTCTGTCAAAAAACCGATTGCGCGATCTTCGATTTCGCCGAGCCAATTCCCGGTCCCACCACGGATAGGCTCGGCAAACTCGCAAAATCGTTGGGTAAAGTAATCGTGGCATCGCTCTTTGAACGCCGGGCGCCGGGATTGTACCACAACACAGCTGTCATACTCGATGCCGACGGTTCGATCGCCGGCGTTTATCGAAAGATGCACATCCCGGACGATCCGCTGTTTTATGAAAAGTATTACTTCACTCCGGGAGATCTCGGCTTCCACGCTTTCGACACAAAATTCGCGCGCATCGGCGTGTTGGTCTGCTGGGACCAGTGGTACCCCGAAGGCGCACGCCTGACCGCTCTCGAAGGTGCGCAGGCGCTGATCTATCCGACGGCGATCGGCTGGCATCCCCGCGAACGCGCCGAGTTCGGCATCCAACAGCACCAGGCCTGGGAAACGATCCAGCGATCGCACGCCATCGCCAACGGGCTGTACGTCGCCGCGATCAATCGCATCGGACATGAGGGGCCAACCGACGGCGGGATCGATTTCTGGGGCGCTTCGTTCATCAGCGATCCGTTCGGCGTGATCCTGTCGAAAGCAACCCACGAAACCGAGGATATCCTACTCGTAACATGCGATCCCGCACGAGCCGAGGACGTCCGGCGCAATTGGCCTTTCCTGCGCGATCGCCGAATTGATGCGTATGCGGGCATCACGAAGCGATGGGGGAGGTAGGAAGGCCCTATCGACAAAAGTCCGATTGTTTTTGTTTAGCGCTGTACAATGTCGCGACCGACAAAAGGCAATTTTCCGTCGGAGGCTGAAGAGGCATTCAGGCCGCCTCGCTTACGCTTCAGCCTCGGAAATCATCTTTTGGCGGTGGCGTCTACAATGCCAACGGAGCACGGCAGCTGTTGGGCTTCCACAACACAAGTAAGACACACACCATGGCAGGCAATACTTTCGGGCAACTGTTTCGCGTCACCACCGCCGGCGTCAGCCATGGGCCGGGGTATGTCGCCATTGTAGACGGCTGCCCACCCGGCTTGCCGCTTTCTGAAGACGACCTAATCCCCGACCTACGCCGACGGCGTCCAGGCCAATCGAGTATCGTAACCCAGCGGGACGAAGACGACCTGCCTGAAATTTGGTCCGGCGTTTTCGAGGGCAAGACTGATGGCACGCCGATCGGCATCGTCTTTCACAACCGCGATCAACGCAGCAAGGACTACGGCGACATCAAGGACAAGTACCGCCCCGGTCATGCCGACTTCACTTTCGACGCCAAGTTCGGCTTTCGCGACTACCGCGGCGGTGGGCGCTCCAGCGCCCGCGAGACGATCTGCCGCGTCGCCGCCGGCGCAATCGCCAAAAAGTTGCTCACACAGGCCGGCATGCGCGTGCTGGGGTATGTCGCGCAGGTCGGTCCCATTTGTGCCGAGATCGCCGATCCGACCGCAGTCACCCTGGAGCAAGTCGAAGCCAACGAGGTGCGCTGTCCCGACTCGGCCGTCGCTGTTGAGATGATCCAGCTGATTGAGGCGGTTCGCAAGGATCGTGATTCGATCGGTGGCATCTGCCAACTCGTCGCCACCGGTGTACCGCCAGGCTTGGGCGAACCGGTCTTCGACAAGCTCAAGGCCGACCTGGCGAAAGCGATGCTCTCGCTGCCCGCCGTCACGGCGTTTGAGTATGGCGCCGGTTTTCGCGTTGCCACCATGCGCGGCAGCGAATGCAACGATGCGTTCATTCGCAAACCCGACGGGACAATTGGTACAGAAACGAATCGCCATGGTGGGATGCTTGGCGGAATATCGAGCGGCGAACCGATCCTGTGCCGAGTTGCGCTGAAGCCCACGAGCAGCCTGCCACGCCCGCAGCGAACCGTCAATCGCGCCGGCGAGCCGACGGAGATCGCGACGAAAGGCCGACACGACCCGTGCCTGTTGCCGAGGTTCGTCGTCATGGGCGAAGCGATGTTCGCGCTAGTGCTGGTAGATCATTGGCTGCGTTTTCGAGCGCAGTGCGGGCATTTTGCGTGAGCACATCCCGCTTGTCGTTTAGCGTTCGGATAGTTCGCTGCGAGCGCTGAACGCCCAACGGAATGCCGAAACTAACGTGTCTCCACCAATTCCACCGCCTCTTCATGTTTCGCGACGGGCGGTTCGGCTTCCGCTTCGAGGTGATCGGCAGGGCCGTCGCCGATGCCTTCGGGCCAAATGTGAAACCCGCCGGTAGCGACGCCATAACTGGGATGGCTGATCTCCCAGATGCCCCAAATGCCTTTATCTTCGTTGAAGCCTTTGTAATAGACGTCGTGCTTGCCGACGTATTTTTTGTGCCACCAGCACTTGCCGTCGACGATGTCGTACTGGCCGTTGATAGTGAATGCACCCACCCAATCGCGCCCTTCGCCGAGCATTTGGCCGGCGCGGAAGGCAAGGCGAAGTTCCATTTGATGTTTGCCAGGCAAGGCCTTCTGCAGGAAGTAGCCCGCCCAAGGCCCGGACGGAAATCGCGGGTCGGTTTCAAAATCAGCATTGCTTGAGTCATTCATACCTGATTCCGCTTGTGCGTTGGGCTACGGTTGATGTATACTTCACACGGTTGGAAATGTCGCATTTTCGGACGAATCGAATCGGTTCTAAGCCGCGACCGTGAGGGAGCGGCCGACAGGATGCCGTGCGTTTGCTGTCGGCCGCTCCCTCACGGTCGCGGCTCGGAAAAACGACTATCCCATTCGCCGAAGGTATAACGGTGATTGTTGCAAAGCAGGCAGTGATTGCCAAGCCTGATATTCGCATCTACTTCAGATCATGGAGGAGCCTGGTGATTTTGACACGGTTTTTTGGAGGAACATCACGGATGGCGGCGACGAGGCGGATTTGCAAATTTCGCAATAAACGCCTACGACGGACGATGCTGATTTAAAAGAATATGCGGAAGAAGTGATGGCGACCTGAAAGTCATCCACTCCGATTTTTTAGAGTTCCTCTCGACAAAACTGCATCGAAAGTTATAATACTCACACCAGTTTCGCTTTACGCGAAATCAGGGTTATTTGGAATGGACTGTTCCCTTTACTACGTCCTGAATTGGATGTTCTCTCTGCCGGGGAGAACTAGGTCGAACCCGGCAACAACCCTAGCAGTCCAAAAACTACCTTCAAGAGCGCCAACTCACCGGAGATCGGTTCCCCGGCGGGCCGCCTGTTTTTTTACCTCAGGAGACGGTCTCGGTTTTTTCGTTTAGCGCTCGCAAGTTCTTTCCGGACGCTAAACAAGGACGCCACCGCCAGTCATGCTCGAAAAACTTCGCAATATCGGCATCATCGCACACGTGGACGCGGGAAAAACCACCACCACGGAACGCATCCTCTATTTCGGCGGCTCGAAACACAAAGCCGGCGATGTCGATGACGGCAACACCACCACCGACTACGACCCGCTTGAAAAAGCCAAAGGCATCACCATCAACAGTGCTGCCGTCTCCCTTGAGTGGAAAGACTTTCAGTACACCCTGATCGACACGCCCGGCCACGTCGATTTCACGGCCGAGGTCGAACGCTCGCTGCGCGTGCTCGATGGCGCGATCGGCGTCTTCTGCGCCGTCGGCGGCGTCGAAGTGCAATCCGAGACCGTATGGTATCAGGCGAATCGGCACAACGTGCCGCGCCTGGCGTTCGTCAACAAACTCGACCGCATGGGCGCCGATTTTTATGGCTGCCTGGACCAAATGCGCGATAAGCTCGGTATCACGGCAGCGGTCTGCACGATCCCGGCGGGACAAAGCGACCAATTCGAGGGCGTGATCGATTTGATCCGCATGAAGTTCTGGAAGCAAGACCCGACCGACACGACGAACATGAACTATACCTGGGAACCGATTCCCGCTGCGTATGTCGCTGACGCCGCCACGTGGCGCGAGAAACTGCTCGACGCCGCCTCGCATGGCTGTGACGAATTGCTGACGGCAATCCTCGAAGGCACGCACGTCACCGAGGAAATGATCCGCCACGCCCTGCGCGTCGGCACACTGAACGGCAAACTCACGCCGGTTCATTGCGGGTCGTCCAAATTGTACAACGGCGTACGTTTACTCCTCGATGCCGTCAGCGATTATCTGCCGTCGCCCGCGGATCGTCCGGCAGTTCCCGGTACGCATCCGAAAACAAAAGAAAAACTCGAACGCAAGCCCCTCGACAGCGAACCGTTCTCCGCACTGGCGTTCAAGACCGTCAGCGAAAAGCATGGCGATTTGGTCTTCTTGCGCATCTACTCGGGCGTTTTGAGGCCGGGCGAGTTCATCCTGAATCCCGTCGTCAAGAAGCAGGAACGCATCAGCCACATCTACCGGCTCTTCGGCGATCGCCGGGATCGGCTCGAAAGCGTCGGCGCGGGCGAAATCGTCGCGGTCGTCGGCATGAAGTACACGTTTACCGGGCATACGTTGTGCTCGGACGAACAACCGATCGCGCTCGAGGAGATTCGTTTCCCCGAACCGGTCATCTCGCAGGCGATCATCCCGGCCAAGAACGTCGATGAAACGAGATTGGCTGAAGCGCTCGGCAAAATGGTTCGCGATGATCCGACCCTCAAGACCAGAACCGATGTCGAGACCAACCAGCTCATCATCAGCGGCATGGGCGAGTTGCATCTTGAAGTGAGCCTCCATAAATTGCAACGCGATCACGGCGTACAAGTCACCGCCGGCAGACCGATGGTCGCATATCGCCAAACCCTAGCCAAGGCAGTGGAATTCGAGACGCGCTACATCAAGCAGTCCGGCGGTCGCGGCAAGTATGCCGTCATCAAGATGAAGTACGAACCGTTGTCGAAGGAAATGATCGAGCAACTCCACCTCGAACTTGAGGAGGAGGAGGAGAAACCCGATCCGAACAACATCTACTTCTACGACGAAATCTTCGGCGGTTCGGTGCCGAAGGAGTATATCCCGTCCGTCGAACAGGGTTTTCGCTTGGCCTGCGTGAAGGGAGCCAAGTACGGCTTCCCGCTCGTTGACGTGCGTGCGAGTCTAATCGACGGAAAATCTCATGATGTCGATAGCTCGGCTGACACGTTCAAACTGGCGGCGATCGAAAGCTTCCGCGACGCCCAGACGATGGCGGGACTGGTGATTCTCGAACCGATCATGAACGTCGTCGTGCTCGCGCCATCCAGCTATCAAGGTACGCTGGCAGGCGACATCAACCGCCGGCGAGGCAACATCCTCAACCTGTCATCCGACAAGGGGCGATGCATGCTGCACGCATACATCCCGCTCGCGGAACTTTTCGGCTACACGAGCGATTTGCGTAACGCCACCAGTGGCACGGCAAGCTTCAGCATGGAGCCTAGCCACTACGCCGCCGTCAAGGAAGAACTCGCGGACATCCGCAAAGCGAGCTAAGGCAAATGAAAATGCAAGCCCAAGGGTGAGGTACTCCGAACCCTTGGGATCGCGTTTAGGTAATCCCAGAGGTTCTGAACACCTCACCTCTAGAATTGCATCCGAAAAAGAAAGCCTCGCGGTAATTAGCCGCGAGGCTTTTCTGTTTATCATGAAACGATTTGGCGAAAGCCTATTTCTTCTCTTCCTTCTTCATCGGCGGCTGCGCGTCGGGCGGTAGCAGCGAGCGGAGGATTGTGGCGTTGATTCCGTTGTAGACGCGGACAACGCCATCCTCGCCACCCGCGGCGACGACACTGCCATCAGCACTGCAAGCGACGGCGTAGACGAAGTCGGTGGCACCGGCGAAGGTGCGGAGAGCGCCGCCGTTGACGGCGTTGAACGCCTTGACGGAATTGTCGCCGCCAGCCGTGAGGAACTCGGTCTTCTTGCCGATGAAGAGTAGGCGCGTCACTTGTTTGCCATGAGCGGCGATGGTACGAGCTTGTTCGCCCTTTTCAAAGTCCCAAACCTTGACAGTGTTGTCGCCGCCGGCGGAAGCGAGCAGCTTGCCGTCGGGCGACCAACCCACATCGAGGACGTGATGCGTGTGGCCTTCAAACGACTTGACCATCTTGCCGTCGTTGATAGTCCAGACCTTGACGAACTTGTCCGCGGCGCCGGTGGCGATCATCGGCGGCAGCGGGATCATCTTGACATCCTTGGCGTTCTTGGGATCTTTGGGTTTGTAGCTCGGGTCGTTGTACTGCACATCGGGTGGGCTGAAGGAAAGGCCATAGACGGTGTCGGAGTGGCCGTTCTTGATGTCGGTGATGAGCTTCCATGTCGGAATCTCGAAGATTTTGACTTCGCCTTCGACGGTCGGTTCGCCCCCGGCGGTCGCGAACATTTTGCTATCCATCGAGAAGGCGACTGAGACAACTGCGTGTGCGAAGCCCGTGATTTTGTGGCGTTGCTCGCCTGTGAGGGCGTCCCAGATGATGATTTCGCGGAAGCTGCCGCTGACGAGGTATTTGCCATCGGGTGACCAGGCCATCGACTCGACGATGGAGAGATGAGCGGCCTTGATGTCTTTGCCATCCGGCGTCTTCAAACCTGGTGAAAGCAGCGTGCGGATGTGGTTACCCGAACCCGCATCGTAAATGTGGATTTGATTGCTGCGCCCGGCGGCGATGGCGGCCTTATCGGGGCTGACAGCGACGGCGCGGACCACTTTAATGCTCGCCGGCGGGGCGCTGACGATCGGGTCCTTGCGTTTGCGAATCGTCGTCGGGGCTTTCGCGCCGCCGTCGATCCACAGCTTGATGAGCGCGACTTCCTCTGCCGTGCACGGGTCTTCACCGCGCGGCGGCATGAAGGGTTTCGTGGTACGTTGCACGACTTTGTAGAGCAAGCTGTCAGCCGACTTGCCCGGCTTGACCGATTCGCCGCGCTTGCCGCCCTTGATCAGCCCTTCATAGCTGCTGATGTCGAGTTTGCCTTCTTTGATGTTGCCAGAATGGCAAACGAAACAGCGTTTTTCAAAGATCGGTTCGACGACTTCGTAGGTCACCGGATCCTTGCGAACGAGTTTAATCTCGGCAATCGGGCCAGCCTCTTTCTTCTCTTGCGCGACGGCGACAAGCGGAGAGAGCGCGACGACTGTGAAACAGAGCAGGAAACGCATGGCAAACTCCCATTTTAGGTTCAGCCGCTCGCTTTTCGGCAAGCGCGATCATTTTTTCGCAACACACAGGATTCGCTCGCCGAAAGTGATCGGCTAAACGAGTCAGACGACTACTTCGCGATGTTCACACCGATTTTGATTTCGTGCGTCAAGGTCACGTTGCCATTGACAACGGCCGTGGCGCGGAGGGTCAGGTTCTGCAAGGCCGCGGGCGGCGTGCCTGCGGGGATGCGGAGCGTCATTTTCGCTTCATTGGCGCCGGCGGCGATCGTGACGTTATCAGCCGACACGCCCTTCACGTTCGGCGGCAGGATGAGTTCAACCTTGAAGGCGTCGGCATAGTCGAACAGTCGCGCGACACGCACGGCGATGGCAGTCTCGGCGCCGGCCTTTACCGTCGGGTTTGCATTGTCCACCGTCAGGGTGGCGACCTGTTTCGGTAGGACCTTGAGTTGCACTGGAGTGGAGATGAGCAGCGTGTTCACCGGTTTCGCTTTCGGATCGGGCGAGATCGTCGCGAAGCCGCGGAACGTGACGTTATACGTTCCGGGCAGCGTGGTGGCGGCGACGGTTACTGTAGCTTTCAATTCGTCCTTGCCCGGCGCGAAGGTCAGGTTCGCGAACGTCAAGCCGACCGGCAGTTCTCCTGGAACCGGCGCCACCAGGAAATTCGCCTTGAATTCCGCGAACGACCGAACCAACTTCAGCGGGATATCAATATTGTCGCCAATCGATACCGCCGCCTTGTCCATCGTCGCGATAAACTTGGCTGGCGCCTTGTCGCGAATCGCCAATGCCAAATCGGCATTGAGCCGCGTGATGGTCGGAATGTTCTGCTGCATCGGAACAGCCCAGACAACACTCGCGGGACGGGCCTGCTGCACGACCTTCTGCCCGTTGACAGTCGCGGTGCCGACGACCTTCACGAAGCCCGTGAATTCGGCGGCGTTGTCGGCGGCGGCGAGGACGAGTTGCGTAAACTTCATGTTGCCCGACAACGTCTGGACCGCGCAGCTCACGCCTGCCGGGAGACCTTCAACGCTCAGGGCAATGTCGCCGCGGAAACTATCGTTTCGCACGGCATACACCGTATAATGATGCGTGCCGCCTTGGCCAACCCGACACGAATCAGGCCTATTCTCATCCGCAGGCATGACGAACAAACGGAAGTCGGGCCTTTCGGCCGTAATCCGCATGCGGTATTGATGCGTCGGATCGGCGTGATTGTCGCCCGTGTGGCTTGCAACCATCAGGTGGAACTTGCCATCCGCTGGTACAACGAACCGATACGGCTGCGGATCGCGGTTGGCCGTGAAGAAGCGATTGCTCACCGTTTCGATCGTATCATCTTGCAGGACGATATCCGCTTTCGTGGCGAGATTCTTGAGCACGAAATACATATCGGTCGGCGACCCGAAGCGATGGCTCGATACCTCGATCATCAGAACGTCGCCCTTCCTCGCTTCGAAGGCGTACCAGTCGCGATCGCGCTTCTTGTCGATTCGGCCAGCAATTTCGCAAGGCACAGCAACGGCCTGGGCCTTCTCGACGGTGTCGTTGTCGTCGTTCTCGATCACGACGGGAGCGCTGGAGTAACCGATGAAAATCGGGTTGGAGGCGCCTGTTGGGCCGTTGATGCGATATTCGAATCCATCCAGCGTGCCTGCCAGAGGGGCGATCGATCCGGAGTATTTAAGCTGGGAACGCAAAGCCAGGTCGGCGGGGGCGGTGATTGAAACCGTAGCTTTTTCGAGCACCTGACCATTGATGACGGACGCCGGATCGAGCTTGCCGCCGGGCAGGTTGCGACCGAACAGCGTGACAGTTGCCGTCTTACCCGGCTCGATCACGGGCGGAAAAACGGCGTCGATGTAAGGCATGGTGCCGACGGTGAGACGATAGAAATAGTCGACCCCGCCGACGGTGTAGGTGAATTTGTTCAGGCGAATCAAATATTCGCCGTCCTCGGGAATGGTGACGTCGGCCATGCCGTCCTGGCCAGGCGACGGCCGATAGTAGGTCAACTCGCGCCCGCCCACACCGATGACGCGAATCTCCGGATCAAGCTTACTGTCGATGCCGGACGCGCGACAAACCACCAGTACGCGCTGCCCTTTTTTGCCGTCGAAGCTGAAGTAATCCACATCAATGGCGGCGGCGATGGTGCCGCTGACCGTCGTGCCAAGCTCGATCTTCTGGACCTGCTCGACATCGTTGTTCGGCTCCTTCTCCGCGACTTCGATAAACGTGCCGACAGCGAATCGGCGGGGGTTGCTGATACCATTCTTGTTGACGAGCCGGGCGTCGTAATCCCCCGGAGGCACATCGGCGGCGATCGTCACGTTGAACTTCGTGATCGGCGGCGCGACCACCGGTTTCGCCTTCGGATCGGGCTTCGCCTTCGGATCGACTACGGGCGGAGGCGGAATGACCGGCACCCCCTTGATCCCCGGATGGCTGAACAGCAAGGCATCCGGTTGTTCAACCTCCGTGCCCGCAAACGTCACTTCGACAGTCGTGCCCACTTTACCGCCCGGCGGCGTCAGCGTATTCAAGCGTGGCACCGGCCATTGGTGTCCATTGATGAACTGCCCGTACGCCGGCAACGAGAATATCGCCGATGCCACGATGGTAGCAGTAATTACCACCAAACCTGAAAAGCAACGTCTGTTTGTCATCGGAATTCACTCCTTCGCGATCACGTCCAGTCCGGACGCCTTACGAAGCGGACTCAATGCGAGTGGGATCTTTCGCGATGGTCCAAAAAAAAGGGACAACCAAATGGAGGGAGGAAACATCGACCGGGCGGATTGCAGTTGTAGAATATGTTAAGCCGACAGAGGATGCGGGTCAAGTATATTATCGGAAAAGTGAAATTACGGGGGGCAAAAATCGGCCTGCAGGACACCAACGACAAAGTCTGCGAATAGAACGCCGCGAATCCCGAAGTTTATTGCCATTCCATTAGACGAAGTGCGATGGCTAGGGCTAAGGTACCAGTTCAAATCGACGCGGCTCGTAAAGAATTTGGCGTTGGGTAACCCGGCAGGCTTTGTGCCGCTGCGGTGAAGATACCGAATTCAGCATAGGGAATCGCACGCCACCGCATCGCCGCGTCCTTCTTGGCTTCGTCTTTTTTTTCTTCGACTTTCTTTTCCTCGACCGTTTTTCCGTCGACTTTCTTTTCGACGATCTTCTTGGCGTCAGCGTCGGGCTTTTTGGGCAGGGTGCCGGCTAGATTTGGGAGTTTCATATTGGCGACGGCGTTTTCGTCGTATAGGTACCAATCCCACGCGAGGAAGCCGGTGGCAACGCTTAGCGCGATCAGCGAAATCGCCAGCAACCCTGTCCAGGCGTCATTGACAGGCATCGAGCTGTCCGCAGGTCCGTCTGTTTTGTGCTTCGCCATGGTTGGATCCCAACGTGTTCAGGGCACGATATTAATAAACTTCCCTGAATTCCGCCTGCGGCTTAGCGCTCGGATTGCCCGACGTGAGCGCTAAACCGCAAGTGGAATTCAGGGAAGTCGACAAATCGACGACACCCCGATTACCGCGATGTCAACTTGCTCGTCACGAGGTCGCCGACTTTCAGCTGGGAGCGGAGTGCAGCATTCCCAGCGGCGACGATGCGGCCAACCGAGGTGTGCGTGTTGGCGTCGATGATGCGGACCATGCCGAGGTACCTCGCATCCGGCGACAGGCGGTACATGTCGAGTGTGTGGTCCTTTTCCAAGCCGTGGTCGGTGCCCTGGTTGATCTGTACGAGGTCACTGCCGCTGACGATTTCGATCTTGCCGTTGACCAGGACGCTGGGCGGATTCGGCGCGTTCGGATTGCGAATGATAGCGGCATCGGTCCCGGTGACGCCTGCTTCATACCGCGCGAGCTTGCCGGATATGCCTCGTAGTTGTTCCAGCAGGTTCTCGTTTCGAATCTGCGCGGTCTTGAAATTTGCTTCCTGGTTCTGGGCAATGATGCGGAAGGTTTTCACGTTGGCTTCGAGAGCGACGATCGAATTCTCGCGTTCTTTGATGACGCCGTTGAGGAAATCGATTTCCTTGGTGAGTCGTTCCTTGGCGGTCTTGATCGCTTCGACGGTCGTGTCCTTGATACGGAGCGTTTCGATATATTGCTGTTCTTTCTGGTCGAACAGATCCTTGGAGACTTTCAACTCCGTTTGTTTGTCAGCCAGGTCTTGCTTGATCTTATCGAGTTCTTTCTGAGCCTGGACGTTATCGCCCGCGACTCGGCCGACGATTTCTTTGGTGGTTTTGTGGCCGTCCACGATGATTTTCGCCTGGATTTCGACTTCATCGTATTTCTGCTTCAGTTTGTTCCGTGTCGCGGCTGTGAGAACGATCAATAGGCCGACGATGACGGCAAAGAGAAAGTTCAAGATAACGAGTATCTTGCCTATGGTGTTCATGTTCTAACCTCCAATTCGTCCGACTTGCCGAGCAGAGTGCGGCTCCCTAGTCTGGATGCCGAGACGGGTGGTCTCGGGGAAAATATCTCCCGGAATGAAGAAGCGGGACTATGCCGAGAGACGGGATAACTGTCAACAGCGATTTCAACCTGGGCGAGGCGATCTGAATCTATTTTACATCATTGTATACACGAGCGTGCGAATCCAGGGAAGCTGGGCGAGAATCAGCGGATGATTTTCGTTTCCATATATAGCCCGCCATTTATGGCGGGTCTCCTGCAAACCCGCCATAAATGGCGGGCTATATATCGTTCACCTGCCAAACAGCGAACTGTTCCCGTCGGTTAGCGAGATCGTTTTCGTGCGTGCCAAACCCGTTGACGATTCGACGCGCAGGGGCAAACGCCCCGAACCGGTGACGCGGACCTGCCAGGTTAATGTAGCGAGAGTTCCCTCGCGCGGAACCATCTGCTCGGCGTCGCCATTCACGAGCGTCAAACCCTTGGGAAGATTCAAGGTCAGCTTCTGACCAGTCACCGGTTTCGCGACCTGGGCCTTCACCTTAAATTCTTTGCCCGGCTGGATGTCGCCAACGAGTTCAAACGTGAATCGGCCAGCGGATTCGCCGGGCGGTTCGATCATGAGTGTTTTGCGTTGGGTGATGCCGGTCGTCGATTTCACGCCGACGGTATACTTGCCGACCTGCGTGACGCGCACCTTCCAAACGAGCGAGGCATCGGACGTGGCGGTCTGCGTTTCGGCGCCATCCTCGCGTGTCAGGCCGGTGGGAAGGATCAACGTCAATGCCTGGCCAGGCACAGGCGTTACGACTTTGGTCAACACGTTGAACGTCTTGCCCGGCTCGAAGTCGCCAGTCAGCACGATGTTGAACGCGCCATCGGCCCGGCCTGGTTGCTCGATGGTGATGGTCTTGGTCTGCGTGACACCTGTGCTAGAGACAACGCGCACGGGATACCTGCCTGCTGAGATTACGCGGACACTCCACTGGACCAACGCATACTTCAATTCCGCGGGCGGCGTGGGCACACGCTGTGTCGACGAGCCGTTTGAAAGTTGCAGGCCTGCGGGAAGGTTTAACGTGAGCGTCTGGTCCTCGCTCGGATCGGTGACTTTACCCAACACGATGAAGGTCTGGCCTGGCTCGAACGAACCCTGCAAATCGATGGCGAGCCTACCGCCACCAGACGTTGCACCGCCGGAGATGGAGATCGTTTTCGATTGAGACAATCCAGTGCTGGAGACTACTTTCAGGCGATGATTCCCGGTGCGTTCGACGAGTATCTTCCAGGTGACGACGCTCGTGTTGCGTCCGCCGGCATTCTGGATGGCGACCGGCTGGGTCTCGGCGCCTTCGATTCGCTTGAGGCCGTCGGGCAGCTCGAGACGCACCGTCTGGCCGACGATCGGGCTCTCGACGTAGGCCGTCGCCGTGAACGCCTGACCTGGCTCAAACGAACCGCCGAGCGTCAGGCCGAGCTTGTCGGTCGCAGAGACGTTGCCCAGACCATAGGCAAAACCGATGGTGCGTTTCTCGCCGGGTTTGAGCGTCTTTTCTGGCCAATAGAGTACGGCCGCGGAATCGCCCGTGAGGCTGCGCACGGGGATATTCCAGGCGAGCGACCCGCCAGGCCAATGAGTGAGGCTGAGACGTTGTGCCGGTTCGATGCCGCCGCCGGGCTTGAGCGTCATGTGGGCGACCGTGCCGGGATTGGTGAGGTCGAAGCGTTCGAGAGCCTGGATGAAATCGGGAACGGTGGCAGGATCGCGGTAGTCGGCGAAGGTGCTGACGAGTCCGGTTTGGCCCGGGACGGTGAACGGCACGCCGTCGTTACCGCCGATCAGCGTGTCGAGTTGGAGACGCAGGCCGGCGGAGTGCTGCCGACTGTCGGTGTTGTGAATGATCCAGCGGATCAAAACAGTGTCGAGGTTGCGGCGTGCGACGCCATTGACAGTGACCGGTTGGCCCGGGATGATCTCCAGGACCTGGTGGTAAGTGAGAGTGCCGAATTGCCAGGTCGAATGCGTGCCACGAACGGCATTCGCGGTCGGCGGAATGCCATCGAGTTGGAGATTGAGGCGTGTCCATTTGCCCTGGAAGCCGCCGAACTCGGTCGTTGCCCCGTTGACGCTGACGACGGTGGTGTTGGTGCTGCCATTTGCCGAGTAGGTAAGTTGCTTGAAGGCCGCCGGTCCCGCCGCTGCTGTGCCGGTGATGCCGAAACGTTTCGGCGGATTGTAGACCAAGTAATTGACGAATGGAGCGGCGCCGATGGGAACGGCCTGGCCGGGGCCGTTGTTCTCCGCGGGTTCGTCTTTGATCTCGACTTTGACCGGTTGTAAACGAGCCGACCCGATGCGTTCCTCGGGTTCGTCCTCGATTTTGAAGCGTGGACCGCTGGCGAGATTCGTGCCTTCGTCGGGTTCATCGGTAACGACGACCTTTGGCGCGTCCTGTTTCGTTTTCGTGTCGGGCGATTCGTCCTTGACAATGGCAACTGGCCGTCGGGGATTGTTGCTCAACAAATCCTTGACGAGCAGTCCGCACAACACCAATGCCAGCAGCACCAACGGCACGGCGTGCATGAGCACCTGACGCGGATCGAAACGAACTTTTTCCGAGCCGCGACCTGTAGGCACGGCACTTTGTTGGCTGCTCCCTGACGGTCGCGGCTCGGAAAAACGACAATCAACGGAACCCGCCGCCGGTGTCGCCGACGTCACGCTCGCCGCGGCGATGACGATCGGCGCATCAACAGCGACGACGATTGGCACGCGGAACTGTTGGTTCCCGTTGGCCGTCACCGTGATGGTTGCATCCACGGTCACGCCGGCGCGGTCGGGGATCGTGATTTCCAACGGCAGCGTGACAACATTCAGATGCGTCACGCCCGGCTTCACGACTACCCACGACTCCGTACTACTGGCCTGGGCGTAGATCGGGCGTTTTTCGTCGCTGTGAATCTGCACGTTGTGCTTGAGCGTATCGCCGGGCCTGCCTCGCAATCGAATCGGCGATTCATCGACGATAGCTTTGGGCGGTTTGCTCAGGCCCAGCGCCTCAAAGAACTGCTGCGCGGCTGCCAACCCACTGGTGGCCGGGCCTTTCACCGGATAGGTCCACCCATTGGCGGCGTACCATTTGCCGACGACGCCGTCCTCGAACAGCTTCGCCGCCTCCTTCGGATATTTCTTGGCGTATTCCGCAACATCGCGCGGCGTGCGGGCGCCGGTGAACACGCCGCCCTCGAACAATATGATCGGAACCTGGGCGATTACTTTGAGCCGAAACGTGCCCGCGTTCGATTCCACGACCATCACGGCTTCGAACGGCTTAGCGCTGGCGTGCAGATGTTGGCCCTTGATCTTGATTGAAATCGTCGCTGATTCGCGAAATTGAAAGTGCCTCGCCACGCCGGTATCGGTGGCGGCGAGCCAAGCGCAGTCCGGCGCGATTGAGCCGAACACGATGCGCGAACCCGTGTTTTCAAGGCATAGGTCAAACGCGCCATCCTTGCCTGGCGTTAACGGTCCGAGCTGGATCAGCTTTGGCGTGACTTCGAGCCGGGGTGACGTCGCGTTCGGGATCGGGATTCGGCTCAGGAACTGGTCGAGTCCGCGATCACCGTCAGGAAAGTGTGCCGCCTCCTGTGCCGCCTGAGCGAGGTCCATGCGGCCGATGCCGCCGAAGAACTTTTGCATAGCATCGGTTTCGAGGAACTTCTTCGCTTCGTTCCAATGCTTGTCGCAACCGACCAGGAACTCAGCGAAATCGCGGCATTTCGTGCCCGTGGAGAACACGAACGGCAAGGGAAACGACGCCTGCCCCGCGCCGACCGGCCCGACTGAGCCGACGAGCGCCGCGCCGTCAAACCAACAATAGCGAGCGTTCGGCGAATTCACGCGTGAACAGTGCGAGCAGGTAAGGGGCATCGGTTCGGTCGCCTCCAGGAAATGAAAACCTGATTTGACACTACTGCATTATCGCGACCATTGCAAGCAAAATTAAACGCAATAGCACGTGTCGCGCAGAGCCGGAAACGCAAGCGACGGAGTAGTTCGACTGCGGGATAAGACCATTCTCGTTCCGCCGAACAACCACTGGTCAGAGGCGCTTGGCCAGCGGCAAGGGGCCAAGAGTTGTTGCACTTTTTGCCAGTTTATTAGGGGGTGTTGGCCAACGGGCCGGGGGAGAGAGGAGGGTGGAGTGCATGCGGATTTTTACTTGCAGATTGGATCTCCCCGTATAGCGCCCGCTGTATCCCGGCGCCATCGCGTTTTTTCACACAACCGACTTTGACAACCGAACGCCACCCGTGATACGATGCCGGAAAAAGGAAAACCATCGGGGCATCGGGATTCGATTCGCGGCAGCGACTTCCATCTGCGGATTGGATTGTCGTTGTCGTCCGCGAACGGCGAGATTCATCGCCGCCGTTGATTCGCCGCGTGGCATCCGCTCAGGGCCGAGCTAGCTGCGGCACGTCGAACCCCGGGGGAGTTTGCCGTGCAAGAGTGGGAATCGGAGACGTGCTTGAACGCCTCCAGAATATCATAGCGGTCGTCGCCGGTTTGGGTCAGGGAGAACGTGCCGCTGTGGGAAGAGCCGATTTACTCCCAGAGGTGGTTGATAGTGCCGGCATCGGTGGGCATCGTCGCGCCGGGGCCGGTGGTGACGCGGTCGTACGTGCCTTCGCCGGTGAGGCGTGGCGTTCGCGGTCTTACGATGAGCGACTGCTTACGCGCCCCATTAGTACATATGAATCCACAGTTCCATTTCCTATTGGTGGTGAACATGAGGCGGCTCCACGTTGTCGAAGGAACCGTTAGGATTGACAACTTTCCCGACATTACCACGTGCGATGGCGGGTTGGCAAGAAAAAAAAGACTTATTCTGGAAAACCACATGTTCGATAATCGCCGAGCACACGGTTCCGTTTCGACGGCAAGGTCAAACTGATATATTCATTTTATGTGGTGTGCGTTTTTTCGCGACTGCGGATCTCGCTCATTGATTGGGTGGAGGTTTGAATCGATCAAGCAGCGACCTCGTTTTGTTACAATACTAAGGTATTTCCCCATGCGTTCAACGCCCGCCAACCTACTCCGCTCCCTCGCCGCCATCGTCATGCTGACGGGCACGGTCCGCGCTCAGGACAAGAGCCACGCCGATCTCGACGCGATTCGGCCATTGCTTGGCAGGTATTGCGTCTCCTGTCACAACTCGAAGAAAGCCAAAGCGTCGCTGAATCTCGAATCACAGCAAACGCTCACGACCTGGAAGAAGGTCTGGGATCGCCTGCGGTCGCATTCGATGCCGCCGTCGGCCAGCGCACAGCCGACTTTGCTCGAAAGGCAGCGAATCATCGGCTCGTTGGAGGACATGTTCGTGCAAGCGAAGTGGCACGGGCATCCCGATCCCGGGCCATTGCCCTCGCGCCGGTTGAATGTCCGTGAAACCATGAACACGCTGCGTGATTTGGCGGTGACCAATGCCAGACCGGCGGCGCGTAAGACATCGTTCGAGCCGATCAAGGATGGGCGTATCAGTTTGTATCGCATGATCCCGCCGCCGGAACATGCGACCGATTTCGTCGCTCGCATGTTGCCACAAGACACCAACGATGGCGGCTTTGACACGATCGCCGACAATCTGTCGCTGCCGTCGTTCTTGATGGAGAAGTACCTGCGCGTCACCAAGGTGCTGCTCGACGATGTCTACTCGGTCAAAGGCCGCGAGAAGAATGGCCGCTACAACTGGACGTTACGTGAAGAAGTCGACAGGCTCGAAAAAGGCCCGTCGAACGGAATGACTCCGCGACAGGCGCTGGTGAAGTTGCTGCAAAGCTTCGCGAGCCGAGCGTTTCGTCGGCCTGTTGACGCCGACGAAGCGGAGCGCTATGCGAAGCTGTTCGATCTTGCCCAGGCAAAGGGCGAGAATTTCGAGAGATCGATCCGCTTGCCATTGCAGGCGATTTTGGTTTCGCCGAACTTCCTATTATTGTGGCACGACGCTCCGCGTCGTATTTTGCAAGATAAAAAATCCCCCCCCGTCGAGCCGCTCAACGACTACGAGTTAGCAGCACGGCTGTCGTACTTTCTGTGGAGCAGCATGCCGGATCAGGAGTTGTTCAAGCTCGCGGAGAAGGGACAACTGCGAGACGAGAAGATGCTCGACGCCCAGATTCGCCGAATGATGAGCGATTGGCGTTCGCGCGATGGGTTGTTGCACGGGTTCCTCATGCAATGGCTGCAAGTCGATCGGCTCGAGCGGGCGAATCCCGATGCTGATAAATTCGCGAGCTACTTCCAGAACAACCTGAGCGAACAGATGACGCTGGAGGTGATGCTATTCGCCGACGCGATCATGGTCGAAGATCGCAGCATCGTGGAGTTTATCGACACCGACTGGGGCTTCATCAGCTATCCGCTCGCCCAGCATTACGGGCTGGCGAACTTTCCCGGCAAGAAGCCGTCGCCCAACACGTTGCCGAACTGGTATCGCGTGAAGTTTCCCGACAAGACGCGCGGCGGCGTGCTGACGATGGGCAAGATGCTGACCGGCACATCGCAATCGCTGCGGACGAGTCCCGTGGCGCGAGGCAAATGGGTGCTCGAAACGATCCTCGGCACGCCGCCCGCCCCGCCGCCGCCGGATGTCGATAACGTGCTGCGCGAAGACAAGCAAGACGTGAAGGCACTAACCGTTCGCCAACGCATGGAGAAGCACCGGGCCGACCCGAACTGTGCGTCGTGCCATCGGCTCATTGACCCGCTGGGGATGGCCCTCGAAAAGTTCGATCCCGTCGGCCGTTGGCGCGAGATGGATCAAGCGCAGCCGATCGACGCATCGGGCGAACTGATTGACGGCACGAAGTTCAAAGGGATCGCGGATTTGAAAGCCGTGCTGGTTTCGCGAAAGTTGGAGTTTACACGAGCTTTCGTCGAGCATATGCTGGCGTATGGGTTGGGCCGCAAGCTCGACTATTACGACGCGAAGACCGTGCGTGAGATTACGGCGCGAGTTGCCGCCGATGACTACAGGTTTTCGCGTGTAGTGATGGAGATCGCGAAGAGCTATCCGTTTCGGCATCGGCGGGGGAGAGAGAGCGTGGACTGATTTTCATTGATGGGAAGCGTCGCGCCTGGTAGAATCCAACCTGGGTTGCTCAATTACCAGTTCAGCCAAATAGGTTCAAGATGGACGATAGATTTCGATTCCGTCGCGAAGACCTCCAGCAAAGTTGGTCGCACTCCTAGTCGCGATGGGATTGGTGTACCGAATCGAAGCCGACTACCTATGCACTGCCAAGCACGATGAAATGGTCGTAGAAGATTTGCGTTCCGCTGTCAGATCGTCGGTGTTTGAGGAGTGGCACTTGTGGCGCGCGGGATCAGCCAGAGAACTGGCCTTGTATCATCGTTACCTGGCCTACATGGCTGAGCACGGAATAGCTTTCATCGAACGAAAACGACAACGGGTCGCGGTGGTTCCTGTTGAGCAGACAAAACAATCCCTCCGAGTGGGGCGTTGAACTCTTTGTCAGACCGTAACAAGTCTGCCCCGCGATTCATTGGAGCAACAAATGTCAACAGCCACGGTTCAACCTGAAGCCCAACCCTTAGTGGACGATTTTCGCTACCCTCCCACAAATCTGCCCGAAGAGGACGGTACTAACTTGGAAAGCGATTGGCATCGGCTGGAAATGACGCTGCTCATCGAACTGGTCGGCCTTTTGCACAGAGGCCGCGACGACTATTTCGTCGGCGGCAACATGTTCATTTATTTCGACGAACAGCAAGCGAGCGATCGGAACTTTCGCGGCCCCGACTTCTTTTTTGTCAAAGAAGCCTCGCTCAACCCGCCACGCGGAGCATGGTATGTCTGGGGCGAAGGTGGCAAATACCCGGATGTCATCATTGAGCTTACTTCGCCGACGACTGCGAATCTGGATCACGGCATCAAGAAAGACACCTACGAGCGGGTCTTTCACACCAGCGAATACTTCATCTACAATCCAGCCGAACAAAAACTGCTAGGCTGGCGTCTGAAGAACGGTCGTTACCATTCCATCGAATCCAATGAACAAAGTTGGCTCTGGTCCGAGCAGTTTGGCCTTTGGCTGGGACTTTGGGCCGGTAAGTACCAGGGAAAAGAAGAAGTCTACCTGCGTTTCTTCGACAAAGACGGCGACGTGATCCCAGCAGCGCTGGAAATAGCGGACGTCGAACGCCGGCGCGGCGAGGCCGCGAGCCAGCGGGCCGAAGCCGAGAAGCAGCGGGCGGAGGCAGCCGAGGCGGAGCTTCGGCAACTGCGAGCCGCACAGAAACCGGCACAATCGTAGGCATTCCATGGAGCACACATGAAAAGCTGGCACCTATCACGACGCACTCTGTTGCGCGGCGTCGGCGCTTCGGTCACGTTGCCCTGGCTGGAGGCGATGCTGCCGGCGCAAGGTCAGACCAATCGGCCGCCATTGCGCGTCGCCTTCATCTATCATCCCATCGGGGCCGAGGCGACGGCGTGGAAAGGTTCGCGCGGCGAAGGGCGTGACTTTCAACTTTCGCCAACGCTCTCGATTCTCGATCCGGTCAAAGATTCGTTGCTCGTGCTCGACGGCCTCAACGGCCGTGGCCATCCGCCGGGCGGACATATGGGAGCCGCGGCAGTCTATCTGAGCAGCGCTTCGCATGGCCGAACCGACACATGGGGCGCGGAAACCGCCGCTACGCTCGATCAAGTGCTGGCCGAGCACCTCAGCCGGGATACGCCTCTGCGCTCGCTGGAACTGAGCTGCAACAACATCGGCCGCAATATGCACTCGCGCTATGTCTCCTGGCGTGCTCCCGGCGTGCCCAATGGCGTCGAGACCGATCCGCGCGATGTGTTCGCCCGCATGTTCGGCGATCCGCAGGGCGACTTCTATCGCCGTAGCGTTCTCGATGTCGTCGGCGAGGATGCCCGTCGGCTTCGACTGAATCTAGGCAGCAATGACCAACGGCGGCTCGACGAATATCTCGAATCGGTGCGCACGCTCGAACGCCAGATCGTCGCCTTCGAGCGTGGCAGCGTCACCGTGCGTCGACCACGACCGACGCTGGCGAGGCCCCAAGGCGTGCCCGCCGATCTGACGACCTACCTTCGCCTCATGGGCGACCTGATGGTGCTCGCGTTTCAGACCGACATGACCCGCGTCGTTACCTTACTCTTTGGCGACGACACGAACGAAGGAACCTACGCCCGTCGGCTCGTCGATTGCAACATCGACCGCGCCCAGTTCGCGGGCCAAGTCGAGAATCGCTACCTCGACTTCGGCCATCATTCCTGCACGCACGATCCCGTGCCGACGAAGCCGATTATCCAGGCGTTCGACCGCTGGTACGTTCACCAATTGCTCTATGTTTTGCAGCGATTGCGTGCGAGCCGCGAGGGCAACGGCAATCTGCTCGACAACAGCATCATCGTTTACGGCTGTGGCAACAACGGCACGGGTTGGGTCGGCCACGGCACGCGCGATGTGGCGTGCCTCCTCGCGGGTGGTGGTGGCGGCCTTCTGCGTCGCACCGGCAGGCAGGTGCAATTCGCCAACAATACCTCGCTCAGCAACCTTTGGCTCACGCTCACGCAGCTCACAGGCATCGAACGCCGCGAGTTCGGCGTCAGTACTGGCGCGCTGGCGGGGTTGGGATAATTCATTCGACTTTGGCGAGTGTGCTCGTTCCGTCGCGAATCTGCGGACGAGCGGTCCGCGAGTTCCCTAATTGGGAACTTTGTTCTTGACTTGGCAACGAGCATAGGCTACAAACAATATGCGAATCATCTCCAAGAAAACGCTCAAGGACTACTGGCAGAAAGAGCCAGCCGTCAGAGCACCCTTGGAGGCGTGGCACGCAGAAACTAAGAATGCTGCGTGGTCCTCACCGGCGGATGTGAAGAGTCAATACGGCACGGCGAGCATACTCAAGGATGGCCGCGTTGTATTCAATATCGGAGGCAACAAGTATCGACTTGTAGTGTGGATCAATTACGACTTCCACACGGTCTACGTTCGCTTTGTGGGAACGCACAGGGAGTACGATGAAATCGATGCCCAAACGATTTGAAAGAAGATCCCAAGTCATGAAACCAAAGGTCATCAAGACGAACGCGCAGCACGAAACGACCCTGGCGCGTATCGAGAAAATATTCGACGCCAAGCCTGGCACAGCACAAGGAGACGAACTGGAGTTGCTGCTCCTCTTGGTGGAGACTTACGAGGATTGCGCCTACCCGATCGATCTGCCCGACCCGATTGCAGCTCTTCGGTTTCGTATGGAGCAAGGGGAACTCACGCCGAGAGATCTGATTCCGTACATTGGGAGCAAAAGCAAAGTCTCGGAAGTGTTAGGTGGCCGGAGGCCGTTGAGTCTGGCAATGATACGCAGACTCGTAACGGGCTTGGGTTTCCCTGCCGAAGTGGCGCTGCGTGAAACCAAGCCTGCTCGCCGCGAGAAATCCACAAGGGGTAACCGTCCGTTGCACACCGCCAGCATGCCGTAATCGTTTTTCGAGGCATATGAATCTTGCGTCGCGGGCGGTTGCGAAGCAGCCAACGCAATAGCAATTTCTTGAGGATCGACGAAAATGAGAGTTCGACTGTTCCCTACGTTGGCCTGCCTCATCACTCTCGGCTACGCGGCGAGTCTCGTAAAGGCCGACGCGATTCTGCCCATCGGCAGCGGCGAGCTGCGCAGCCTGTCCGCCCTTGCGGACAAAGTGACACTGCGCGGCGCCGGCCAATTGCAGCAACTCGTCGTCACCGGCCAGTACGCCAATGGCGGCATACGTGATCTCACCAGGCAGGCCAAGTATCGTGCCGTCGATTCGCAGATCGCGCGTGTGGATACTCACGGATTGCTTTCGTCTACGAGGAATGGGACGACCGATGTTCTCGCCGAGTTCGAGGGCAAGTCCGTCAAGGTGACCGTCACCGTCGAGAAGGCGGACCAGGAACAACCGATCAACTTCACCAACGAGATCGTACCTATCTTCAGCAAACTCGGTTGCAACAGTGGCGCGTGCCATGGCAAATCGACCGGGCAGAACGGCTTTCGCCTATCGCTTCTGGGCTTTGAACCGCAGGTCGATTTTGAAGCGTTGACGCGCGAGGCACGGGTCCGGCGCATCCTCCCCGCGATACCCGAATCTAGCCTATTGCTCACCAAGCCAACCGGCGCGATGGCTCACGGCGGCGGCAGGCGACTCGATCCCGAGTCACGCGATTACCAAACGATACTGCGCTGGATTCGGATTGGCGTGCCGTTTGGCAACGCTACCGATCCGAAGGTCGTCGGCTTGGCGGTCGCGCCGGCGCATCGGCTGGTGGCGCCCAAGTCGACGCAGCAAATCACGGTGACCGCATTGTTCAACGATGGCTCCCGCCGCGATGTTACTGCCGATGCCGAGTATTCCAGCAACCAACCGGAAATCGCCAGCGTCGCCGAAGGCGGTCTGGTCGAAACGCTTGACACTCCCGGCGACGGCGCGATCATGGTCCGGTATCTTGGCCACGTCGGTGTCTTTCGAGCGACGATTCCGCAGGGAGCGCCGCTTAAAAAGTACACGTTCCCGCAGCCGGCGAATTTCGTCGACACGCACGTACATGCCAAGCTGAAGCAGTTGAGCCTGCCGCCATCGGAACTGTGCAGCGATAGCGAATTTCTCCGCCGCGTCAGTCTCGACATCACCGGCACACTGCCAACCGCGATGGAAGCCGAGACGTTCCTCGCCGACACCGACGCCAACAAGCGTGCCAAGCGGATCGACAATCTGCTCGAACGTCCCGCGTATGCGAGCTACTTCGCCCTGAAGTGGGGCGACATCCTGCGCAACCGCCGCGACGGCATTGTCGGCGTCGGCGGCAAACAAGAACGCACGCTCGCTCTGCACGGCTGGATTCGCGACAGCCTGGCCAGGAACAAGCCGTATGACCAGTTCGTTCGCGAGATCGTCACGGCCACGGGCGATTTCTCTGGAGAAAAAGCGCAGCCGCCAGTCGGTTGGTACAACGTCCTGCGCACGCCCGAAGCCCTCGTCGATGACACCGCTCAGGTCTTCCTCGGCACGCGGATTCAATGTGCCCAGTGTCATCATCATCCTTACGAAAAATGGAGCCAGGACGATTACTGGGGCCTGGCCGCGTACTTCGCCCGTGTGCAACTCGTCAATCCCAAGAATGGATCCCAGGCCAAGAAAGCCAACACCAAGGCCAATGCCAACGACACGCGCGTCATGCTGATGCCCGATGGCCGCGTGACCGGGCCTCACGGCAAGAGCTATACGAAGCCGCGGCCCCTCGACGGCCAGGAATTGGACGTGCCCGCATCGGATGACCCTCGCCATAAGCTGGTCGACTGGATGGTGCGGGCCGACAATCCGTTCTTCGCTCGCGCCATCGCCAATCGCTACTGGTCGCATTTCTTCGGTCGCGGCATCGTGGATATGCCGGACGACATGCGCGTCAGTAACCCGCCGAGCAATGAGCCGTTGCTTGATGCGCTTGCCAAGGATTTTTTCGATCACAAATTCGACCTCAAGGATCTGATCCGCACGATCTGCACGAGCAAGACGTATCAGCTTTCGTCGACGCCGAACGAGCACAATCCCAAGGACAAACAGAACTATGCGCGCTTCTATCCGCGACGGCTTCCCGCCGAGGTGTTGTTCGACGCTTTCGATCAGGTGACCGGCGTTTCCGTGAGGTTCGTTTCCACCAAAGGCGGCGGCTCGGCCAAGACCGCTGCCACGCGGGCGATCGAATTGCCCGACGAAGCCGTCAAGACGCCGCTCTTGATGGCGTTCGGCAAACCGGATCGCAGTTCGGCGTGTGAATGCGAACGCAGCGGGGCCGCGACGCTCAACCAAAGCCTGTACCTGATCGGCTCGACGGAACTGCACAACAAACTGAAAGACAAGGCCGGTCGCGTCGCCCAAATCGCATCGGACTCGCGGCCCGTTTCGGATAAGATCAAGGAGATCTACCACTGGGTCTACGCCCGGCCACCGGTCGCCGAGGAGCTGCACACCGTCGAGGCGTATTTGACCGCTGGAGGCAATCGCAAGGAAGCGTATGAGGATGTTTTCTGGGCGTTGCTGAATACCAAGGAATTTTTGTTTAATCATTGACAGGACCGACGAAATCTTCTTGGGCAAACACACGGTCACTTGAAGGGCACGACATGGTTACTTCAGACATTCGCCGGAGCATTTGTGTAGTTGTTCTGTTTTTCACGGCCATCACTTGCGCTCCAGCTGGGGGCGAAACGAAGAAAACTGCCCCACCTACCTTGGTATTCAAGGTTACAAATGTTGGCGACACCGATAAAATTGAGGCGCAATTTCGCGATCGTAAGGTCACACTCCGAATGGCCAACGTCATACCTTTTGCGAAATGGCCGAACGATCTCACTGAGAAGGAACGGAAGCTGAAAGAGGTGGGGTTGGCGTTTCTTGCACTTCGCCTGAAGGACAAAGAAGTTGTGATCACGGGTATTGATAAAGTTAAGTCGATTCACGGGGACGTGGTCCTTCGATTTTCCGATTCATTTACTATGGGAGCGCCATCGACTCTTGGATGGCTCATTGTTCACCTCAATTGCATGTTGATCGAGGAGGGATATTCGATTTATCAGAAGGACCCGCCTGAGTTGTACTTTCACGACGCGAAGTTAGGTTTCAAGAAGCAGGGTCGGGAAGCAATATACAAGGAAGCCGAGGCCTATGCGATAAAGAACAAGAATGGGATTTGGAAGCATCCGGAATTGGTAAAGAGACTGATAGCTTTGTCTCAAGATTCTCAAGGAAAATAGCAATGCTCAACGTGTTACGTACCTCCTCGCCCAGTTGCAGCGGCAGTACGCGCCGCTCGTTCCTGAAACTCGGCGCTCTCGGCCTAACCAGTCTGACGCTTCCCGACCTCCTGCGTTTGCGAGCGGAATCCGGCGCCACCTCCGACACCGCGGTAATCCTGCTGTGGCTCGATGGCGGGCCTTCGCAATTCGAGACCTACGATCCCAAGCCGGATGCGCCGGTCGAGTATCGCGGGCCGTATCAGACGATCCGCACGAACGTCACCGGCGTCAACCTCTGCGAAACGCTGCCGTTGCACGCGCAGATCGCCGACAAGTTTGCCGTCGTCCGCTCGCTCGCCCATCGCGAGAGCGGCCACGGCAGCGCGGTCAAAAACCTGAACTCGGGCTATCCGCATCCGCCGGGAACGAACGAAGGCACGTTCATCTACCCGGGCGTCGGCGCCATCGTCGCCAAGGCCCGCGAGCAGGATCGGCGTAGCTTGCCGCATTACGTCTGCGTGCCGTCGGCTGGCATCTTCAAGGGCGATGTCGGCGGCGGCGTCTATCTGGGCAGCGCGTTTGATCCGTTTGCCGCGAACCCCAGCGATGGAGCCGGAGCGCTGATTCCGCCGGCGGACCTGTCGCTCTTGCGCTTGCAGAATCGGCGAGCGCTTCTGTCATCACTCGATCGCATGCGCCGCGATGTCGATACCAGCGGCATGATGGAAGGGATGGACGCATTCACGCGCCAGGCGTTCGAGATGGTCACCGGGCGGGCGGCGCGCGAAGCGCTCGACTTGAGCCGCGAACCGGCACCAATCCGCAACCGTTACGGCGCCACCATCGAACGCGCTCAACCGTGGGGCCAAAGCTGTTTGTTGGCGCGCCGGCTCGTCGAGGCGGGCGTCAGCTTCGTCGGCATCGGCATGGGCGGCTGGGACGATCACGGCGACGCTTTGACGCAAAACCTGCCGCGACGTGCGCGTACTTACGATATGGCCGTCACCGCTTTGATCGAAGACCTCTACGCACGCGGCTTGGATCGCAAAGTCATGGTCCTGGCCTGGGGCGAGTTCGGTCGCACGCCGCGCATCAACCGTGGCGGGCGCGACCATTGGCCAAGCAGCATGTCGGCGATGATCGCCGGCGGCGGCATGCGCATGGGCCAGGCGGTCGGCTCGACTAACGCTCGTGGCGAACGGCCGCAGGATCGGCCTCTGCATCCCAACGACGTCTTGGCCACCGTTTACCGCCACCTCGGCATCGATCACACGCGAGCCTTCGTCAATCCGCAAGGTCGCCCGATCCCGCTGCTGCCAAATGGCGAGCCGATCGCGGAGTTGCTGTAACGGATATTTGATGCAGCCTACAAAAAAACGAGCCGGAAGTGTAAGCGACGGAATTCTCCAGTCCGTCGCTTACACTTCCGGCTCGTACTCTTGAAGGACGAGTCCACTTTTATCCCTGACCCATTTGATGTCGCGCCCGCACAGAGACTTCAGGAGGGGTTGACCAAGGTCAGCAAGTCGCATCAGGCGGACTTGCGCTGGAGCCTCGGTAACGTATTGCTCGATGACAACCGCCTTAAAGATGCGGCCAAGATGGTGCAGGAAATCCGCGACGCGAAACCCGGTTCCGCCGACCATCTGCAAGCTCGGCAGCACATCCCGGATTCAGAAAAAATTACCGCCCCTCGCGCAAGCGATCGCCGAGGAAATCGTCGAGATCCTCAATGCCGTGAATCTTTCCGACAGTCGTGTCGATTTCATATTCGACCCTGCGGAAGGTAATATTCTTGCCGTCGAGCAGGACATAGCACGAACGCCAATTACCATCGCGCGGCTGGCCGACCGAGCCGACGTTGACCATCGCCTTGCGATCGTCGAGCTTGAAGGTGTAGTTGAAATCTTCCGGCGACTGAAACTGGTACGAATCGTCTTGCAGGCTTTCCGTGAAGACGCCTGGCACGTGCGTGTGGCCCTGGAAGCACACCTTGTCGACCAGTGCGAAGATTCGATCCATTTTGCGCTGGTTGTAGATGTCTTCGGGGAAGACGTATTCGTTGAGCGGGTTGCGAGCCGAACCGTGAACGAAGAGGCAGCCGTCTTCCTTCCAAGTGCGCGGTCGCTCGGCGAGAAACTCCCAACGGGCTTCGCGTTTGGCGCGGTTTTCGGCCGAGGCTTCGAGTTGCGAGCGGGTCCAGAAAATCGCGCGCTCGGCGGCGCCGTTGAATCCATCGGGATCGAACATGGCGCCCTGATCGTGGTTGCCAAGCAAGACCATGTTGCACTTCATGGCCAAATCGATGCACTCGCGCGGATTCGGGCCGTACCCGATGATGTCGCCGAGACAATAAATCTCCGTCACATTGTTGGCGGCAATGTCGGCGAGGACAGCCTGGAAGGCCTCCAGATTGCTATGGATATCGCTGATGATCGCTTTCACAGTCGCACATCTCCCCGGTTGGGTCATTCCATCGATTCGCTGATCTCGAAACCTGATAGCCGAAAATCTTCAAAAAGGAAACAATCCGCGCGATCGGACGCCCGGATTCACCATGGGCGTAATACTGTAGTTTACGTGCAGATAGGAAAGCATGTCAAGGGGACACCGCACGTCACGCTGCGAAAAAAATGCGCGATGTAGGGGTCGTGCGTAATTTATCGATGCTCAAGCGTTCGGCATCGCTTGAGTGACGGCGGTCACCAAGGCGTCGGTTTGGCTCGCAAATATCGTCCGCACGTCGAACACAAGCCTGCCATCGCGGATGCGTGCCATCACCGCTGGTGTGCCGACGCGAAGTCGCTGGGCCAAATCGTCGTCGCTGCAAACGCCCGGTTTGGCTTCGACGACCCAGGTGCTCAAATGTTGATCGGGCAGCGAACCGCCGCCGACGTAGGCGACATCCGGCTTGGCTTCGACGCTTGCCCATCCTGGAATCGCCTTGAGCCGAACTGCCAACGATTCGGCCCGAATGCGGAGATCGTCGGCTGAAAGGCCGAGCAGATGAAGGATTGGTATCTCTCGTAAAGCGAGTTCTTCGTTCAGGTAAATTCGCAACGTCGCTTCCAGGGCGGCCAGGGTCATTTTGTCGCAGCGGAAGGCACGCATGAGTGGGTCTTTTTCGATGCGATGGATCAATTCGAGCCGCCCCGCCAGGATGCCTGCTTGCGGTCCGCCCAGCAACTTGTCGCCGCTGAAGAGCACAAGGTCCGCCCCGTCGGCGATGCTGGCCCGCGCCATCGGTTCGCCGGCCAAACCGAAACGCTGATAGTCGATGAGCGCGCCAGACCCGATGTCGTCGATTACCGGCAGGTTGTGCTTCTTGCCCAGCGCGACGAGTTCCGCCGTGGTGACCGCTTCGGTGAACCCGGCGATGCGATAGTTCGATGTATGGATTTGCATCAGCGCCGCGGTCGCCGGGCCGATCGCTTTTTCGTAGTCGGCGGCGCGCGTGATATTGGTCGTGCCGACTTCGCGCAAAGTCGCGCCGGAGAGGGCCATGATGTCTGGAATGCGAAAGCTGCCGCCGATCTCGATGAGTTGTCCGCGTGAGACGATAACCTCGCGGCCTTGGGCGAGAGTTCGCAGCGCGATGACCGTGGCGGCGGCGTTGTTGTTGACGACCGTCGCCGACTCCGCGCCGGTAAGCTGGGTGACCCAGTCGCGAATCGGGTTTTGCCGCGACGAGCGTTTGCCGGTATCGAGATCGAGTTCGAGGTTCAGATATCCGCAGGCCGCATCGTGCGCCGCCTGGGCCGCGAGTGCTGCCATCGGCGCGCGGCCGAGATTGGTGTGCAGCACGATGCCCGTGGCATTGATGACGGCACGCAAACGCGGTTGTGCATCGCGATCCAACCGCGCTGCCGCCTTCTGCGCGATCGCATCGGAGGAACACTCGCCGTCCGGCAAAACCCCGAGCGAAAGTCGGCGGCGAACGTCCGCAAGCTCCGCCCGCACCGCCGCGACGACACTGTCGTGCCCGTGCATCGCGATCAGCGTGGCAAGCGTCGGTACTTGCAAGAATTCATTCACGGCAGGCAGACTGCGGTACGGATTGTCCGTCGATTTCGTGGTCACTTCACATCACCTTCTTTTTCAAATGCCGTCTTACTCATCTGGGCTGGAGTACATCTGCCATTGCACTTCCAGTTCGTCTTGCAACAGGGCTCGGACTTCTAGTCAGGATTCCGTTGACACCACGATATTATCTTACCCAACCAGACGGCGATCCGCAATTCCGCACTCGGTACTCAGTATCTACGCCGCCGACAAAAGTCGATTTTCTGAACAAGCCGGAAGCGTAAGCGACGGTTTTTACCTGTCCGTCGCTTACGCTTCCGGCTCGTCAAGCGACTCTTTTCAGCCGCATCAGTATTGAGTACGGAGTACGACAATGCATCACGCGGCTGGAATAAGTTGATCCAAACCCGAATTTGTTATTCTCATTTACGAATGGTGAATTACCACACTACCGCTGTCGGCTCAGCTCCTTCACTTTCGGGCGGATGGCCTCGCGGTCGTCGACAACGGTTGTCAACTCTTGCTCGATGACGGGAAGCTGGCTCGTCAATTGGTCCGCGCGAACTTCGACATGAAAGCGCGTCACGCCAATTTTTAGTGCCTCGACTTGTATCTCGTAGCGTGCCTCCGCGTTCACGTCGATCTTGGGTAACGGCAGGAATTCGATCCATTGCCCTGCGGCCTCTGGGTCCTTGGCGGTGAACTTGGCGTTGGCCCGTTCAAGTTTCAACGGCGGTGGAATCAGTGCTCGGACGACGATGTTGGTCAACGGCTCGCCGCCCTGATTGCGAATTACGATCGGATAGCGAGCCTTGTCGCCGACGAAGACTGGATCATTGTGATCGAACATCTCCATCGTCATCGCTGAGACGCCGACGAACTTCGTGCATACTTCCACCTGCTTGGCGAATTGGCCGTCGGCCGTGGCGGCGACGTTGAAGCAGTAATCGCCTTTCTCCGTAGCCCGCAATGTAACGTCGATGGTGCGCGATGCACCCGGCTCAATGTCGCCGAGCTTCCACTCGACGAGTTTTCCCTGTTTGTCGGCCTTGTCGCTGGCGTTGACGACGGTGAGCTTGTCCGTCGCAAAGAACAGTCGAGCCTCGGCATTGACGGCTCGCGCCGTGCCCAGATTGGCGACAGTGATTGTGTATTTCGCGGGTAAATTGGAGAACTGATCTTTCGGCCCGTTCACGTCGATTTTGAACACGGGAACGTTGACATCTTTCTTGGGCACATCCGGCACGACGCTGATTATCGGCGGGCGATCGCCTTTGCCTGCCCCGCTCATGCGCGTGGTGACGCATTGGCCGTGCTCGAATTGAACACGGACGCAATTCTTGACATCGTCGGTATTGGTCGGTTGCAGGACGAGGATGATCTCGCGCGTCGCTCCACCGCCGACTGTGCCGAGGTTCCAGGTCAATTCGGGTTCCATCTTTGAAGGCGGCGGATCGGACTTCACAAACTTGGCGTTCGTCGGCAGCATGTTCTTCACGGTGACATGATGGGCTTCTGCGGTTGAACAATTTTCCACGCAAATGCGATATTCGATTCCCTGGCCAGGCTCAGCATTCGCCGGCACGCGGACCTTGATCTTCACGGTCGGCGGCGGCGGATACTTCGGCAGGCAGTCGTCGTCACCCGTACTCGCAGGCGCTGACAGGTTCTTCGCCTGCAACGGCACGCCTTCCGAGGCCGTCATGCGCGACATCCCAAAATCCGGTCCGGACGCGAACGGCAACGTCACCGTCAGAAACATCGCGAACCCGATCACAACGTGGGAAAAACGGCTACGGTTTGGCATTTCGGCACATTCGCTTATCAGGAGCGGAGGCGTGCGTCGGCGGACCTGAAGATTCAACTCAACTTCCGCAAACGGCTCCGCAATGAATGTGCGCTGGGGCCCGTTCGGCTTGATGCGCCGAGCAGGTGGTCTGTCACCATTATTATTCGGAACAATCGATTTGTCTTGCCCAATCGGGTAAATTTGACGCGCGGAAATGAATTACAGATCGATGCAATCGCTACAGGCGGCAGGATCGCACGTGCTTCTGGAATTTCCGCTTGCGGCTTAGCGCTCGGATCAGTTCATGTGAGCGCTAAGCCGCAAGCGGAAAAGCAAAAAATCGTCACTCCACCGTCACGCTCTTCGCCAGATTGCGCGGCTTGTCCACGTCGCAGCCACGCATCACGGCAATGTAATACGCCAATAGCTGCAACGGCACGGCGGCGACGAGCGGCTGCAAATAGTCCGGCACCTGCGGGATGAAGATCACGTCATCCGCTCGTGAACGGATGTGGTCGGCCAACTCTTCGTCGCCCGTCGGCGCGATCGCGATCACCGGGCCGCCGCGAGCTTTGATCTCCTCCAGGTTGCTCATGACCTTGTCAACGACGCCGCTTGACGGGATCAAGAAAACCGAAGGCGTATTCTCGTCCACGAGCGCGATCGGCCCGTGCTTCATCTCGGCCGCGGGATAACCCTCGGCGTGGATGTAGCTGATTTCCTTGAGCTTGAGCGCACCTTCCAACGCGACTGGGAACAGATATTGGCGGCCCAAGTATAGCATGTTGTTGACATGGTGATACTTCTGCGCAATGCGCCGAACCTGATCATGGCATTCGAGCGTGCGGCGAACATGCCCAGGGATGGCGCGGATTTCGCTCACCATGCGAGCCCCTTGCAAACTCGAGAGATGCCTCAGGCGACCCATGTAGAGCGCGAGCATCGACAGCACGGCGACTTGGTTGCTAAACGCCTTGGTGCTGGCGACGCCGATTTCCGGGCCGGCGTGCAGATAGACGCCGCCGTCGGCTTCGCGGGCGATCGTGCTGCCGACGACGTTGCACAAGGCGAGCGTGTGATGGCCTTTGCGTTTCGCCTCGCGCAATGCCGCCAGCGTGTCGGCGGTTTCACCGGACTGGGTGATGGCGAGCACGATGGTGTTGCGTTCCATCGGCGGATTGCGATAGCGAAACTCCGAGGCGTATTCGACCTCGACCGGAATTCGTGCGAATTCCTCGAACAGGTACTCGCCCACGAGAGCTGCATGGTAGCTTGTGCCGCACGCGGTGAAGATGAGTCGCTCGGCCCGACGCAGCTGTTTGGAGTCGAGATTGAGCCCGCCGAAATGGGCGGAGGCGTCTTCATTGTTGAGTCGGCCACGCATGGCGTTCTCGAGAGCTTCGGGCTGCTCGTAAATTTCCTTGAGCATGTGGTGCTCGAAGTCGCCCTTCTCGTGATCGACGGGATTCCAGTCGATATTATGCACCGTCGGATCGACCTGGGCCGCGTTGGCGTCGAGAAGGTGCCAACTGTCCTTGCGCAGCACGCAGAGTTGGCCGTCTTGAAGGTAGACGACTTTGCGCGTGCTGCTCAGCAAGGCGGCTGGATCGCTGGCGAGGAAGTGCTCGTTGTTGCCGATGCCGACGACGAGCGGGCTGCCGAGCCGAGCGCCGATCAGCAGATCGGGATGCAGCGGACTAATGACGGCCAGGCCGTAGGTTCCCTCCAAGAGCGGCAAGATTTTTTGCACGGCCTGGACAAGATCGCCGTCGTAATGCTGTTCGAGGAGTTGGGCGATGACTTCAGTATCGGTGTCGCTGCGGAAGACGATGCCTTGCGCCTTCATCTGCTTCTTGAGGGCGGCGTAATTTTCGATGACGCCGTTATGGACGATGGCGAACGAACCGTTGTTGCTCAGGTGAGGATGGGCGTTGGTGTCGTTGGCGGGCCCGTGGGTCGCCCAGCGTGTGTGACTGATCCCATGACAGCCGGGTGCGGGCTTTTCGCCGAGGTACTTAGCCAACTCGGCGATGCGGCCTGCGCGTTTGCGCAAATGCATCTGCGGTCCGGTGATGGTCGCAACGCCGGCGCTGTCGTACCCGCGATATTCAAGGCGGCGTAGGCCTTCGACGAGAATCGGTTCCGCTTCACGATATCCGATGTAACCCACAATGCCGCACATCGCCCATCCTCCTTGAATGCTGGTGACCGAATCCAATCGGTCCAGGTCGGCATTATAACGCTCGGTAGGACGCAATTACAACGCCAGTTGCGCTGTCGATTAACCGCGTGTGAATTGCTCCGAGCGTTACACCGCAAGCAGAAGCCATGGAACGTGTTAGAAGTCGCCGACAGCCTCATTTCCAGCGGCGGTACCCAGGGCTCGCCAGGTAGTGATGTCGACAGTATCGGCAACGAAGCGAGCGCTGCCATCGCACAGAGCGACGTTAACGCCGCCGGGATGTCGGCTTCGTGCGGCGTAGGTGCGCCAGTTCGTGCCGCCTGTGTAGGTCGTGCACGGCGGGTTAGGCGGATTCGGGTTGCACCAGCTAAAGTCGGACCAGACGACATCGGGGTTGGTGTCGTTGGGACGCAGGTAGGTTTGAAATCCTGCCCCGGAACCCCACCAGAGGAGGCCTCGCAAATCCTTGGAACCACCGGCGGCACGGCCCTGGATCAGCTCGGCCATCATCAGAGTCATGCTCGTGCCGTCCGTGATTTGAACAAGGCGTTGTGGCACGCCCGGCACAAAGGGAGAGCCAGCCCAAACGACGCCGTTATAGGTCGGCACAATATACACTTGTGCTGCCTCGCCATTCGCGGTGTTGCCGAGGTTCGCGGTGTAGTTGTGATACGCCGTCCCGTTCCACGTTTCGTTCTGCGGTGTCGGCTGATCGCTGGGGCACGACATCACGCCGATCCGGGCACCCGTGACCAAAAGATTGACCGCGGCCCAGTAGTTATTACCACCTGCGGGGTTGTTGTAGTCCACGTACAAATTGGCCAAGTTCTGCTGCACAATGAAAGGCAGGATCAACACCGCCCAAGTGCCGAAGCCCCAGCTACCGGTCTTGCTGACGGCTTCGGGTAACTGCTTGTTGGCGTCGTGGTAGCCGTGCATGGCGAGGGCGAGGTTCTTGATGTTATTTTGGCACTGCAACCTGGCTGCGGCTTCGCGAACCTTCTGCACCGCCGGCACTAACAGGGCGATGAGGATGGCGATGATGGCGATAACCACCAGAAGCTCAATTAGGGTAAATCCGAAACGAGACCGAGAACGCATGTCAAGGTTACCTTGGAAGGAACAAAAAAGCAGCAATGAAACAAAGTACAATCGCACAATTTCACGGAATCGAAAAATCGAACACCAAAGGACCGGGCGGCTTCACCTCGACCTGAATTTTGCTCGTTTCAAAGGAGCTGAACTCCGGTGGGATGCGCTCCACGGTAGGCAAACTGGCGCCCGCCGGCCAGCCTTCAGGCAGCTGCGTAGCGGGAACCGTGGAACTGATCAGTATGCGGTAGGTGCCTGGCTGTAGACCATGCTCGCCGGGGATCCTGTATTTGCCCCCTTTGACCATACCGCCAGCCGCGGGACCAGGCGCGCCTACCGTTGTCAAGAACTGAATGTTCCCATGTTCAAGCGGCTCGCCCTTGAACAAAATTGTACCCGACATCGGCAGGCGCGCGTTGGGGTCCGAACAACCGTTCATAAGCACGCTGCACGAGCTTGCAAGAACCAGTACCAAGCAAATTCTCCGCATTTGGCGTGCTCCAAATCGATTCAATGCCATACATCCATTCCGCCCGATTGCTTGACGTTCTGCCGAGCCTAAGCGGCCCCGAAGGGCCAAGCAGCACCCTTCGATGCCGCGCAATGCGGTATTTTCCACCGTACCATGTACACCATAATTGAAGATATTTAAGAGTAACGTTGGTAAGATATAAGAAGCAATGAGAATACTGCGGGGCATGTGTCACCAAGAAACATGCAAGAAAAGCGAGGGGCTGGAGTTGCAATACACCCGATTGGATTCGAACCAATAACCTTCGGTTCCGTAGACCGATGCTCTATCCAGTTGAGCTACGGGTGCGTCTCATTCCCTGACAGATGAAGTATAGACAGGGTTCGCGTGACTGTCAACCGTGGCCATTTCTACAATCGCGGAATTGCGTCGCCTCACGATCGCCTGCGCCGATAGATGTCGCACTTTTGCCGGTTCTCAGATGCGATGAAGAATGGATAACGAGGAACAAGAAATTGAGGAAGTAAAATCCTGCATGTTGGTGAACATTCGTTCGATGCTCGTAATTCCTGATTCCTAGTGGTGCGAAAAGGCAAAGTTTACAGGTCCGTGGGACCAGGCTGGAAAGCCTGGCCCCACCTGTCAAATCAAGCTGGTTGGACCACTAAAACCCACTTCTCGGTTCCTCTTTGCATTTTGCGCCATTGCCATGACGCTTGGCACTTTCTCAATTAATGCTGATTCTACCGGTCAAGACGATTCGACATTCTGTTCCGTGGAAGCAGCTTGCTCGGATTGCGCCGCCGACGTTTCACGGATACCGCCCGCGAAGGGCCAAACGGAAGCGCGTTTTGTATCGGCGATGGCGATTGTAGAGAAAGGAACGCTAATGAGCGAACGCTCAAGGAGGAGGCATTTATGCGAGCGATTCATTGTTGCACTTTGGGCCTGATTGCCATGTTGTTGGTTAGCCCGATCGTGCAGGGGCAGGATTCCCGACCGTTGCCGAGCAATCCCTTGGGTATCGAGCCGCCGCAGAGTATGCTGCCGGTACCGGTGCAGCCGCCTGCGCCGAATCCGATGTTTGCGGATCATATTGCCCGCGTATTGCGTGATAGCGGGCAGCTTTCGCAGTATCGCGTCCAGGTGATTGCGTTCGAGAACAACGTAGAATTGCACGGCGATATAGCAAGCGAAGCGCAACGGGACATCATTATCCAGCTACTGCGGCTGATCCCAGGCCTCGGCATCGTTCGCGATTTCATACAGGTTCGCCCATCGGTGATGCCGCCGATGATGCCGATCCAGACGGCACAAGCACCAGTAATGCAACCGCTGCCTGGTCCGGTTGCAGGGCCGGATTTGAAGGGCCCGGCACTTACAGATCGCATCGACGGCCGGCTGCCCGATCCGACGCCGATCTTTCAAGCGCCGCTTGGCCCTAACCCGACAATGCAGCCGCCGCCGCTGCCGCCGTATGCTTGGCCGACGTATGCACCGTACAACAACCTGTCGCGTGTAGCTTATCCGAACGCCTATCCGTACGAGCAATGGCCGTTCATCGGACCAATGTATCCGTTTCCGCGTGTGCCGTTGGGGTGGCGATCCGTGAGTTTGACATGGGAAGACGGGAACTGGTGGTTCCACCGCAACCCGAGCGGTCACGATTGGTGGCGCGTGCGGTACTGGTGAGATTTGCTGTTGAATTCCGCTTGCGGCTTAGCGCTCGCCTCAGCGCCGTAGGGTGCGTCAAGCGTACTCGCGCCGACGCACCCTGAGTTCGCAAGGGAGCGGTGCGTCGGCGCGAGTACGCTTGACACACCCTATCTTAGCGCTCGCACGGGATGATCCGAGCGCTAAGCCGCAAGCGGCAATAAGAAAAATGTCTTCGCTCACACAACCGCCAGACGCAGCGTGGCTAACTGGTTAATGTGAATTCTCTTCGTTTCCGAATTCATTTCTTTGATTATGCGCTGTTTGATCTTGATGAAGCCAGCGCCGATTTCCGGGTCGAACTGTTTGCCGAGGTTCTTTTGGATTTCCGCGAACGCCACGTTAACGGGCATGGCCTTGCGATATGGGCGATCGGAAGTCATGGCGTCGAAGGCGTCAGCGACGGCGACGATGCGGGCCAGGCGGTGGATTTTCTCGCCTGCCAGGCCATCTGGATAACCGCCGCCATCCCAGCGCTCGTGGTGCGAGCGGACAATAGGGATCACGCCGGCCCATTCCTTGACCTGTTCGAGCAACTTGGCGCCTAGGACGGTGTGCGTTTTCATGACCTCAAATTCGTCCGGTGTCAGCTTTCCAGGCTTGTTCAAAATAACATCACGGATGCCGACCTTGCCAATGTCATGCACCGGCGTGCCGAGACGGATCAACTCCATTTCCTTGGGCGAGCATTCCAAATGCGTCGCCAGCAGAATCGAGTATTCCGTCACGCGCACAGTGTGCCCACCCGTGTACTCGTCGCGCATCTCCACGGCCTGAGCCAGCGCCAAGATCGCGGAATCAAAAAGGTCGCGTTGTTTGCGCAGAAGCTGGGCGCATTCAATGCCAAACGACACGTGAGCCGCGAGGGCGTCAGCGAACTTCATGTCTTCTTGAGTAAACGGTTCGTTCAAAGGCCCGCGGTCGAGATGGAGCACGCCGAGCTTTTTTCGCGGCGTGCGAAGGACGACGCAGAGTACGGACGACATCGCACCCTCGGCGATACTCTTCGCGCCGAGCAATTCGGCATCTTCTTCCACGCTACAGCAGAGGATCGATTGGCCTTGGGCAAAGCAACGGTTGGCCAAGCTCTGGCTAAAAGCAGTACGGCTAGCAATTTGATTGCTGCCCGTGTCCTGGGCACGCAGGCACAGCGGGCTGTCGGGCGTTTCGGTGAGTACGATGGCGCCGCGCTGGGCTTTCAGCGTGCTGACGGCGTCGCGCAGGATTTCGCTCAGTAGCTTGTCCTCACTCTCCAAATGGACGAGATGATGGCCGGCGCGAAGCAACGCTTGCAGTTGATGGCCAAGCTGTGCGTTCTTTTCGCGTTCAAAGGGAAAACTGATCGCGTCCTCCCAACTCTGATTGCCGACGGCGGCGACTTGCATGTTTTCGATCGGACTGAGGTCTTCTTGCGATTCAGGCTCCTTACTGATGCCGTCAACGACTAGCGTCACGTTGCCGAACCGCACGAGGTCGTGCGGGCGCACGGGCGATTCGCCGGGGCCGAGCTTGGCGCCGTTGAGAAACGTGCCATTGGTGCTGCCGAGATCGCGAACGCACCAGCCATTGTCGGTGGCGCGGATTTCAGCATGGCGTCGGCTGACGGAGGAATCCTCGAGCACGATTTCGAGCGTGGCCAGTCGACCCGCGCGAAGGATCGTATCGGATTCCCAATTCTTGCCTTCCACGTCGCCGTCAATTCCACGCAAACGAATACAACGATTCACGGGATGCTCTCCACGCATTTAACGTTCAACAACGAAATGGGCATTCAGGGCGCGTGCACAATAACAGTTGCAGAGAATCAATCACAACCACGGATGTCACGAATTACGCGGATGGGAAATAGCCTGAAGACATTTTTCACTATCTGTGCCTTCCGTGGTGAAATTCTTACAAGTCGTGTCGCGCACCCGGCGGGGCGACTGTCGCTCCGTCATTTAGTATAGCTCGTCGATTTGGGAAATGTGCAATTGTGTTATAGAAAAATCTCAGTGTGATTTAACTAATTCCGAAGCACGGATTTTTCCTTCCCATTGACACTCTCAATGATTATGATGATTCAATGCCGAATTCAGTTTCATAAACCCACCTGGAAAAACTCTTTTCCTGTTCATTTTGAGGCGAAGCATGAAAAAATCATCTGTGATGGTATTTACGGGATCGCTCCTGGCATTCGCGGCGGCCAGTCTGATGGTAGTAAGCCCCAGCTGGGGGCAAAAAAAACCACCACCACCACCCGTGAAAATCGTTGGCCCGAATCTTGCGCCGCTGTCGCCGTCCGGTGCGCAGCGCGGTGTGCCATTTGAATTATTGGTTACCGGCTCGTCGCTGGCGAATCCCACCGGTATCTCGTTGGGCATCCCCGCCAAGTTCACTATTCCGACCGAAGACAAGAACGGCACCGATCCGACGAAATTCAAAGCCCGCATCGAAATCCCAGCCGACGCACCGCTCGGCGTTTACCCGTTTCGCGTGGCGACGCCGGGCGGTTCGTCCAACCTGCGGATCTTCTGCGTCGACGATCTGCCTGGTATCGCGTCAAACGGGAAAAATCGCACCAAGGCCGACGCCCAAGCGATTCCCGTCCCGTCCGTTGTCACCGGCGCCATCGCAGCTGAAACCGGCGACATCTACAAAATCACCGTCAAGGCCGGCCAACGGCTGAGCTTCGATTGTCTCGCCCGCCGACTCGGTAGCCCGATCGACGCCTTCCTGACGATCTACGACGCCAAGTCGATGCGCGAACTCGCCTTCGATAACGATTCACCCGGATGCCAAACCGATCCGCGCATCAGCTATGCATTCAAGGACGCCGGCGATTACCTCGTCGAAGTGAAAGACGTGCTCAACCGCGGCGGCGCGGATTACACCTACCGCCTGCGCATCGGCGACTTCCCGCTGGCGACCGCGGCCGTCCCGATGGCCGCCAAACGCGGGACCAAAGCGAAGATCGGTTTCGCCGGCCCAGCAGTTGACGGCGTCACTGCGACGGAAATCAACATCCCCGCCGATTCCACGGCTCGCGTCGTCTGGGCCGCCCCGAAGGGACCAAGCGGACTGCACGGTTGGCCTGTCCCCGTTCTCAGCAGCGACATTGACGAAACCACCGAGCAAGAACCCAACAACGACGCCAAGACGCCCAATCGCATCCTCGTTCCGGGCGGCGTGACGGGCCGATTCGAGAAACCCGACGACGCCGACTTCTACATCTTCACCGCCAAGAAAGGCCAAAAGCTCACCATCGAAGCCCAGACGCTCGAACTCTATTCGCCGAGCCTGGTGTATCTCTCCGTCAAGAATGGCAAAACGCTCGCGGAAATTGCCAAGTCCAATCCGCAGACAGCCCATCCCGGCGACCAGAAGATCGACTTCACGGTGCCGGACGACGGCGACCTCATCCTCGAAGTGCAACATCTGCATTTCGCGTACGGTCCCAATGAAACTTATCGCGTCACGATCGGTCCGACTGTCTCCGGCTTCGATCTCACGCTGCCGAGCGAACGCTACGACATCGCGCCGGGCAGCGTCACGGCTGTAGCAGTGCAGGTTAACCGTAAAGGCTACACGGGAGCGATCGATCTGACCCCGACGGGCCATCCTGGCCTGTCCGGCACGGCAACGATCAAAGCGGGGCAGAACGCCAGCATCCTGATTGTCGTCGCCAAGAACGATATCGCCATGGGTGCGTATACGTTCGGCATCACCGGCAAGGCGACCGTCGATGGCCAAGCCGTGACGCAAAACGCCGAGGCCAAGGCGGCGGTCGCGGCAGTCATGGGTGGACTCGCTTATCCACCGATGAACCTGGCATCGACGCTCGGTTTGGCGGTGAAAGAAAAGGCGCCGTTCAGTCTCGCGATCAAGATGGACCCAGCCGAAGTCGCGATCGGCGGCAAAGCGAACGTCACCCTCACCGTGATGCGCGAAGCCGGTTTCGACGACGAAATCGCCATCAACCCGCCGGCCGGACTGCCGGCGACCATGCCCGCGCCGAAGCTCACGACGATTCCGAAGGACAAGAAAGAGATTTCGTTCCCGCTCGATGTCAACGCCAAGACCGTCGCCGGCGAATACTTTGTCATGATCTCAGGCCGGGCGAATCACATGAACAAAGAATACACCGCCAGTGCGCCGCCGTTGATGCTTCGCGTGACGGCGGCAGCGGTGAAGAAGTAATTTGAGTTCGTGGTTTTCTGCTTGCCGTTTAGCGCTCGCCTGGGATTTTCCGAGCGCTAAACGGCAAGCCCTAAGAGGTACTTCGCAATGCTCCATCGTTTCATCCTGTCAGCGCTTTTGCTGACATTGCCGATCGCCGTTTCCAACGCGCGGGCGGCTTGTTGTTACTTCTCCGCGAAGAATGCCGATATTTTGCAACCCGCCCAAAAGGTGTTCATCACCTTTGATCCCGATACGAAGGTCGAGACTTTTACGGTCCAACCGAAATTCGAGGGCAACGCCCTCGACTTCGGCATGGTGATCCCGACGCCCACGCAACCCAAGCTCAGCGAGATGCCACGCGATTTCTTCAAACATTTCGCGGTCTACACGATCATGAAGCAGCGCGAAACACCGCAATCGAAGCTCCTCTATGCCGCCGAACCGGAATGGCGCCGGTTTTGGGCAAACGATCAGCAGCGTTCTAAAAAGGCCGGCGAAGGCAAGGGCGAAGGCGCAAATCGGCCCAAGGTAGTCGTTCTCGAAGCCGGCCTCGTCGGGTCGCTCGATTACAAGATCATCTCCGCCGAGCGTGCCGACGATTTGTTTCAATGGCTCAAGGAAAACAAATACACCTACTCCGGCGACGAAGCCACGCTCAGCCATTACGTGCAAAAGAAATGGCTCTTCACGGTCATGAAGATCGACACCGCCCAGATGAAGCGCAACAAAGATGGCACGTTCGACGGCGAAGTGACGCCGACGCGCTTCCAATTCACCAGCGACAAGATCGTCTACCCGCTCAAGATCACGCAGATTTCAGTACGCGAGAAAACCGAGGCGTTGTTCTACGTGCAAGCGCCGTACAAGGTCGATCTGCAAGGCGACATGAGCTACCAGTACACATGGATTCCGATGCTCGACGCCGCCTCCGGTTGCACGCCGGGCGGGCTGCCAGGTCGCGGTGCTGATTGGCTGAACGCCTTCAAGAATCAGATTCCGCCGCTGATGGCGCGAGCTAAGGCGCTTAACTTCAATTTCGTGGCGAACCAACGCCCGCAGCCGAACGCCAAGGGCCACATCCCGACGACGATGGAATGGGCACGCAAGCTCTCGAAGACCGATATCAACGTCCTCGGCGGCTCCGCCCCGTACAGCGAGTTGGTCCCGAACGTCGACGAAGGTTTCACCGAAGCCGACATGCGCGACGGCCCGCGAGCCGAGGCGATTCGCAAAGTCATCTCGGCGCGCTTGATGAAAGCGCAGAAAGAACGCCCGTTCGGCTACATGGTGCGCCACGCCCCGGCCGAAGACGTGAAGAACCTGCAACAGCTTTCAGGCCACCTGACGGCGAATTGGTTCATCACGAAGTTCCGCAAGATTTTCGCGCGGGATGAAATGAATGATGATCTGCTAATCGTGCCCGCCCGCTACAACGGCGCGGAAGACAACTCGGAGTACGAGGAACTGCTCCCCGTCTCGCCGCCGTGATCGATTCCGTTTTTCGATTAGCGAATTCCCTACGAAAATTGATTAACCAGCCGGAAGCGTAAGCGACGGGATTCTCCAGTCCGTCGCTCACGCTCCCGGCTCGTTTTTTTTTCAAGTACGTTACGTATGCACCGCGTCGTACATCACCAACGACAACGGACCGAATACAATCACCGGCATCCACGCCGCGAATGCAGCGGAGACTACTTCGTTCGTACCCAGAGTTTGGCAGGCGAAGATCGACGTGAAAAATGTCGCTGAAAGCCCCAAACACATCCCCGCGCTGATGAAAATATTGCGATTCTGATCGCGCAAAATCACTGACAGACCGAGCACCACCAAAATGATGCCCACCGCCGGCCTCGTCATGCGCATATGAAAGGCAACGGCAAGCTGGGCATGCTGTGACGAATTCGGCCTCTCCATCTCCGCCAGCAAATCCCACGTTGATAAATAGTTCTGCCAATTCTTGGTGCGTGTTACGGTCTCGATGGTGACATCCGCCGTTCGCAAAAAATAGCTTCCGTCGCCGAGCGACTTCAGGATGTCGTCATCCTGTAGAGCCCAGTCGATGGAACCATGCACGGTGGTGTTCTTGAGCAGCCAGCCGCCCGATCGGCGGTCACCCTCTCGCTCGGGAATGAAGACCGCCGCCCGTGCCTGCAGCGTCACTTCCGTGCCACAGACGTGGCGCGGGATAATCGCGATGAAGTCGTTGATGAGCGAGTCCTTCTTGATCGCCGAGCGACCGGAGATATGGATGCCACGCATGTCATAGTCGCCCTTGACCTCCGCTTCCTTCGCGCCGTCCCAGTTGCCTTTGTTTTCCAGCATGAAGATGTCGATATGCGGCAGAGCGAATTCCTGGTTGACGGCAACTAGCCCCATCATCACAAAGGCACAAAGCAATACCGGTTGCACGGCCCGGCGCGTCGATACTCCCGCGGAAAGCAGCGGCACCAGTTCGTTGTTGCGCTGCATCCACGCCACCGTAAACATGCCCGCCAGCAACACAATCGCTTCGCAGAGCCTGTCGAATATCTGAAATGACTTGTAGCCGTAAAGCATGCCGACGAACTGTAGAAAATCGCCTGTATCCCGGCGATGCGACATGAGATCGTCGAGACTGAGAAACAGATCGACGACAATGAACAGGCCCATCAAGCTAATCAGGCTAAACGCATAGGCCTTGAAGTAGCTGAAGATCATCTGTCGGTCGTAAATCGAGAACATGAACATGGATCGAATCTCGCTTGACGAAAATCAACTTCTCTAAGCGTACCCGGCACCACTGGCAGGCATCTAACCACGGATAGAGAAAACTTCCTGCATAGTATTTCTTGTCCGCGTTATTCGGGCTATCCGTGGTTGTTTGGTTTTTTGCAAATGCTGTCGTGTATCCTTTACTTCGGGCGACTCGTCAGGGTCGCCTTTACTGGAGTACGCTCGCCCGTCGAATGGCGAGGCTGGTAGGAGACAACGTATTGCTGGATGTAGTGGTTTTTGAAATTGCCCACGAACTCGCCGAAACCATGCGAGCGTAGTTCGCGCATCGCATCCTCGCGCGACCAGTCGTTGTACTCCATGCGGTAGACGGCGCCCATTACCCCGGTGCGGTGCAAGCCGGCCTTGCAGTGAAAGAGCACGGGGAAGGAGTCTTCGTTGTCCATCACTTCCAGGAACTCCTTCACGGCTTGCGGGGGATTTGAATGGCTCTCATTATGTTTCGCCAGCCTCACATAAATGAACTGATACTTCACGCCCAACTCTTTGCAGAGTTCGGATTCCTTGATGGTACGAAACGAAAAGCGGTCGTTCGCCAGGTTCGGATCGGGATCCTCGTCCCACAGCGTCACGACAGTCTTGATTTTGTATTTAGCGATGTGGTAGCGGAATCCATCAGCCGAGAGGCACCCGCTGCGATAAACGCCCTTTTCTGCGTCAACGACGCGAAAACGTTTCGTGTGCTCGCGCATGTAGCGATAATGTTGAAAAGGCACGTAGGCCATGAATAAGAAAATCACGCTGCCCATCAACCACTGAGACCACTTTGGTATTTGCACGCCAGCACCTCAGAAGCGTAAAGCCGCGGGGTGAAAAAAAAGAACCCGCGGGTTGGTAGTATAATGCCCGTTTCGCCAAATTCACGCAAGCCCGACTGCCAACAGGAGAGCCAATGGGGATGGTTAGTGAACACAGGCATCGTGCCCATTGCGCGAAGGTGGGTCATCGTAGTTATCGACAGGATTTGGGTAGGACTTGACAAGTATACTTCGAGCGGATGAATTTGTCCGGTCAGAGCCTGAGCGCCAGCGAAGAGCACGCTGTAACGTTGCCCATCGCTGGCGCTCAGGCTCTGAAAATGCGACGATCTCAACCGCCCGCAGTTTTGTCGAAAAGAACACTCAAGCCGAAGGGTGAGATACTCCGAACCCCATAGGCATCAACTTAAGGACATGGTGTCAGGCAAATGCAACCTAACCACAGAGGCACAGAGAATACAGAGAAAATGCGCGGAATAGTGAAAAGAACACGTAACGATTCAGCCTGCCTTCTCTGCCCCCATTCTTCGTATTTGCTCTGTGTTCTCTGTGCCTCTGTGGTTCAAATTTGATTGCCTGGCCTGAGTTCCTTAAGTTGATGCGTATGGGGTGAGGCACTCCGGGCCCTTGGGATCCCAGCGGTTCGGAGTACCTCGCCACTGGGCTTTCATCAAATCCCACAACTCTGGCGCAGAGCCTGTGATTTGAATTGGATATTAACCCTCGCAAGTGCTGTTGGGCACGCGCTGCGTATCGCATACCGAGCAGGCCATTGCGAAACGCCCGTCCACTGGGTAAGATGGAGTGAAGGTAGCCAAGCGCATCAACGTCTGTCAAGGCGACCGCATGAATGTTTTCGACCTTATCTTTATCTCGCTCAAAACGCTCACCAAAAACAAACTGCGCTCGTGCCTGACCGTGCTCGGCGTCGTCATCGGCATCGCTGCGGTCATGGCGATGGTCTCGATCGGCCAGGGCGCGGGGCAACTCGTCAAGAATCAGTTTCGTAATCTCGGCGCCAACGTCATTCTCGTCTTTCCCGCATCCGCTCAGAGTGGCGGGGTTCGACAGGGTGTGAAAATCACGCTCACCGCCCAGGACGCCTACGCCATCGCCGCCGAATGTGACTCGGTCCGTGCCGTCACGCCGATCGTTGGCGCGACAGGTCAAGTCATCGGCGGCAACGTCAACTGGGCGCCAAAGGAGATGCTCGGCGTCGGCCCGGCTTACGTCGTCGTGCGCAATTGGCCCATGAAAGTCGGCGAGTTCTTCACCGAGCGCGATGTCGCCGGCGCCGCTAAGGTCTGCGTCATCGGCATTACCATCGCCCAGCAGCTTTTTGGCGACGCCGATGATGCCGTCGGACAACAAATTCGCGTCCGCAACATTCCCATGCGCGTCGTCGGCGTACTCGAGAAAAAAGGCGCCAACATGGTCGGCCAGGACCAGGACGACATCATCCTCATGCCCTACACGACGGCGCGCAAGCGAGTGCACGGCTCGCAATTCTACAACAACGTCAACGTCATCCTCGTCTCCGCGCGCAACGAAACGCTCAACGCCCAGGCAATGCAGGAAATGGACGCCCTCCTGCGCGAACGCCATCGCATCGCTCACGGCGAAAAGCCCGACTTTGAAATTCGCAGCATGGCTGAGGTCGAGAATATCCTTGGCATCATCACGGGCGCGCTCACCGCCATGCTGTCCGCCATTGCCGCAATTTCTCTCGTCGTCGGAGGCGTCGGAATCATGAACATCATGCTCGTCAGCGTCACTGAGCGCACCCGCGAGATCGGCATCCGCATGGCCCTCGGCGCTCGGCCTCGCGATATCCTCCGCCAATTTCTCGTCGAGGCGGCCGTGCTCTCAAGTATCGGCGGGGCGATTGGCATCGCGCTCGGCGTCGGTATGTCAGCAGGTGTCACCGCGATTATCAACGTCATCCTGCCCAGCGCCAATTGGCCCTGGGTCGTGTCGATCCCGGCCGCGCTGATCGCCCTGGCCTTCTCCGCCGCCGTCGGCCTATTCTTCGGCTACTACCCCGCCCGCCGAGCCAGCCGACTCGACCCGATTGATGCATTGCGGTATGATTAGGCAGTCAGCAGGTGGCGGTGGGCACCTGCCGACTGCCGCTGCCGACTGCGTTCCACCCTTGACCGCATTCCGGAAGATGCTATATCCCTGGTTCCCTAGATGGCATTGATTGAACTACGAAACGTAAACAAGACGTATGATCTGGGTGAAGTCAAGGTGACCGCCCTGAACGGCGTTTCTGTCGAGATTCACGAAGGTGAGTTCGTCGCCCTCATTGGCCCGTCAGGCTCCGGAAAATCGACGCTCATGAACATGCTTGGTTGCCTCGATCGCCCAACCAGCGGCAGCTATCGGCTGGCGGAGCAAGAGGTCGCTAGCATGAACACGGATGAATTGGCACACGCACGCAATCGGCGAATCGGCTTTGTGTTCCAGAACTTCAACCTGCTGGCACGGACGACGGCGCTCGACAATGTCGAAGTGCCATTGCTTTACAATGCGTCGTGCCCGCGCGGCGAACGTAAACGCCGGGCAGCGACGATGCTGGAACGCGTCGGCCTGGGCGATCGCATGGATCATACGCCAAACCAGTTGTCCGGCGGACAGCAACAACGCGTCGCCATCGCTCGGGCGCTTATCAACGAGCCGCCGATTTTGCTGTGCGATGAGCCGACCGGCAACCTTGACACACGCACGAGCCGCGAGATCATGGCGCTGTTTCGGCAACTAAACGAGCGCGACAGGCTAACGGTGATCCTGGTCACGCACGATCTTGAAGTGGCCCGGCGAGCGAAACGTGCCCTGGTCTTGATCGACGGCAAAGTCGTTGCCGACACGACCGACATGAACGAGGCGGCAAACCTGCTCGCCCGGCGAACCGTGGATGACACGAACGAGGTCTAACCGCTCGTCAAAGGTGAGCGGCTAACCAGCATGGAACCCAATACGCATGATGCGTTGGCTGCCAATCCTGATGCTCATCATTGCCGGCGGCTGCGGGGTGACGGCGGACGTATTGCACACCACGTTTATGCCGGAGCAACTCGCCATCGACTATCGCGAGGCCGGCCCAACCGCTGCCGTGCCGCTGCCCACCAGCTCAGCGCCGCGAACCGTACTCGCGCCCAAACCGGGCACTGCGGAATGGCGGCTGCCACTCGACGATGCGATCCGCATCGCCCTCGACAATTCGCGCGTCGTGCGCACGCTGACCGGCCTTAGCGCCAATGCCAGCGGCCGAACGATCTACGACGCTGCCATCACCAATACAACGATCGATCAACAGCAAGCGAATTTCGATCCGGTCTTGCAGCATAACAACAGCGTTGGCCGAACCGATACGCCATCGTCGGTTTTCGATACAGTCAATCTTGGCCGAGCACGCATCACGAACACGCCGACCGACGCCTATCGCAGCACGCTGGGCCTGGCGCAAACCAACACGCTCGGCGGGCAGACCGGTCTCAACTGGTTGACGACGCCGACGCGGATCGCCGGCGCGGGCACGAGTTTCGCCTCGCTCAATCCGCATACGCCGACATCGCTCGAACTCAGCTACTCGCAACCGCTCTTGCAGGGTGCCGGCTTTCGCGTCAATCGTGCCCCGATCGTCATCGCTCGCATCAACACCGAAATCTCGTTCTTCCAGTACAAGGATAGCGTGCAGGAACTCGTTCGCGGCGTAACCGAAGCGTACTGGAATCTGGTGCAAGCACGTATCGACGCCTGGGCGCGCAAGATTCAAGTCGATCTTTCGCAAGTCGCCCACGAGCGCGAGCAAGCTCGACTCAAAGCGGGATTTGCGGACCTGAAGGATGTTGCCCAGGCAAAGGTGACATGGTCGCAGTTCAAAGCGGCCCGCATCGCCGCTGACGCGAACGTCATGACGCGCGAAGGCGTGCTGCGCAATGTCCTCGGCCTGCCGCCGACGGATGACCGCATCATCGTGCCCGTTTCCGCGCCGGCCACTGAACGACTGAAGATCGACTGGGACAATCTCGTGCAGCTTGCGGAGGCGCGTCGGCCTGACATCATCGAACTCAAGCTCGTGCTCGATGCCGACCAACAACAGCTGATCCAGGCCCAGCATCAATCGCTACCATCGCTCAACGCCGTCGCATCGTACCGTTGGAACGGCCTGACCGGCACCATGCCCAACGGCGACACGCTGACATCGTCGCTCGGCTCGCACAATGATTGGTCAGTCGGCGTCAATTTTTCCGTGCCGTTGGGCCTACGTTCAGGGCGAGCGCAAGAACGCCAGGTTCGCTTGCTGATCGAGCGTGACCGCGCCTATCTACATCAAGGGTTTCATGCGGCGATTCACGAATTGACGCTGACGGTTCGCAATCTCGACAACGCCTACGCGCAGTATGACGCCTTCAAGGAGGTCCGCGCCGCCGCCGAGGTGAACGTGAAAGTGCAAAGCGAAAAGTTCAAGGCAGGCCAAAGCATCTATCTGAATGTGTTGCAGGCGCTCAACGATTGGGGCAACGCGATCACCTCCGAGGCACTGACGCTCTTGGAGTACAACATCGCCCTGGCCACGCTCGAACGCCAAACCGGCACGATCCTCGAAACGCACGGCCTGGTCTTCGCGGAAGAACGTTTCCGCTTCGTCGGCCCATTCGTGCACAGTCGCGAATATCCCGCCGCCACGATTCCCGTCGGCCAACCCGCACGGTATCCGACGACGGGCGAACCCTCCGAAAACGTATTCAACCTGCGCGACCCGGTGCCACGCACAAAGTGAGCACGCGAGGGCATCGGAATTCTTAGTTCGCGAAATCTGGTTGCGTAATGCTCCAAACCGTAATATTCTAGATGTGGGAGTATAAGCAACCGAGGAGATTTGATGAAATCCCGCTCCGCTTTCACTCTTATTGAGTTGCTCGTCGTCATTGCCATCATCGCAATCTTGATTGCCTTGTTGGTGCCAGGCGTGCAGAAGGTGCGCGAGGCGGCGGCGCGGACTCAGTGTTTGAACAATCTCAAACAACTCGGCATTGCAATTCACCTCTACAACGATGCCAACAAGGTACTGCCGATGGGAGTCAGCCCGCAGGGATGCTGCCGCGGAACCTGGATGCAGCTGGTGTTGCCTTACCTCGAACAAAAAGCCCTCAGCGACATTTGTAACAACTGGGGACTACCCGGCGGCTACTACTTCGATCCACCCTGGATCGACGCCACCAGCAAACGCGTTGCCGCTCTGTCATGCCCCAGCGACAGATCGCGTGACGGTTTGAATGGGGTGACCCATCATAGCTATGCTCTGAATTACGGCACCACCGGATTGGACGACACATCTGCGGCCAACATCCTGCCGACCCTGAGCGGCGTTGCTTTTCAGGGCGCACCGTTTGGCAAAGGCACCGCCTACCGCTTGTCAAGCATCACCGATGGCGTCAGCAACACGCTGATGGCGGCTGAAGTCATCCAGGGACAAGGCGACGACATCCGCGGGCTGATCTGGTGGGGGCCGGCCTCTGGCTTCGAGGCGAACCTCGCGCCCAATTCCACGAGTCCGGACGTTGGTTACTTTACCGCTCTCAATTGCAACGGCACGAATCCCAATCCGCCGTGCACGGTGTCGGGCACCAACATCACTTTCGCCGCACGCAGCCGACATGCCGGCGGCATCCAGGTTGTACTCTGCGATGGCACAGGCCGATTCATCAGCAATAACATCGCGCTTACCACCGTCTGGCGTCCGCTCAGCAGTTCGCAAGACGGCTAGGTATTCGACCTCGAATAACCATGAAGTCAACCATGCCTAAAGTTTGCATCCCTTTGTTCCTGTTGCTTTCGTTGCTACCCCTCGCCTGCGCCGGCAATACCGACGGCCGCCGTGCGCTGTCTGGGACTGTTGTCCTGAATGGCGAACCACTCGATCACGGCGCCATCAAATTTCAGGCGACGGACCCATCGCAAAAGTACGAGACGGGCGCCATGATCGAGCTGGGCAAATTCAACATCCCAGCCGAATTCGGCCTGACCCCAGGCGTTTACAAAGTGACGATCACATCCCAGGAAATCGACAAAAACGTCGCGCCCCCCGTCGCCAAAGGCCCCGGCGGAACCCCACCGCCCGCCATGCACGAACGCATCCCGCCGGACTACAACAGCCAAAGTTCCCGCACTATCGAAGTGAAGGCTGCGCCTGAGGCGAACAAGTTTGACTTTGATATCAAGTGATGGGACTTTCACTCCAGCAGAAGCCAGCAACGCGAGAATCATGGGAGGCCAAAGCCAGCAAAAAAACCAAGCTTGTACGGGAGATTCAGCCCAAGGCCTCGCTGAATTACAAGGGACACTACATCGGCCTTGAGATCAACGGAGCTTCCAAGAACTTCGTCGCATTCCGTCCCAGTAGAGTCAACGTAATCATGGATTTCAAGCTTCCCGACCAAGGCGAGGAAATGAAGGTCAAGATTGATGTGTCCGGTATGAGAACCTTGGCATACGACAGGCAATTCAAGTATTTCAAAATCAGTATCGATCGATTGGACATCTCCAAACAAGGTGGAATAATTCGGGAATTGATTCGGCAGGCATGGGAGCTTTACGGAAAACCATAAAAGCAGATCAACGGAAGCCGGGCACGCTGCCGAAGCGCTATCCGGCGTACGAGAAAGAAAGAAAAGCGTCGTCAAGCCGACGCACGCCAAAGACGGCGACGACACTTTGGAGTGCGGTGGCTTGACACCGCTTTCTTTCTTTGATCTCTCGCGGCGAAAAAGAAAAGAAAGCGTCGTCGAGCCGACGCCGTTCTAAGATTGAACAGGAGCATTCCTTGCCCTTTGCCGCGTCCAAGAGTGGCCGGCAGCGGAAACCGTGATGCATCCACTTGGTGATGGCGAGGGTTCGATGGGTCTAAACGCATACTGGATCAAGTCGCCGTTGCCGCGTGCTCCGCTTGGGTTCGGCGTCACCGCTCGAAATCTGGACGATGCAATTGCGATAATCCGGGCATTCGACTATGGTCCGTTTCTGCCTGAGAATTTGAGTTCGCTCATCGTCATCGAAGGCATCACGGTCGCCGAGTTGGACCAATCGCATGTCATCGTCAATATGGGACCAATCGCGCTCCGCGGAATGTGGTATCCGTTCGTTGCGGTCGGTTTACCGGGATGGGCGGCGGAGCGCCTGGCGCAAATGCGCGGCCAATAAGACTCAGGTTGTAAAGCGGTATTTCGGCAGTTCCGAGTTCGACGACTCAATCGAGTCGAGGCTGTAAGTTTCATTTGGACAAAATGTTGTTGCGACCAAAAATGGCGAGGCGGAGGATGAGATCGATGTCAAACCAACAAAACGAAGCGACGCGAAACGAATGGGGCGTCAAGTTTATTGTCATTTTAGTTCTGGGCGTGGTCGTCGGCGTTCTCGGTACGTTCTTGACACTCTATATCTTGGACACGTTGGTAGACATGAATATCATTCCCGGAGACCTGTGAGGATTGGGCAGCGGAGCTTTGGCCTCTTCGATCCCAGGGGTTCGGAGTACCTCACCCCTGGGCTTGGAATTGATATTCTGCAAATCACTTGCCGGCTGCCGCGACGACTTTCTTTGCTGCATCGGTGAGGTCAGTGGCGGGCGTCAGGTTGAGGCCGCTCTCGGTGAGCATTTTGCGGCCCTCGGCGACATTGGTGCCTTCGAGGCGCACGACGAACGGGACCGTCGGTTTGACTTCCTTGAAGGCGGCGATGACGGCGCCGGCGATGGTGTCGCACTTCATGATGCCGCCGAAGATGTTGATGAGCACGGCTTTGACGCGGGTATCGCCGAGCAGGATGCGCAAGGCTTCGGTGACCTGGTCCTTATTGGCACCGCCGCCGACGTCGAGGAAGTTTGCGGGTTGGCCGCCGTGATACTTGATGATATCCATCGTACTCATCGCCAGGCCGGCGCCGTTGACGAGGCAACCGATGTTCCCCGTCAGGCTGATGAAGCTCAGGCCTGCCTTGGCAGCACGCAGTACAGCCGGGTTTTCCTCGGTCTCGTCGCGCAGCTTTTCAATATCGGGATGACGGAACAGGGCGTTGATATTCGGCAGCTCGATTTGCAAGACCTTCTGATAAAGAAACAAAATCGCCGCGAACGCCTGGTTCTACGTGCTCGCCGCCACGTTGCGTTCGACCGCGAGATGAGATAAAAACCCTTCGATCTCCGCTGCGCACATCTCGCGCGGATGGCGTTTATTATGAAACAAAATGTACCGCTTGATCCAATCGACATACGCCGACTCGGTGCGTTTGGAATAATGAAGCAGCCGCATTTTTCCCGCCACTTGATCGAGTAATTTCGGCGGTGGTGCCGGCGAGGGTTGTGTGGTCGGATTCATCTATTATTTCCTTGAAATTGGCTCGCAAACCGGATAGAACAACGCCGATGCGGAGGACGTTCCGCCCGCACTTCGGTGCCCTTGCGATTCATGTACTAGATCGAATTGATCCCGGAATAGCAAGAATAATAGCCGAAATAGATGGAATTAATTCCACCGAATTATCGTTCGCCGGCGTCGGAGGGAGTCGTGGTCAAGCAGATCAGCTTCTACGCGGACGAGGCTGACGAGGCGCTGCTCGCTGATGCGGTTGCAGCCGAAGGGGCGGTGTTCCTCCCCTCTTGCTACCCGGAGTGGCCCCTGCCCGTACTCCGCCCGCCACTCCCCGCTCGGACCGAGCCGTACATGGCGCATGTGGTCATCTGGCACCCGGAGATCTTCCGCGAGGACGAGTTGCTGTTGGAAGACAATCGGCCGTACAGCCCGGCTGGTCGGTTCTACCTGGCGAACGTCTGGCCGGTCTTGGAACTGCTGCGACCACACCCGATAAACCGGCCGGTGTATTGGGCTAGCCTGCGACTCGATGCCTCGTATGCGTCCTTCCGGTTCGGCCGGCCAGTGCCGCAGTTCTCGGCGGCTGAAGTGCAAGACTTCACCGCCCGCGCGGAAAAGTTGGAGCGGCTCTACCGGCGGCTTTGCTCATGGGTTCGGCGCCGGTTCAGTCGCCTGAGCCAAGGCGTGTTTTGTGGGCCATCGGTGAGGCCGCGGCTGGCCGAGTTGCAGGTGGGTTAGCGGCGAACCGTTCTATGCCCCCTAAAAGTTGAGCTACGTTCCTTCCTCGGCGACATTTGCATTTGATTTTTGCACGTCGTAATCGATGCAACCGATTCATTTTCTTGCAGCAGGATGCTTCCGAACTTCCGCACCGGGATGGTTCCGCGCGAGTGGCGAGGGACGAGTGGCGAGTGGCGAGTGAATGCAATTCAAGGCGTGTTCTTCTTGCTCGTCACTCGTCACTGCTACTTGCGTGCAGATCGACGCTGCAATAGAATGCGTGGGAGTAGTTGTAGAAGCGCATGGATAACTCCTTGAAAAAGATGAGCCGAGCGAGCCCGCTTCGTGGTTGTCGGCACGTCGATGCCGACTGAAAGATCCACGTTGGACCGCGCTTCGGCGATGAGTCCGTTTTACTTAGGACGCCGGCTCATCCTTTTTGCGGGGCATAAGAAGTATCCAGTCGCTCAACTTGACCGGGGCCGTATTCTTGTTTCGCGCGATATGTAGTCGTTGCAGCGGCCCCGGCGGGTGAACTGTTTCGGGCATCGTTGACACGGCAACCGCATCGCCGCAAGATGTGGATCAACACCACGGAGAAAGATCCTGTCCTCTTCCAACGACAAGCAATCGAAGTGTGTCGGACGTACCTCGAATCGCCCCAAAGCCTGATTTTGTCAACCACATCGCCCGCGTGGTGGCCACCGATCCGCAGGCACCGTGGGTTTTCGTGCTCGACAACCTCAACATTCATTGGTCGGCGAGTATGGTGGAATGGGTCGCCGATCAATGTGGCGTCGTCGCCGACTTGGGGATCAAAGGCCGGCGAGGCATCCTGAAGTCGCAGGTCAGCCGTCGCGAGTTTTTGTCATTGCCGGGCCATCGGATCCGATTTGTGTACACGCCGAAACACAGCTCGTGGCTTAACCAGATCGAGATCGCGTTCGGGATCATCAACCGTAAAATGATGCACCGTGG
>SIAQ01000009.1 GCA_009697105.1 Gemmataceae bacterium | reverse complement strand
ATTAGGGTATTTCCGCGGATCGTCCACGCCGGCTGGAGGGGGTGCTTGGCTAGTGGTCAGTTTGGCACTTTCCCCCCAGGTTTTGGGGGTGTTGGCCACGAATCGCAGGGAGAAAGGGGAGTTAACTGCGTGCAGCTTATTTTGGCAAAAACGAAAAAATCCCGGCAACTGACTTTGCAGTGCCAGCAGCTAGCGCGTTACGATAATGAAAAACATATACTTCTCGCGGTTTGCAGCCACAATTTCCGCCGGCGTCCCAGGCGTCGGCGAACTTTGGCCAACCATCTGCTCCGAAAGTCCCGCTTCTTGTCTGGGCCTTCCGGGCTTTTGCTTGATTGACTCCCACCAATCGCTGCGCGCATGGTGGGGCTTGCCTCAATGCAAAATCGTAAACCGCCCATCGGGTTCGGCGATCACTGCCGGCAGGCCCCAGACGGGGATAGCGCCGGCGCGGCGGCCGGACTCGGCCGGCTGCATGTTCTTGTCGTACACCTGCCACGCCAGCGTGCCGCCGCGCATCCAGCCGGTGCCCTCGGCCCAGACGATGATCATCTCGCCATTCTTGTTGAAGGCCAGGGCGGGGTGCTTGCGGTTGCCTGTGGCTCCAGGCACGCGCATCACGCTATCTACTTTCGACAACGGTGAATTGATTGAACTGAAGAACATCTCGCCGTCGTTGTCCCAGGCGGCGTAGACACCGCTCGGTCCCTCGGCGAAGGCTTCGGAGCTCATTGGGCAGGTGCCAATCTTCCAGTTGTCGAGCTGTTGGCCTTGGAAGCTTTTGCCGAGGTCGGTCGATTTGAGCACGTACATGCCGCGATTGATTTTCTCGGAGGCGGCGCGATAGAGGAAGAACGCGTTGCCTTTGCGATCGCTGAAGCCGCGCATGCCGCAACAACCGCAGGCGCCGGTTTCGGCATTCCAGGCGGGCTGCTCGGCGGTGAAGGTTTTGCCTTCGTCGCTTGAACGGGCGACCCAGACTTTGCGATTGTGTTCGCCTTTCACGAGTTCCTTGCCGAGGGCATGCCAGGCGACGAAGACGTTGCCCTGGGCATCGGCAGCGAGCGACCCGCCGCCATCGAGAATAGCCGACTGTGTCATGAGATTGCATTGCGGCTCAAAGCTCCTGCCATCGTCGGCGAGGCGTGCGAACATCATGGGATGCCCGGCGATTGGGTTTTTCGGTTCGGCTTTCATCGATCCATTCCAGGCGACATGCGCTCGGCCGTTCTTGCCCAGCGCAAGATGCCCGCCGCGAATCGTGCCCGTGGCGACGGCGCTGCCGGCCTGGCTGTTGACTTGGATCGGCTCGGAGAAATCGGCCTTCCCCGGCGCTCGCTTGGCGTACATCAGGTTCCCGCCACCGGGTGTGCCCTTGAAGTACAGCAGATGCAGCGTGCCCTGCCCATCGACGACAACCTGCGGCTGAATGCCGCCGTGCGGCGTCTTGATGACGACGACATCGGCGTTCGCAGTGAAAGATATCAGGAACAAGGCGAGCAACGAAAGGCAACGCATGATGGATACTCGTTAAAGGTAAAGTCGACGCAAGCGACAGAAGGGCTTCGATATAATGATAGGAGATCGCTTTGCATTCTGGAATCTGCAACGCAAAGCGTTGTCCTACATTGTATCGAGGCCAGAACAACCGATCAGCACAACGCACCGGCAGTTTTCCATTTCCTGGTTGACCCATCCCCATCTCATCCCTTATGCTAACAGTATGAAACACACCATCCTCCTTATCGCTGTTGGGTTGTTCGTGGTTGTCTCCGCGCCGGCGGGGCAGACGCCGAAAAAGGCGCTCGAGCCGATCCCCAGCGACCATGCCGAGAAGATGGTCAAGGGGCTTGATGTCTTTGCCAAGCATGTCAAGCCGATCCTTATGACCAAGTGTTTGAACTGTCACGGCGGCAAGAAGATCGAGGCCGACTTCGATCTTTCCGATCGCGAGGGGCTGCTCAAAGGCGGGCAGACGGGCATCGCGGTAGTGCCGGGCAAGAGCCGGGAAAGCCAGCTGGTCAAGCTGATTCAGCACGCCAAGGAGCCGGCCATGCCCGCCAGTTCGCCGAAGCTGGCGGATTCGGCGATTGCGAAGTTTGCCGAATGGATCGATCTCGGCGCGCCGTACGACAATCCGCTCGTAGCATCCAAGCTCAAAGGCAAGCCGTGGACCGAACGCGTGCTGCCGGCAAGCGCGAAGCAGTGGTGGGCGTTCAAGCCGTTGGCGAGCGTCAAGCTGCCGGACGTGAAAGATGCGAGTTGGTGCGCGACGCCGATCGATCGCTTCATTCTCACCAAGATCGAAAGCGCGAAGTTTGCACCGAATGGCCGCGCGACGAAGGAGCAGCTGATTCGCCGAGCGTACTTCGACCTGATCGGCCTACCGCCGACGCCGGAGGACGTGGACGCCTTTGTCAAAGATGGCGGGCCGGACGCGTTTGCGAAGGTCATCGACAAGCTGCTGGCGAATCCGCATCATGGCGAGCGTTGGGGTCGGCATTGGCTGGACCTGGCGCGGTTTGCCGAGAGCCATGGCTTCGAGCATGATTACGATCGGCCGACGGCGTATCACTATCGTGATTTCGTCATCGAAGCGTTGAATCAGGATATGCCGTTCAACCAGTTCGCCCGCTGGCAGATCGCCGGCGACGAGTATGAGCCGACCAATCCCCTCGCTCTGAAAGCGACCGGCTTCCTGGCGGCGGGCGTGCATTCGACGCAGATCACCAAGAGCGAAGTCGAAAAGCATCGCTACGACGAACTCGACGACAAGCTCTCGACCATCGGCAGCGCGTTTCTCGGCCTGAGCGTCGGCTGTGCGCGGTGCCATGACCACAAGTATGATCCGATCCCTCAGCGTGATTATTATCGAATGCTGGCGACGTTCACGACGACGGTGCGCAGTGAGATGATGCTGGCGCTCGACTCGACCAATTTCGCCAAGGCGAAGACAGCGTTCGACCTCGAACATGCGCCGTTCGTTGAAGCGGCCAAGAAGCGCGAGGCGGAATTGTTGCCGATGCTCGACAAGCTCGTTCAAGCGGCGAAGGTTGAGGGGGTGGCGTGGGAGGTCGTCGATGTCAAGGAAGCCAAATCGAAGGACGGCGCGACATTGACTCTGCAAAACGATGGCTCGATTTTCGTCACGGGCACGAATCCGAAGACCGATGTCTTCACGATCACCGCGTACACGGCGCTGGCGAAGATCACCACGGCCAGGCTGGAGGCGCTGGCGCATCCGTCGCTCGTCCAGAGCGGACCGGGGCGTGCGAAGAACGGCAACTTCGCGCTGACCGATTTCACGATCACAGCGTCGCCGCTCGATCCCGCCCTGAAATCGGCGGGCGTGGTGGTGAAACTAAAGAACCCGCGGGCGACGTTCGAGCAGAAGGGGTTGCCGATCAAAGCGGCAATCGACGCCGATCCGCAGTCGGCCTGGGCGATCGGCCCACAGTTCGGCAAGGACCACGCAGCGACGTTCGACTTCGAGACGCCCATCGGTTTCGCCGGCGGGACGGTGCTGACATTCACGCTCAAATTCAACAAAAACGATTCACACGCCATCGCCAGGCCACGGCTGTCGGTGACGAGCGCCGCGGCGACACCGGACCTGACCGCGCCGGGTTTGGCAGCCGGCGTGCGCGAGGCGCTGAACGTGCCCGCGGTGAAGCGGAACGAGGCACACAGCACGGCCCTGCTGAATTGGGTTCGGACGTTTGACGCGGCCTGGCGAACGCTCAATGAAAAACAGCTCGCGCATTTGGCGAAGGCTCCACAGCCGACCAAAGTGAAGGCGCTCGTTGCGACGGAAGGACTGCCGGCCGTGCGTCTGCACACGCAAGGCGAGGACTTTTTCCCCGAGACGTTCTTCCTGCGTCGCGGCGACCCGGCGAACAAAGAAGGTATCGCCACGCCGGGATTTTTACAGGTGCTGATGCCGATCGGGCAATCCGAAACGCGATGGCAGACGAAACCACCCACGGGCTGGCGCACCTCGTACCAACGCCGAGCCTTCGCGGAATGGCTGACTGACGCTGACAACGGTGCCGGACACCTCTTGGCTCGCGTCATCGTCAATCGACTATGGCAGCATCACATGGGCCGCGGCATCGTCACTACGCCGAGCGATTTCGGCAATCGCGGCGACGCCCCGACGCATCCGGAGTTGCTCGATTACCTCGCCGGCGAACTCATCAAAAATGGCTGGCGTCTGAAGCCAATCCACAAGCTCATCATGACCAGCGCGGTCTATCAGCAGAGCAGCATCGACGATCCCGCCAAGGCCAAGATCGATCGCGACAACAAGCTCTATTGGAAACAACCCGTGCGCCGTTTGCAGGCCGAGATCATCCGCGATGCCGTGTTTGCTGTCTCGGGCGAGCTCGACATCAAGCAGTTCGGCCCTGGCACGCTGGACGAGAAGAGCAAACGCCGCAGCATCTACTTCACGGTGAAGCGTAGCAAGTTGATGCCGATGATGGTCATCTTCGACGCCCCGGAAGCGTTAGGCAGCATGGCCGAGCGCCCGACGACGACGATCGCCCCGCAGGCGTTGCACTTGATGAACAATCCCCAGGTGCGTCAGGCGGCCCGCGCTTTCGCCAAACGCATCGCACCGGATTCGACGGGCAAGCTCGATGACGCCGTAGCTTTGGCCTATCGCACCGCTCTTGCCCGTCACCCGACGCGCGACGAAGTCGCCGACGGCGTGACATTCATCGAGCAACAGATGCGCACCTACCCCGAGAGCCAACGCCGCGAATCAGCGTTAGCGGACTTCTGCCATGTGCTGTTCTGTTTGAATGAATTTGTTTATGTTGAATAATTAGTCCGTGGTCCGTGGGAAGCGGTGCCATCCTCTCGGCCAATTTCAATTGCTCATCGCGACTTTGATCTTTTCCACGGACCACGGACGAATTTATGCGCTTATTCCACTGGATACTGGTTGCCGGGCTGTTGGCGATACTGGGCACAGCGGGGTATCAATCGCTGTTGTGGCGCCGGTTTGCCGAGACGGAGGTCGGTCGGCTCGATGGCGACGATCAAGAAATCGCCCTGATTGAGCCGGCGACAAGCATCGACGAATGGGGTCGCATCGTCAGCGCTTGCAAGCTCATCAAGAAAGAATGGACGACGACGAATTCCCAGCTGCCCGATTTGCTGGTCGACGACGACGACGCTTTTCCCGGCCGCTCGGCGGACGTGCCGGAAATTCGTTTCGCGTTTCAGTCATCGCCCAAGCAATCGCTGCGGCTGCGCTGGTACAAGATCAGCGGCGAGCACAGTGCGGAATCGTGGATCGAAAAGCTGCACGCCCGGGGCCGTATGCCGCTTGCCATCATCGGCGGCGGAACAAGCGATCGCGCTCTGGTACTTGGCAAGACGCTGCAGGAACGGTTTCCCGAACCGAATCAGCCTTCGCCGATTCTGCTCATCACGACGGCGACGGCGGAAAAAGCTTCGGCGGACGGCCCGCTTCTGATCGCCCAATACAAGGAACGCAGCTTCCGCTTTTCGTTTACCAACCAGAGCATGGTCAAGGCCCTGTTGCGTTTCGTCGAGCAAACGCCGGACCTCTGGGTGCACAGGCCCGTCGAGCCGACGCTCCTCGCCAACGCCATCGCGAGCATAGCCGGCGCAGGCGAACCGTGGCATGCCTGGGGCGTCCTGCGCGGCCATCCTCATCTGCAACCCTCCGCGATGCACCTCGTATCTTGGGAAGACGAGCGTTACTCCAAAGACCTGACGGAACTGTTCGAGCGCGAATTCAAGTCACGTAATCCGCTCAGCGAAGTATTCAACGACGGTTCGATCGCCCATAGCGTCGGCGGGTTCTTTCAGCCGGCACCGCTTGAGCAGAACGCCGTTGACACGTTCCTTGGTCCGCGTGTGATCACGCCGCACTCGTTGCTCGTGCTGCCGACGCAGATGGTCCGCATGCGGCGATTTTTGATCAACCTCAGGCAACGCTCGCCCTCGACGGCACGCAACCTGGTGATCTTGAACGGCGATTCGATTTCGTTCAACGCCGTCTATCGGGATCGCGACGTGGTGTGGAACATTCTCGATCTGCCCTACTCACTGGTGTTCTTCACGCATCGCGATCCGATTTCGGAAGCGGCGGGATTTCCACGCAAGAAAGACGCCGAGGCCAACCGGATGACGCTTGGCCGCACGACAACCGGCACGAGCGACGTGCTGCTTCATCGCGACATTCTCGAAGCGACGCTCTATGCCGTGCTCGATGACGGCCGACTTCTCGCCGACGGCAATCAGATGCGCGAACGCATGCGCGCGACCTGCTGGTACCAGGCCGAGGCGAACGGCAGTACAGCGCACGTCGGCAATTCGCGCTTGCATGGCCTGGGCGATCGGCATCGGCTGTTGTTCGATGACAAAGGCGATCGCCGGGTATATACCGGCGAACATGTCGTTTGGGTAAAGCCGATTTACGACGAAGACCGCGTCGAGGGCACGAGCCGTATCAGCATCTGGAAGCGGGTGCGCGAAGTCGAAGGCGGCGCCTGGGATCGCGTCGAATTTTTCGACGCGACCTACAACACCCAACGCCTGGGGGGGGCGCTGCCATGAACGAACCCTCGTCCTGGCGTTCACGGCTGCGCTGGTTGTGGCCAATGCTCGCGCCGCTGCTGCTGGGCGGGCTGGTATTCTATTTTCTCCGCGAGCCGTTGCTCATCTGGCGCGACGGCGAGGCGCTTTACGACGAACAAGCGATGATGGAATGGGTGCGCGAAGCCCGCATCGGCTCGACGACGCTGCCTGATCTTATCCGGAAGTTCGTCGCCTTGTCGAAAGAAAGTTCGACGAAACTGAAGGACCTGCCGGACGACAACGCCGGGCCTATCGTGTTCTTGCATGCCCAGAAGCGCGCGGAGATTTACGAGATGCTGCAAGCGCTCTGCCTGCCGCCGTCGAAAATCTATACCAGCCAGCTGCCCTTGTTCCCGGTAATCTACCGTCTGGAGGTGCGTTTCTCAGACGAGTTGAAACAGAGCTGCGACAAGCGCCTAACCTTCGACCCGATCGTCTGGGACTCGGAAAACCCTCGGCATAAGCATCAGTTTCGTGAACTAAAAGGCTATCGGCTACCACGCAACGAGCACGCGACCATCGAGATTCAGTACCAGCTGCATGCCTACATGCAAAAGCAGCTGAAGGAGCGCGAGGACGATGCCCGCCGCCGACTCATCAATATCTGGGTTCTCTTTTTCGCCTCGCTGGCCCTGCTCTGGATGTTGTTCAGCCAACGCCGCGAGGCCGAGCGCGATCGCCAACGCCAGGTCATCGATCAGCAGATACAGGATTCCAAGCAAAAGCACCTTGAGGAAGAGTTGCGCCGCCAAGAAGCCGAACGCAAGCAAGAAGAAGCCGAACGCCAACGCCTCGAGGAAGAATTGCGCCGCCAGGAAGCTGAACGCGAGAAGCAAGTCGCCGAAACGCACGCCCTCGAATTGAAGTCGCAGATGTTCCACAGCATCGGCGTGATGGCGAAATCGTACGCCCACAATATCAAGAACCTCCTCGTTCGGCCCAACGATCTCCTACGCCGCTGCCTCGACGAACGCCCTAGCCCCGAGGACGGCAAACGCATGCTCGGCGAGATCCAGCAAACACTCGGCACCGTCACCGAACGCCTGCAAGAGATTCTGCATACCGTGCAGCGCGACCCGAACAAATTCGAGCGCAAACGCGTCGATCTGAACGCCCTCGTCAGAGATATACACGCCACCTGGAGCGAGCAAGCCGAAAGCAAATGGAAGATGCGCGTCGAACTCGATCTGCATGCCGCCGGTGCGGACGGAGCCTTGCATGTGGGCGGTGACCGCTCGCATTTGCAACAGACGCTAGAGAATTTTCTGTTCAATGCCCGCGACGCGATTTCGGAGATGCGCAATCAGCTGCGAAAACAGGCCAGACCCGACGGCGCTGCGCGAAGCGGGCCACTCGATGACGCCCAGCGCCAGGCTCTGATCGCCGCCGCCGGGTGGAAAGGCCGGGTGATCTTTCGCACGATGGTGGTCGATGGTCAAGCGACCTTGGAAGTGGAGGACAACGGCATCGGCATGTCCGAGGAGACCCGCCGACATTGCACCGAATCGCATTATTCGACGAAGCGCAACAACGCCCTCTACGCCGGCCTGAGCGCGGGCATGGGGCTTGGTCTTTCGTTCGTGCAGATGATTCTCGAACATCACGGCGCTGCGTTGGAGATCTATTCCGAGCCGATGCACGGCGCTCGCTTCCGTATCCGATTCCCGACAATGAGCAGCCACGCCGCCGCACCCGAGAGCTTGACGATTTCCGATTGACCGATTGAAGCTGCGAATTCTGATGCGCGTCACGGCAAGGTATCACTACATCTTGAGCGGTAAATGGATCCAGAACGTCGTGCCTTTGCCGGGTTCGGATTCAAACCCGATCTGGCCGCGGTGCGAATCGATAATACTCTTGCAGATCGCCAGGCCCAAGCCGAAGCCGCCGGAGGCCCGTGCACGAGACTTGTCGACGCGGTAGAACCGCTCGAAGATGTGCGATTGAAACTCTGGCGGGATGCCCACGCCTGTGTCGCGCACCGCCACGCGAACGTCGTTGTCACGCACACTCAAACTCACGAACACCGCACCGCCCGGCGGCGTATGGTGCACTGCATTACTAAGCAGGTTTGAAACCACCTGAATCAGGCTGTCGGCATTGCCTCGTACGAAACACGGGATCACATCGAGCGTCAGTTGCACTTCCTTGGTATCAACGATCGGGCGAAACAGCTCGACGCATTCCTCGAGCAACGGCGCCATCGCCAGTTTGCGGTAAGATTCGTCGCTCTGGCCCGTATCGTTGCGTGCGAGCAGCAACAGGCCCTGCACCAGCGTGCTCATGCGATTGGCGGCGCGCAGGCAGGTCTCCAGCGTTTGCCGATATTCTTCCACCGTTCGCGGGCGCGATAACGCCAACTCGACATGGGAACGAAGAATGGCGATCGGCGTTCGCAGTTCGTGCGACGCGTCGGCTGTGAATTGCTGTTGACGCGAGAACGCTGTATCGAGCCGCTCGAACATGGCGTTGAGAACCTCGGCAAGGCCCACGAGTTCCGTGTCGAGGTTCTGGGTCTCGATTCGTTCGCTCAACTTGCGTGCCGAGCTCGACGCCGCCGTCGCGCTCATGGCGGCGAGCGGCTGCATCATGCGCGAGGCGACAACCCACCCGCCGGCCAAACCGATGGCGAAAACAAGCAAGCCAACGATGAACAGCAGCCCCGCAAAACGGCCCCGCTCGGCATAATCGGCCGCGACCGATCGCCCGACCAGAATCCTCGTCCCACCTGTGCCTTTCATGACGGCTTCGCGGTACCATCCCACATTGGTAAACGTCAAGCTGCCCGCCGGGGCGTAGGTATTCGGCATCGTCCGCGGCTCAGCGCCGGGCACATGCTGCGCCTTGAGCAAGCCTCGGTCGCCTCGCCAAATCGCGAAATAAGGCCGTTCCCCGGATGTGTCGATGATGCGCGCCTCGACTTCCTTCGGCAGCGTCAAATCCGCCAAATGTTTGTCACGTTCCTCGCGCGATAGGTTCTTTCGTTCCTTGTCGGAGTCCGGCTCGAATTCTTTCAGCGGGAAGAGTTTAAGGGTCGCATCGAGCGAATGCACGGCGACTTCGAGCTGGACATCGACTTCGCGAAGTTTCATCGTATTGACGCGCGCGTAGGTGATGGCCGCGAAACTCACGAGGACGCCCACCAGTACGCCGGCGTACCACAGCTGCACGCGGAGACGGATCGATCTAATCATCGACGATGTACCCCTGACCTCGGCGGGTCTTGATGAAGTCTTTGCCGAGCTTCTTGCGGATATTGGAAACGTGGACTTCGATGAGGTTCGAGAGCGAATCGTCGTTCTCGTCGAAAATATGCTCGTAGAGATACGTGCGCGTCACCAATCCGCCGCGCTGAAGGGCGAGGCATTCCACGATAGCGTACTCACGGCCTGTCAGATCTGCCAAAGAGCCGTCCTTGGTCACGGTTCGCGTGCGGGTGTCCACGGTAACGTCGCCGATCTTGATCTGGGGCAAAGCCTGGCCGGCGGCGCGGCGGATCAACGCTCGCAGCCGAGCGAGAAGCTCCGAGAGCTCGAACGGTTTGACGAGATAATCGTCGGCGCCGATATCCAGACCTTGCACACGATCACGCACGCCGTCGCGGGCACTGAGGATGAGCACCGGAGTTTTCTTCTTCTTGCGAAGCTTTCCCAGCAAGGTCCAACCATCGATCTTTGGCAGCATGAGGTCGAGCACGATTGCGTCGTATTCCCAGGTCGTTGCCTTGTAGAGCCCTTCCTCACCGTCGGCGGCTTCATCGACGGCGAAACCGGATTCGCGCAAGGTTTGAGCCGTGACCTGGAGCAACTCGGGTTCGTCCTCAACGACAAGTACACGCATGGCGAAATCCGTTGGAATTGAAATGGAACTGCTCCTTTTGTATTCCACGACGAACGATTCGACATGCGTGCGGCGTCTGATAAAAGTTGCCGTTGACCACCGTAGCCATCATCAAAACATGTCGCTCGCCGCGAGTGTATTTAGCTGCGAGCGGGAAGCTTACCGTTTGATAAACCGTTGGACCTGAGGATTGTTGAAGATGCTGAGTTGGCCTCCGGTGGTGTCGCCGATGGTCGTTGGCAGTGAGCCGATGCCGGTTGGAAGGATACCAGTGCCGGTAGGAGACGGCTTGGTTCCGGTGCCGGTGGTGCCGCCATGTGGTGGTTTGCCCATACCGCCGCCGCCTTGGCCGCCTTGCGGTTTTTTGCCACCTTGACCGCCGCCTTGTTGTCCACCGCCCATCATGCCGCCCATGCCGCCGCCTTGGCCGCCCATGAATCCACCCGACCCGCTTTTGCCACCTTGACCGCCGCCTTGTTGTCCGCCGCCCATCATGCCGCCGATCATGGTGCCGAGGCCGCCACCTTGGCCGCCCATGAATCCACACGACCCGCCTTTGCCGCCTTGTTGACCGCCGCCCATCATACCGCCGATCATGGTGCCAATTGTCGTACCGATGCTGCCTTGTTGGCCGCCCGACATTCCGGTTCCGGTTGGGACTTTGCCGCCGCCCTGACCGTAGGGTCGGTAGACGCCTTTGTACTGTGCCTGGGCTTTGTCGGCGGAGACGAACAGAAATGCCGCCAGACCGATCACGCTCAACTGCATAAGGGTTCCACGCATGACATGACTCCTTCGGAAACCAATACTCAGGTAGGAGGAACGAGACGATCCCGTTCGTAATGGGTGGATACTACGCGAAGCAACCTGAAGCGAAGATGAAGTGAGGAGAAAAATCGCGATCGGTGCAATTATTTTTTTCGCATGCGGCTTCTTGGCGCTCGCGTGGGAAAATCCGAGCGCCAAGCCGCAAGCGGAAATGCAAAATCGGCTGGAGGTGATGGGCTGCTATTTCCTGCTATCGATCAGCGTTGCCAAATGTGCCGACGCGCATTCGGCCAGGGCGTCAAGGTTGTAGCCGCCCTCCAGGCAACTGACGATTCGGCCTTGGGCATGCGTATTGGCGACGTTGAGAAGCACCTGCGTCATGTCGGCGAAATCTTCCGCTTCCAGGCCAAGCGAGCCGATCGGATCGCGGACGTGCGCATCGAAGCCGGCGCTCAGCAATATCAGGTCGGGCTTGATCGCATCCGCGGCCTTTTCGACGGCGTGCTGAAAGGCCGCTCGATACTCGGCGCGCGCGATACCATGAGGCAGCGGCAGATTCGCGGTAAAGCCCAGGCCGGCGCCGGTTCCCGTTTCGTCCGAGTGGCCGGTTCCCGGATAGAACCCATGTCCGTAGCGATGGACGCTCAAGAAAAAGACGGTCGGGTCGGTCCAGAAGATGTCCTGCGTGCCATTGCCGTGATGCACGTCCCAATCGACGATGAGGATGCGCTCCAGCCCGAAAGTTTGCCGCGCGTGGTGAGCCGCCAATGCGATGTTGTTGAATAAACAGAAGCCCATGCTTTGACGAGCGGTCGCATGATGCCCCGGCGGACGGACCAGGCAGAATGCGGTGCGGTCGATGCCACGCATTACTTGATCGACCGCGCTGGCACAGGCGCCGGCGGCGGCGAGCGCGACGTCGTACGACGCCGGGCAGACGAACGTGTCCGACTCCAGCCAACCGCCACCCGCTTCCGCGAACCGGCGTGCCGTGGCTACGACCTCCGCAGAATGGATCCCGCGAACGGCGTCCTCTGTCAATGGCGTGTACTCGCCATGTTGACAGCGCGCGACCAGGCCGTCGCGCTCCAGGCGGGTGAGGATCGACGCCAATCGAGCGGGCCGTTCTGGATGCTGGCCGGTCTCGTGACGCTGAAAGAGCGGGTCCGAAATCAAGATCGTCATCGGTTGCTCCTTATCGTTTCCCGTTTGCGGCTTAGCGCTGGTGTCGGAGATTCTTTAATATAGCCCGCCATTCACGGCGCGTTGTCCGACTTCCCGCCACAAATGGCGAACTATGTTCAAAGAACGAAATGCCCCAATTCTGACCATGCGAAGTATAATATAACCAGGAGAGAACGACGTCAGGTCGCCAAGGTTCACATTTCCAATCCAATCCGGTCGCCCGAAAACGAGGTGGGCCATGATCGTGATGCGAAGACCGTTCCTTTCCGCCATGCTAGTGGCGGGTGTGATCGCGAGTGCCGCCACGGAAGTGCGTGCTCAGTACAACTACAACCCGTATGTCGCCTATTATTATCAAGCGCAGCTCAATCAGCAGGCGTGGATGGCGCGGCAGATGTGGGCGGCGCAGGCGACTCGCGGCTACTTCAATGCGAATCCGCAGGCGTATCTGAACTCGGGTACGTACGGCCAAGCGTATCTGCCGCCGATCGGACCCACGGATCCCTACGGTTCCATGGGCAATCCCTATTCATCGACTTCGCCGGGCTACGGCATCGGCGGCGCGGGGTTGCTGAACCCATACAACCCGTATTCGCATTATTACGATACCTATGGCACCATGGGCCAAGCGGATTTGCTTCGCGCCTACGGCAGCACCGTGAACAGCTCTGAGCAAGCGCGAATCCTTCGCAAGCAAGCACTGCAGGCTCGACTGGATACCAAAAAGAAAGCCTTTGAAATCGAGGCTTACATCAAAGCGAACACGCCGACGGCCGCGCAAGAGCGAGAACGAATTGAGAAGTTGACGTTGAAACGCATGCAAACCGCGTCGCTGCCCGGCGAAATCTCCAGGGGAAAGGCAGTGAATTATCTCGTCAATGATCTTCGCAAGCATCTGAAAAACAAGACCACGATCGAACCGATCGTTCTTACCGAAACGGTTCTCGGGCATCTGAACGTGACGAAGAACCACGTTGGCCTGGGCATCCTTCGCGACAACGGACGTGTGACCTGGCCCACCGCGCTGACCGAGAAACTGACGCTCGAACAACAAAGAACGTGGGACCGCGTTCTACAAGCCGCCGTCATGAACACCTATAACGGCAAGGCCGACGTGCCGGCCGTTCGCGATCAACAAGCCCAGTTCAAAGAGATGCGACGCGAGTTGATCGATCGCGCCAACGAAATCTCGACCGCCCACTATTCCGAGGCCCGTCGATTCCTGAACGAAGTGATCCAGGCCCAGACCGCCCTCGAAAAAGGCGAAGCGGTCTGGCAGGCGAAGTACCAGCATTTCATCGGCGGCAGGAAGCCAATTCAGGATGTCGTTGAATTCCTGATCGACAACGCCCTCAACGTCGGCCCGGCCGGCCCGACCGATGAATCCGAGTATCGCGCCATCTACGCCGCCGTCGCCAACTTCGACATCGCGATGGAAGCCCAGCGGAAAGAATAAGCACCCAAGCCCCAGGAGGAGCGTCAGCGATTCCTGGGGGTAAATTCACGGGCGCTTTCACCCCCAGGAATCGCTGACGCTCCTCCTGGGGCTTGCAGGTTTCTCCATTGCCATTTTTACAATTCAAGCATTGTAACAACTTCCAGATTCACTCCTCGCAAAACACCTCCACGGCGAAAATAGTTTCCAAACCCCGCAAGCCGCCGATGGTAAGTTTCCGATTATTTGTAACGCATCTCATTGCTAAATAACCTGTTGCGTCTCAGGAGAAAAAAATCAAGGCCAGTATTCAATTCGTGGCATTGGTATTGCGTTTGGATTTCCCGCCCAAAGGAAATCAACCCACGGAGCTTTGCCATGCAGATCGAATTATACTGTGAATGCTGTGCCTGCCGATTCGTCGCCCCGCCCAACCTATCAGCAAATGAGGTGACCGATCTGATGTTCGAGAAAGGCCCGTGGTACGCGCTCGGCGACGGCGCGACCTTCGAGGACATGATCTTTTCCAGCCTCACCAACGACGGCCACATCTTCTGCCCGGAGTGCGGCGAGCCGGTTGCGGTAAGCGAGGAAAGCCTTGGCCAACTCTCGATGGCGATGCTTGCTGGGATGTGACCGCCACCGAGGAAAGCTGGGAAACTTCACGACAGGGAACCCAGCGCGGCTTGGCCGCGCTGGGTTCCCTGTCGTGAAGTTTCTGGTGGAGATCAGCGAGAAGTGTCAAAATACATCGCGATTTGCATATTCAAAATCGCTTACTTCGTGCGCGGCTCTGACAACGTTACGTTCCCATCAGAATCACTCGCACGTCCATCACATTTGTCTGCGTCAATCCCGTCTTGAGCAGATCTCCAGTCGCATCGAAAAACGGATAGGCATCATTACGGCGCAGAAAATTCTCACCGTTCAGACCGAGCGCCTGGGCACGCTGCAACGTCTGCGCATCCGCGCAGGCGCCGGCGGCGTCGGTTGGGCCGTCTTCGCCGTCGGTGCCGCCGCTGAGGATCACGACATTCGGCATCGCACCGAGTTTCGACAATGCCGCGAGGACGAACTCCTGATTGCGTCCGCCGTTACCTGGCTTGTCGCACAGCGTGACCGTGGTTTCGCCGCCGCTTAGCAAACAAACCGGCGGCGCGATCGGGACGTGCTGATCGCGCAGCGAGCGGGCGATGCCGGCATGCATGATGGCGACGTGCCGAGTCTCGCCTTCGATGTACGAGCCGAGATTGACGACGCGATAGCCGAGCGATTCTGCCTTCGCTTGCGCGACCGCCAACGCTTTTGCGTTGTTGCCCAGCACCAGATTGCGCATGTTGGCCGGCAACGTCTTCGGCGTTTCTCCGATGTCGCCAGCCGCGCCGCAGCGGAGATGTTTGACTACCGCAGCGGGTGTGCGATGCGCGATGCCGTAGCGGTCGAGGATTGCCAGCGACTCCGCAAATGTTGAAGTATCCGGCGCGGTCGGCCCGGATGCGATGACATCAAGCGGATCGCCGATGACATCGGAAATGATGAGGCTGACCAGCGCTCGGCCGGTAAACGCCTGAGCCAGCCGGCCGCCCTTGATGGCACTGAGATGCTTGCGCACGGCGTTCATTTCGTTGATGGTCGTGCCGCACTGGTGCAGCAGCTTCGTCACTGCCAGCTTGTCTGCGAGCGAAACCCCAGACGCCGGTGCGGGTAGCAACGCCGACCCGCCGCCGGACAAGAGACAGAGTGCGATGTCGTCAGGCCCCGCCGATCGCGCGAGACGCAGCATCTCCTCGGCGCCGCGCACACCGTCAGCGGTCGGGAAATTCGTCATCGACGGTCGCGCGGCATTCAAGCGAATGCGTTGAAGCGGGCGAACGGCATCGGCGGGCACGTTGACGATGCCCTCGACGCGATCGAGCCGGTCCGCCAGTGCGACCTCCACCGCTGCCGCCATCGCCGCGCCCGCCTTGCCTGCGCCGAGCACGATAATCCGCCGCGCGGATCGAATGGCATCGCCCAATTCAGCAAGCGCCGTCGCCACGAGCGGTTCGGGTTTCACCGCGTTGACGGCAGCGTCCCAGATCGCACGGGCGTGTTGACGCAATGGCGAGGTCATGGTATATATCTCGTTGGTTGGTGATTATTCCGCTTGCGTTTAGCGTTCGCGTGGGATATTCCGAGCGCTAAACACAAGCGGGAAAATCTCCTCTATTTCTTCGCATCCTTCGCCGGTTCCATGCCCGCGCGGCGGCCACGCATGTCGGCAGGGCTGTCGAATTCGTAGCGGACGATTGTGTCGTCGAGATCGATGCGCAGTGGGTTCAGGTTCGGGCCTTTCGTCTTTGCGGGATTCTGATCATAGCGCACGATTCGTCCTTTCACAACACGCCATTGCAGGTCCTTCTCGACGGCGAGCAGGCCCTCATGGTTGAATAATTGCACGCCATCGCTCGAATAGCGCATCCAGCCAATGTACTCGCCGCGAGAATCATGGCGGAAAACGTCACGCCATTCGCGTGCAACCGACAGCCGGTGATCGACGTAGTTGAGTTGATAGCCAGCCTGCAACAAGCCGGGGAACGCCAGGTCCGCGAGCAGAGTCGCATGCACCATTTCGAGTTGCGACCGCTCGAACCGCGTCCAAATCGCATCGGCGAGCGACTTGCCGCTCGGCAACAACGGCGTCAGCGTTTCGTTCGATGTTGCGATACCGAAGTGAACGAGCCGTTGCCAAGTCGCCTTGAAGCGTGCTTCGTTGGCGGGTGTGCGGGCTTTCTTCAGCCAATCCTGATGCGTCAACGTAAACAACGGATCTTTGGTCAACGCCTCGAATCGCGTATTGAAGAATTGCCGTGGCGACGCGCCGAGTGAATCATTTTTGCGGTCGATCAAATCGCTTGCAGATTTCTGGGCTTTGACGATGCGCTGGCGCAGGGCGTCGAGTTCCTTGCTCGCCTTCGCCTTGTCGGGTGAGTCCTTGGCCACCTTCTCAGCGACTTTCGATTCCGCTTGAATGCGAACAATTTCGTCGACCAAACCCTGTTGCTCGTCAGCCAGTCGTCGTAGCGTCTCCTTGTGGACTTTCGTCAATTGCAACATCGAGCCAGCGACCAGATCGTTGGCGAGAAACGCGAGTAGCTTCTCCCAGTTCGGCACGCGCACATCGGTCTCGCCCGTGCCGTGAGCAACCTCGAGCGGTTTGCCCTCGGTGCTGTAGGTGCGAACTTCGCGATCGAGCGTGGTGAAGGTGACGAAGCCCGGCGCCGAATAATGTGTGCCATTGTGCACGAACACGCCGATATCGACGCGGTTCGACTCCATCGCCGAGCCTGGCGCGATCGGCCTGCGTTCGTGATACGCAACGGTGATCTCCGCAGTAGAGGGATCATCGTTCTTGGGAACAATCTTGATCTTGTCAGCATCGCCGCGCAGGATCACCCAGGTATAGGTCAGCTTGCTCTTGTTCAGATCGAAACTCGCATCGGCACTGACGACGATGCGCTGCTTCTGGGCCTTGCTGCGATACACACGAGCGATGCACGCCGGCGTGGTGCCAATAATCTCGGATGTCGCGAGATCGATGAAGTCGATGCCTGGGATCGCTTTGTTTTCCTCCAACACCCGCATCTGCACGATCGGCGGGAGAGCGTTCAACTCCAGCGCGTGGGCTTTTTGCACGATCGCCAGTTCATCGACCCAGCTGCCCTCGAAGACCGATGGATGCGCTTTGCCCGTCAGATATTCCTTGGGATCTTTCAGGTGCTTATTCGTTGAGCGAAAGAGCATCTGAATCGTCGGCATGAGCGTGCCGGTCTCGATGAGCTTCCGCTTGACTTCAGGCCGAAATGCGGCAAGGACGGACGGCATCATCCGCATGAATGGTTGATCGGAACCGGAGGAACCTTGCGAGATGAAGAGGTACGGCGTGTTGGTGGGGTAGAGGTCGCCGAAGCCGTCGTTTTTGCCGTTGTGTCCCGGATCGTGATCGCGATGTTCGGGATAGATGTAGACGTTGTTCTTGCGATAGTGTTCGGAAAGCAACGTCAGCCCGAGCGGCGAGACGGTGAGCGAGCGCGGGTTGCTGCCGCCCAGATGCGCCGGTGCGGAGGTGGACGAGTTGCCAAACGTGACGTGAGGTCGAACGACGCGCGCCGCCGCCCAGTGTTTGCGAAGCGCGATGTCTTCCGGCGAATATTTGACGGCGGAAAGTTGCGGGAAGGGCGAGAGGTTGAGCGGCGAATGATCGCCGTCGCGATTGTCGTAGAAGTCACCGGCGTTCCCGGCGGCGGTGCCTTCCTTCCACCACTGCCGAAGCAGTTCGCCGACTTTGCCTCCGCCGACGGCGATCGATTTTTCCTTGAGCTTATCGAAATCGGGCGTCTGCGCGGATGAATACGACGTCTGTGTAAGCACGAAAATGACACATGCAACGCCGAAAATAATTCGCATCGACCACCTCCCGTGTTGATTGAGCATACAACCGCGTTGTTTGGTATACTAACTCATGATATTTAACCGATCGCGACGATTGCTCATCATTTCGGCCAGAAGGCAGTTGAAACTCGGAGCGCACCCTGGAATTGTTTACCACGCGGGACCTGGCCCAGGCCTGCCGAATTTTCCTGGAGTTGGCGTATCCGGCGGGGTCGGCATCGATCCCGGTGGCGGTACGCTCCTGCCTGGAGATCGCGCCCGACGCAGCGGTCACGGATTACCTGCCGCCCGCGCCACTCTCGCTGCCGGTCTGTAAAGAACTGATACCGGAAAAAGTCGGTACCGTCGGCTTCGCATTTCGGCTCGGGCGCGATGGCTACCGCCATTTGAAGTTGCGCGTTCAACAGAAGGACCATCGTGGCCAAATGCTGTGGGTTTTCTCCGTCGATACGCATGACAAGAATTTGCTCGCCCACGAATCCGAATCGGCGGCAGAAGTGGAACGGATGCAGGCGGTGAAGAAACGCAATGCGGAAATCAAAGTTGCGATCGAGAAGGCGTTCGATCGCGCTAATCTCCTGTCGCCGACGGAGCTATTGCGCATCGACCTCACCGACGAGTCGTGATGCGTTTTGAATAGGAAAGGATTCCGCCATGCGACCGATCGTTTCGATCATTACGCCTTCCTTCAACCAGGCAACGTTTCTGCGCCGCACCATCGAAAGCGTGCTGACACAGGACTATCCGCATATCGAATATCTTGTCCTCGATGGCGGCTCGACTGATGGTTCCGTCGCAATTCTCGAAAGCTACGGCGACCGCTACTATTGGCATTCCCATCGCGATGGCGGGCAGACCGACGCCATCAATCAGGGTCTCCGACGTTGCCGAGGCGAGTTCGTCGCATACCTCAACTCCGACGATACGCTCTTGCCCGGCGCCGTCTCAAAGGTCGTCGCGCATTTCCAACAGCATCCCGAATGGGATTTGCTCTATGGCAACGCCCGGTTCATCGATGCCGACGATCACACGCTCGGCGATTACCCGACGCGCAATTACACCTTTGCGCAGCTCGTCGAAACCTGTTTCATCTGCCAACCGGCCGCCTTTTGGCGCCGCCGCACGATGGACCGCTTCGGCCTGTTTGACGACACGCTCGATTGCGCGATGGACTACGAATATTGGCTCCGCCTCGGCCAGGGCGGGGCGGCGATCGCGCATGTCCCCGAGTTCCTCGCCTGCTCGCGCATCCATCCCGCGACGAAGACGCTGTCAATGCGCATGCAGGTCTTCCACGAAATTCTCGAAGTCAGCCGTCGCCACGCCGGTGATGCCCACCTCGAACAGTACTGCGCTTACTGGCACTACCGCTGCCATGAACGCGAGAACGGCTGGCCACGATTGCTTCGCAAACTACCGAAGAGCCATCGCATTCTCGGACGACTGCATCGCGCCTGGTATCGGCTTTCGACGGCGATTCGGTAAAAAACCATTGCAAATTTCAAATTGCAAATTGAAAAGACGCATACACCGCTAGGATGATCGCTACTAAAATTTGAAGTCTGAAATTTGAAATCTGAAATTGGGAGAGAAGCATGAATGCCGCCGACCAGCGTCGCCTTCTGTCTGATGTCGAATCCTTCTGCCAGGAGTTGCGCGAACACGAGGAGCTTTGCTATGTCGAGCATCGCTTCAATCATCACCTGATTCCACTGGCGCAGAAGTACAACATCCTCGGCATGCCCGTGCCGACCGAGTACGGCGGCCGCGGCGCCGATACCGTCACCTACGTCAAAGCGCTCGCACGCATCGGGCAGGAGGGCACGGGCGTTCGCACCTTCTTCTCCGGGCATACGAGCATCGGGCAGTATCCGATCATTACATGGGGCAGCGAAGACCAGAAACGCCGATACCTGCCCGCCTCGTGCAAGGGAGACAAGATTTTCGCTTTCGGCCTGACCGAACCGGACGCCGGCAGCAACCCGCTGGAGATGACCAGCACCTACGAAAAGCAGGCCGACCATTATCGGCTCGACGGCACGAAGTATCTCATCTCCAACGCCGGCATCGCGACGACCATCGTCACCTTCGCCTATCCGAAAGCGGGCGGACGGATCAGCGCCTTCATCATCGATGTCGATCAGCCCGGCTTCGCGTGCGAAGACCTCGTCGCCAAGATGGGCATGTACTCCGCGAACACCGGCATGTTCGAGATGACCGATCTGCATACGCCCTTGACGAACCTGCTTGGCCCGGAAGGCGACGGCTTTCGCATCGCCATGGGCACGCTCGTCAGCGGGCGGCTGAGCGTCGCGTCCGGCTGTCTTGGCGTTATCGAGGATTGCTTGATCGAAACGATCCGCTATGCCAAGGAACGCACGCAGCATGGCAAGGCGATTGGCAAACATCAGCTGGTGCAGGAGCATCTGACGGCGATCGAGATGGCACGCCTGGCGAGCGAAGCGTTGATCCTGAAAGCCGCCGAAGCGAAGGACGCGGCGAATGCGGACCCGACGAACGCCGACTTGCGTGCAAAATCCGATCTGCTCGCCGCCCAGGCGAAGTTGTACGCCTCAAACGCCGCGTGGGCCGCCGCCGACCATGCCGTGCAAATCTTCGGCGGTCGCGGCTGGTCAACGCTGTACCGCCCCGGCCGACATTTAATGGACGTGCGCGTGTGCCGAATCTACGAAGGCACGGATGAAATTCTGAAGCTCAAGATCGCCTCGGCATTACTCGGCGGTAAGGAATATGAGGCGTACAAGTAAACGCCGCTTGCGGCTTAGCGCTCAAGTAGCGCCTTGCGAGCGCTAAGCCATGATATGATAAAGTTGGTATCCGATTTATCGTCAGGCAGAGAGTTTAGCATGACCGCCAAAGCACTGCAATTGCTTTCTGAATTTGCGACACTTACGCCAACGGACCAACACGCGGTGGCGGTTCAAATCCTCCGAGTCACATCCGAGGACTGCGATGTCACGGAGGCCTACTTGGACGAGTTAGCGGACGACCTATTCAGTGCCTACGACACGGAGGAGGCAGCGAATGCCTCATCCTGATCGCGGTGAAGTCTGGATGGTCGATCTGGGTATCGCTGCGAAAGTTCGGCCTGCGTTGGTTCTTAGCATACCACCAGAACCACAAGACCGCGTGTTGGTGACTGTCGTGCCTCACACGACATTACTACATGGAACTCGATTCGAGATCGAAATATCGAAACGATTCCTCAAACCAGGTGCGTTCGACGCTCAGGGCATTGCCACTGTCGCACGAGCGCGTCTGATTAGAAAGCTTGGCGACCTACTGCCCGCTGAACTCGCATCAATCGAAGATGCGGTGAAATATTGGCTTGGACTCTGATCGTGCGTTTACGCTCATTTATCCCGCTCGATCACCGGCTGCTCCATCGCCGGCAGCTTGAGTTGCACAGGCAGCGGCGGCAGCACCTTTTCTCGCGCAGCCTTGTCTCCGACTTTGGCGCCCTCCACGAATTTCCAATGCTTTCCATCATCCAGCGATATGCCAAGCAGAAACGATTTCGCCGTCAATGTCGCGCTTGGCACACGCATCACCATGACCGTCGGTACGACGACGAACGTGAATTTCCCCTCCGTCAACACGTCGCCTGGTTCACCGACGTTTAGGGCGTGAAATTTCACACCCTTCGCTTCCATCGCTTTCGCCAGTTCGCCGATGCGGCCAATCATCTTTTCGCGCCCGCCGGCCATTTCAACGATCTTGTCGAAAGTGCGGTCAACAACCTTGGCGTGCTCGCCTTTGAGCATTGCCGAGGCCAATTCCGTAGCGGTCTTCTTCGCCGCCCCGGCTTTGGTCGATTCACCGGCGTGCAGCAGGCCGACCACAATGAACAATGCGAAAACGCCAATGGAACGGATCATGTGAGAATCCTCTGCTTGGGAAACCAACGCATTCAGACGCGCGGCCTGCGGTTCAGGCTTTGGTGATACGATAGCCGACTTGGTAATGGCCCCAGTCCATCGACATCACGCCGTGACGCATCGAGCCTTTGATTGGCATGCCGGCCATGCTGACCATGCTGACGCGAACGACGCCTTCTTCGCCCATCTCCAATGCGCCGGCGTGCACGGCGGCGGCGGCCAGGTGCGAATCGGATGTGTATACGTCGCTGCCCCAGACCGGACCGCGGTCATCGCCGACGATGCGGAAATGAAACGACTTTCCGACCTGGGCAAAATTCAGCAGATTGCCCGGGTTCGGCAATACATTCGCCATGCGCGCCTTCAACGCCTGAATCTGCACAAACGTCGCCAGAGCCGCGCCGATCTCGCCCGCACGAATCAAGTCTTTCTGCAACGGTTCCAACTGCTCAATCGCCTGCTGTACCAGCGTGGTTCGGCGTTCTTCTGCCTTGTGCTCATTCTCCGCGACCCGCTGTTCGGCCTCATCGCGAATGTGTGCGCTGGTTTCAGCGGACTGATCGTCCAGGCGAGTCAGTTCCTGCGATAGTTTTTCGACATGCCATCGGGCACGATTAGGCAATTCGCCGAGCAAGCCCTGCAGAATCTTCTGAGCCTCGGGGATCGCATCGCCTACTTCGTTCTCGGGCTGTCCATCGAATGGGTTGTCGTACATGAGGAACTCCACACATTGGGAATTTCAATCCGAAGGGACGCGCAATTATTCTACGAGGCCGGCCGCGAAAATCCCGATGGCGGCTCGCCCATCACTCCAGCATCGCCAGCACCTCTGCCGCAAACGTAGCGCCGAAGCCAATGACGCTCGGCACTTCGATCACGCCATCGCAAATCGGCGGTTGCCCGCCAACCCACGTCAACCACGGTCGGCCCGATTCCGCGAGCGGTTGGGAATCGAGCGCGGCCAGCGCCGGCAGCGCCCAAACCTCCGCGCCGCGATGCGGGCAGACGCGCACGCCGGCCTGGTTCGCCGCCGTGTAGATCTTCACTAACTCGGTCATCCCGCCGACCCAGCAAACGTCGGGCTGAAGAACGTGGTGCAGCCGGCGTTCGATCAGCGCGTTGAATGCCAGCGCCGTGAATTCGTGCTCGCCGCCTGCGATGGGAATTGGCGAGTGTTTGCACAACTCCGCATAGCCCGCGAGATCGTCCGGCGAAATCGGCTCCTCAATCCAATCGAGTCCCAGGTTAACGACGGCGTCCGCAAACCGGAGCGTGAACGGCACGTCCCACTTCATCCACGCATCCACCATCAGCTTCACGCTCAGTCCAACGCGATCTCGCGCTCGCCGAACGACATCGACGAGCGGCTGTACGTCACCCGACAACTGCTTGCCAAGGTGCAGTTTGAACGCCGAGTGCGTGCCGACCATCGTGGCGGATAGGTCGCCCCACACCGTCGCATAGGTTGGCAGTGTCGCATGGCGCGGTCCGCCCAAAAGTTGCGCGACCGACACGCCCGCCGCCTTGGCGCGGAGATCCCACAGGGCAAGATCGACGCCGCTGATCGCCATGACGGCGACGCCCTTGCGGCCAAACGCCAGCGTGGCATCGTACATCTCCTGCCAGCGCGTCGCAATGGGTTCGACCTCGCGGCCAACCAGAAGATCGCGCAACACCGTGCGAACGATGTGCATCGCCGACAACCCGCCGCCGCCGACGCCATAGCCCGTGAGGCCAACGTCGGTCTCGGCAGCGACGAGGATTTGGCCGAGCGACGTTCGCCAATCTTTCGGCGAATCGCACGGCGGCTGACAGGTGCGGATGCGGGTGATGTGCATAAGTGTTTCAATGCCCAAGGGTGAGGTACTCCGAACTCTTGGGATATGATGTCATCAATCATCCCAGAGGTTTGGAGTATTTCACCTCTGGGTTGCGTTCCCTGATTGATTCACTCTATTCAAGCGTCCCCGTATTGCCCGGCCTCGAGCATGCCACATCGCCGAATCCGCGTTTGCGAAGTCGCGTGTAGCGGACCAGCGACTCACTAAAGAGGTCGCGATCGCTGTAGAGCAGCCGTGACGTTTCTTCGTCGAAGCATTCGAGGAGCAGACGAAAGACTTCTGTCGCCGCCGCTGCCAGCGGACTGTCGACGAAGATCGGCAGTCGCGGGATTGTGCCTTGGTGGATAAGTTGATGCCAGAAAAAGATCACCGTCTGAGTGCGGCCCAGGCTGAAGGTAGGAATCAGCACCCGCCTGCTGCGCTCGATGGTGCGGCGGACCACCGCACCGAGATCGTTCGCCAGCATGTCGATGCCGGGCGTGATTGCGCCCACCATAGGCGCTGTCACTTATTAATCATATGTTCAGGCACTTAGCGTCTTCCACTTGAATGCAGCTAATTCGTAAGCTTGGCAGGCACGATAATGGTGGAAAACGTACTGCTCGTGCCGAGCGGAACGGTGGAGGCGGTAGTAAGGATCATGTTCGGATCGCTGATGGCTGCCGGCCGAATCCAAACCTGTTTGTTGTTGCTCGGGGCTTGCATGATCTTGACGCCGACGAATTGCACGATGTTGTAGTTGTAGTTCGACCCCTGCCCGATGCCGGCGCTATAGTTGGAGATGCTGGGGTCTTTTGGTGAGAAGAGTGGTAGTATAAAGGTCTTGCCGACGTAAGCATTGATATCCATCACGTTTGAGGCTTTGAAGCCGTTTTCTCCCCGCCAATCCCAGGCACTGGTATGTTTGGAGAGCGGAATAAGACCGTTAAATATCAGGATTTGAATGTCCGAAGTCGGAACGCCATTGTGGATCCAGCCGCTGATCGTGTTGGCGCCGACATGAGAGTCATTCAGGCTCAGCAAGCCAAAGTTACCCTTATCTTTGACGCTGGGATAGACTTCAAGAACCGGGTAGCCGTTGCTGTCCGTATTCTTGGCGCCGTTTGAATCCTTGCCCGATTTGATGAATTCGTTCCAGTCGTTGACATCGAAGGTTACGGGCAACATCCCGGAGTTGACCGAGCCGACCTTGTAGCTATCGATCACGCTGGTGTAAAGAGTCGAGGACGCCGTCGCGGTCACGTCGGTTTTCGACATGCCAAACACAGGCGCGAAGAACAGGCCAAGGGACGTATTCGCGGAGGCGTCGCGCCGCATCGTCACGTTGACGGTATTGGGATACTTGGTGTTATCCGAGGTGTACGACGTAAAGACGCCGCTACTCGAGGTGTGGCCGACGTCGATGTCAGCGGCCAGCAGCGTCAGATTGTTGACCGCGCCGGCAGAATTCAGACTTGCAAACGTCGTGGCGTACGTCTTCGCCTCGGCAACAGCAGCGCTCATGAGGTTGGTTTTCGTTGTCGCGGTTTGATTCGGAAGATTGTAGAGAACAAAGTTTTCGCCCAGTCTGCCCGCACCGGCGAGGGCGGCGGAATCGGCGGCGTTCTGCAGCTCCGATTTCGTCAAAGCAATCCAGCTGAGGTCGACGGCAAACGCCACCATTCCGAGCAAAAACACCAGCATGACGCACGTCAGCGGCGCGATCGCACCTCGTCGAGATGATACGTTCTCTGCAGGCATAGTTCTCATGACGGGTCTCTCATTGTTTCATTACTGACGCCGCCGACAAAAGACAATTTCCCGTCCGAGGCTGAAGCGTAAGCGAGGCATTCAGCACGCTTCGCCTACGCTTCAACGTCGGAAATCGGACTTTTGTCGGCCGCGTCATCATTGATGCATCATCACGACCGTTTCGGATTCAACTTCGGAGTTGGCGAAGAACAGCGGCGTATTCCAGCTAATATTGGCAATCGTCACGGCGACCTTGACGGATATCTGGTCGCCTTTGCTCGCCTTCGAGACATCCTTACTCGATCCGTTGACGAGTATCGTCACCGTCGCAAGTGTCGTCGTGATACCATTGTTCGTAAGGACGGCATTCACATTGTCGGTGACTTGCGCCGACGTGTAGCCCGGCTGCGATCCCAGTCGGCAACCACTTCGAGCTGCATCCGATAGCACATTCTTCACCTGAATGGCACGGGTTATTTCGATCGTGCCGAGCGTCAGCGTCATCAGGAAGGTGGCGATGACGGCAAACTCGACCGTCGCTGTGCCACGGCGAACGAGACTCTTGAATTTTCGCGTCTTCGGAAGCATTAGCATCATGGTAGTCTTCTCCATTCCTGTCATTCATGGGGCAGCGAGAACGTTCCCGAGAGGTTTCCGACCAAGTATCCGGCACCGGGAATCCACGATATCTTGCTCGCGGGAACGGTGACAAGGACGGTTATCGTGTCGCCGGTCACACCGGCGGATACGTTCGCGGTGGTACTACCGTTCACGCTGACGGTCGTGGTATAGCCCGAGATGCCGCCCGTCTTGAGGAGATCGTCCACGGCGGCGGTCGCATTCGAAGTCGCCTTGCCTGGCAAGGTTCCGGTTCGGCAACCCGCACGGGCAGCGTTCGTCAATAGAGTCGATGTCATCATGCCGCGGCTGACCTCGACTAAACCGAAAATGAAAATCACGAAGACCGGCAACACGAGCGCGAACTCGACTGTATGGGCGCCAGATCGTTCGGGATTGGTTCGCAACGTGTGACGAGATTGCATCGAATAATCCATGCTCGGGCGTTGCCGATGCTATTTCGGATCGCAACAACGCAAAGGGAGCGTCATCGGCCAAAATGTTATCCGCAACGAGGATAAATCACAGAGAAACAGCGACCAATGGGAGTTGGGGTTATCGGTTGATGAAACGTAGGTCGAAAACTAGATGAATGCAAATCCAAACTGAGTTTTGATGCGAGTACCTGAATCGGGTGGACGCGCGACAAAAGCCTTTACGAGCCGGAAGCGTAAGCGACGGGCTGGAGAAATCCGTCGCTTACGCTTCCGGCTCGTAAAGACTTTTGTCGGCAGTGGCAATGATGGAGAGCCACCTTTCTTGCACGGAACACAGACGTGTTACGCCAGCGCGTCACCCTCATCCATGTCGAACAGCATCGGCATTACCTCGCGGATCACTTTCTTCGTCTTGCGCAAGCGAGGCTTCGACAGCTCTTCGTCGAGATGGTGCGATTCGAGTTGCTTCAATACCTGCGAAGCCCGATCGAGCACTTCCGGCGGAACACCTGCCAACCGGGCGACATGGATGCCGTAGCTCTTGTCCGCGCTGCCCGGCGCGATCTTGTGCAGGAAGATGATCTCGTCCTTCCACTCACGCACCAGCACATTGCAATTGCGCAGGTTCGGCAACGTCTCGGCGAGCTGGGCCAACTCGTGATAGTGCGTCGCGAACAGCGTTCGACAACCGACCTGCGTGTGCAGGTACTCCGTGATCGCCCAGGCCAGCGATACGCCGTCGTACGTGGACGTGCCTCGGCCGATCTCGTCGAGTATCACCAGACTGTGTGGCGTGGCGTTGTTGAGGATGTTGGCCGCCTCGGTCATCTCGACCATGAACGTGCTCTGCCCGCGGCTCAGTTCGTCCGACGCGCCGACTCGTGTAAAGATGCGATCGGCGATGCCGACCGTCGCGCTCGCCGCCGGCACGTAGCTACCGATCTGCGCGAGCAGCGTGAGCAACGCGACTTGGCGGATATAGGTGCTTTTGCCTGCCATGTTCGGTCCCGTGATGAGTGCGAACATGCCGTCGCCTGTGCCCAGCATCACATCGTTCGGCACGAACGTCCCCGGCGGCAGCGTTTGATCCAGTACGGGATGCCGGCCATCCTTGAGCACAAGCACCGGTTCGTCCACGAGCGTCGGCCGCACATATTGGCGCGACGACGCCAATTCCGCGAGCGACGCCAACACGTCGAGCTGCGCGAGCACTTCGCCCGTTTGCAAGAGCCGATGCGTCTCGCCGGCGACGCGGTCACGCAGATTCAGAAAAATCTCGTACTCGCGGGCCTGGCTCTTTTCCTCGGCGGAGAGCACCTTCTCTTCGTACTCCTTCAGCTCCGGCGTGATGTAACGCTCGGCATTCTTCAGCGTCTGCTTGCGTTGGTAGTCGTTGGGAACCTTGGCGAGATGCGTATGCGTGATCTCGATGTAGTAGCCGAAAACCTGGTTGAAGCCGACCTTGAGCGAGTTGATGCCGGTGCGGGTGATCTCGGCCGCCTGGAACCGCGCGATCCACTCTTTGCCGCCCTTGGCGATGTCACGCAGTTCATCCAGCTCGGCGTTGTAGCCCGATTTAATCAGGCCGCCTTCCTTGGGGCTGAGCGGCGGTTCGTCGATGAGGGCCGAGTCGAGCAAGCCGCGCAGGTCCGGGCAGAGTTCGAGATTCGCTTCGAGATCGCGCAAGATTGCCGACTTGCGAGCCGCGATCTTCGCCTTGATCGCGGGCAGAAAACGCAACGTCCTCGCAATGGCCGACAGATCGCGAGGCAACGCCCGTCCGGTGCTGGCGCGCGTCGTCAGGCGTTGCAGATCGTGCACTTCCTTGAACGATTCGCGCAGCTCGTTACGCAGCGTCGAATGGTCGAGTAATTCCGTCACGCCGTCGAGCCTTGCTTCGATGGCGGCGCGGTCGGCGAGCGGCGCCAGCAGCCATTCTTGCAACAGGCGGGCACCCATCGTCGTTACGCTGCGGTCGATGGCGGCAAGCACCGAGCCTTGCCGATCGCCTTCACGCAGCGTGCGCGTCAACTCCAGACTGCGGCGGGTGACATCGTCAAGCTGGAGCACATTACCCGCGGCATACGGGAACAGCCGACGGATATGCCGCACGTCGGTCTTGAGCATCTCCTGGACATACAACAACAGCGCCCCGGCGGCGGCGAGGCAGACTTGCGAATCATCGAACCCGAAGCCGGCGAATGTCGATACGCCGAAATGCTTGGCCAACGCTTCTCGGGCGGTGCGAGCGTCAAACGTCCAGTCAGGCCGAATGGAGAGCGCGGGCACAACGGCGAGGCGCGACAGCACCGAGGCGAGTGTGTTGGCGGAGCCTTCGGGGCAGATGCATTCCGTCGGCGTGATGCGCGATAGCTCATCGCGCAGCCGATCGGGCGAGGCATCCATCGCGTGAAACTGCCCCGTTGATACGTCCAGCCAGGCCAGGCCCGTTGTGCCGTTCGCGGTCGTCGGCAACACCGCGGCGATGTGGTTGTTCTGCTTCGGATCGAGCAGGTCCGATTCCGTCACCGTGCCCGGCGTCACCACGCGCGTCACCGCCCGCTTGACGAGGCCCTTCGCCTGCGACGCCTCCTCGACCTGATCGCACACCGCGACACGAAAGCCCGCCCGCAACAGCGTGTGCAGGTGCATCTCCAGCGAATGATGCGGAAAGCCGGCCATCACGATTTCTTTGTCCCGACTCGTCAGCGTCAGACCAAGCACCTTGGCGGCGGTCTTCGCGTCGTCTTCAAATAGTTCGTAAAAGTCCCCCATGCGAAAGAAGAGCAGCATGCCGGGATACTGATTCTTCACATCCCAATACTGCTGCATCATGGGAGTGGCCATGAACCCGCCCTCTGTTTGCCGCTCACGGCTTAGCGCTCGCCAAACAGCAAGCGGCAAATGTAAAATCGAAAGCCAAAAGCGAATTTTACGACTTGCGGCGGAAATGGTCAGGCGTGAGAGAAGGCGATAGAGGTGGGATGCATTGCTACGGCCTTTCAGCCCGGCGGCGTAGCACCCATCCCGCCGCGCCTATACAATCACCCCATCCATGCCTTCGCGGCGTTCACCGGTAGGTAAGAACGTACCGTAACGAAGGCTTCGCAGGTATGCTCAGCTCCGTTGTGCACACCTGCCGTCAAGAGATCGATTTCGCGCAACGCTTGAGGCTTTATCACTCAAGAGATCCGCTTCGCTGGCCGCGGGAAACTGCCAAAGCCCACCTGCTCGTTGGAACGCACACCCATGAACATCTACGCCGTGTTGGCCGAGTTGGTTAGTATCATCCATTTCGCGATCATTGCGTTTGTCGTGTTGGGGCAGTTCGCCATTCTGCTCGGTTGGGTTCTTCGTTGGCGCTGGATTCGCAATCCGTGGTTTCGGGTCGCACATGTCGGCACGATCGTCATCGTTGCTGTGGAAGCGATGGTCGAGTTCGAATGCCCGCTCACGACCCTGGAATACAATCTCCAGATCGAGGCGGGACAATTGGATCCCGACTTCCGTAATCAAAATTGGAGCGACGACGATTTCGGTTTCATCAGCCGGCATCTGCGAAAATTCACGTTCTATGACTTGACCAGGCATGGCGTCGTTCTGGACGCGAGCTACTATGTTTTCGCCGGATTGACGTTGGCGACGGTCTTCCTGGTCCCGCCGCGATTTCGACGCCAACTTCCGACGACTCAAGAAGTTTCCGACCCGCGACCGTCAGGGAGCGGCCGACAATAAACGCACGGCACCCAGTCGGCCACTCCCTGACGATCGCGGCTCGGAAAAGCGTCAAACTCACCCGTTAAGGGTATTTTTTCTCGTGCCACGATTTCGTGAAGTTGGTGCGGATGGATTCATCGATGCTCGTCGTCCCGCGATCGTTGGGGTTCTGGACCGCGCCGCTTGTGCCGATCGCGCTCGCGCTTACCGTGGGCATGGTCGCGGATCGGCATCTCGTCATCCCATTTGAAACGAGTCTCGTGACCGCGTTTGTTTGTGCTGCTGCCGTCGCAGTGGCGGCATTTCGTGGCGACACGCGGATCGTACTCGTTGCCTTATGGCTGACGCTCATCGCGCTCGGAGCCGCCTTCCATCATTTGCATCGCCATTACCTCCCCGCCGACGATCTCAGCCGACACGCCGCCCGCGAGCCACACATCGCTCGGCTGCGTGGTGTCGTGCATTCCGCGCCGATTTCATTTCCAGGCCAGATCGATCCGCTGCGCACACAATCCGCGAAGCCGACCGTGCGTTTTGCCGTACGCGTCACTGAACGCCAGGACATTACCGATCGCCAATGGATGCGCTGCAGCGGCCTATCGCAGGTGACGCTGCAGGGCCGATTCGCCGAGATACCGTTCACCGCTGGCGACGAGGTCGAACTGCTGGGCCGACTGGCACATCCGGGCGAGCCGATGAATCCGGGCGAATTCGACTATGCGAATTTCCTGCGCGATCAAGGCATCACGACGACACTGACTGTGCTGGAGACCGACGAGGCGCAGCTCGTCCGTCGCGGTTGGCCAACGTCGCTGTGGGGCGTGCTCGCCGTCGTGCGCGAATGGGGGCAGGCGTCGCTCAAACAAAACATGTCGGCCCATCACGACTTGGCGGCAGCATTGCTGCTCGGCGAAGGCTCGGGTTTGGGCAGCGCCGGGTGGGACAAGTACCAACGCAGCGGCATCGTGCATGTGCTCGCGATCTCCGGGCAGCATCTCATCGTGCTCGCCTGGCTGTTCTGGTTCAGCGCTCGCATCGCCGGCAACCGCAGGCGCTCGGCGGCGCCGATCATTGCGCTCGTGCTAATCACGTACGCGCTGCTGACGGGTGGTCGGCCTCCGGTCATGCGGGCTGCCTGGGTCGTCGCGGCCTACTGCGGCGGCGTGATGCTGCGACGGCCGGTGTCGTACGCCAACACCTTCGCCCTCGGCTGGATCGGCGTGCTCGCAGTCAACCCAACCGACATCTTCAACGCGGGCTGCCAGCTCTCGTTCCTCGCCAGTGCCGTATTGGCCTGGGGCGTCTCGCGCTGGACCGATACGCCGCCCGATTCGCTCGAAGACCTAATCGCCCAATCGCAATCCTGGCCCGTGTGGCTTGGGCTGTGGCTGGCGCGGGCGGCCTTTGCAGCCTATGTCGTCAACGCCATGGTTTGGCTGGCGATCACGCCGTTGGTCGCGCAGCACTATCACAATGTATCACCGATTGCGTTGCTGCTTGGCCCGCCGATGGTGGTGCTGACATCGATTGCGCTGGTGACCGGTTTCGCCTGCCTGCTGTTCGCCGCCTGGATGCCGCCGCTCGCCTGGCTGTTCGGCTGGCTGACGCAGATCGCGCTGGGCATGGGCGATTGGCTGGTGGACCTCGGCTTGATGATGCCCGGCGCCTACCTGTTCGTGCCTGATATCCCCGCATGGTGGTCGTGGGTCTTCTACGTGGGATTGCTTATAGGTATTTCGTCGTATATCGTCGGTAATACCACGCGAATCGCGATCGGCGTCGGCGCGGCTTGGTGGGTGCTCGGCGTGGCTCTAGTGTTCGCGCCGCATCGGCCCGGCGAGTTGCGCTGCACGTTTGTCGCCGTCGGGCATGGCCTGTGCACGGTGATCGAGACGCCGTCGGGCAGGGTCATCGTCTACGACGCCGGCGCGACGGCCGGGCCGGATGTGACGCGCCGGCATATCGGGCCATTCCTCTGGTCGCGCGGCATTCGCCGAATCGACGACGTGATCCTGTCGCATGCCGATCTCGATCACTTCAACGGCTTGCCTCAACTCGCCGAGCGCTTCGCAATAGATCGCATCATTTGCACGCCGACGTTTGCCGAGCGCGATTCCGCAGGCGTTCGCAAGACGCTGGCGGCAATCGAGAAGCAGCACATCGATATGAAAGTGGTCAAGGTCGGCAGCCGATGGGAGGTCGATGGCGTGGCTTTTCGCGTGCTGCATCCGCCGGCCATCGGGCCTGCAGGAAACGAGAACTCGCGCAGCCTGGTGTTGCATGTCACGCATGCCGATTGGTCGATGCTGCTCACGGGCGATCTCGAAAAGGAAGGCTTGACGCAGCTCCTCAGTCAACCGCCGACGCCCGTGGACGTGATGATGGCTCCACACCACGGCAGCGAAAGCTCGAACAACCCGGCCCTGGCGAAATGGGCGAAACCGAAGCTCGTGGTCAGCAGCCAGACCTCGCCCAAGTTCGAGCGTGCGAGTATCAAGACCTATGAATCCCACGGCGCGACCTACCTCGCCACCTGGCCCACCGGCGCGATCACGGTTCGGCCAACTGAACACGACATGCTCGTCGAGACGTTCCGTGGCCCGCCGGCGCTGCGACTGCCCTTGCACACAGCGAAGCGGTAAGGCCATACAGAGCAATGCTTGATCGTTTCAGATCGCGGTATGCACGGGAAAAGGTATCAAGACCCGTCAGAATAGGTATATACACTTACACTAAAGGGTCCTGACACGAATGGAATTCACTCAGCGACAACGACTTGTCCGTCATGAGGTTGAGAGAGTTCAGTTGGCGTTGAGCGAACAATGACCGCCTGCCAGAATTGGGATACCCATCAACCCATCCCAACAAGCAGACAAGGTTGGCCCTCAATATCTCCGCGACCGTCGGCCAGTTCGAGGCCGATGTTGCGACAGCGCTCTCTGCGGAAATCATCGCTGACCATTGTCACTCACTTGGCCATTCGTCGCTGAACTAAATGATCCCCAGCGGTGATAATACTTCGAGCGGATGACTTTGTCCGGTCAGAGCCTGAGCGCCAGCGAAGGGCACCGCATGGCCCTTCGCTGGCGCTCAGGCTCTGAAAATGCGACAATCTCAACCGCCCGCAGTATAGCTCCGCATAATTCCAGAAATCGGCCTCAACCAGCGAACGCTTATCGAGAAGCCCGACGCTCATTTCTTCGGCCGAAACGCTTTCACTACGTTTTCATTCGTCGTCAGGAACGGTCCTTCGATCAGGTCGATGCAATACGGTACCGCGGGGAACACGGCGAGCAAGCAATCGCGAATAGCGCTGGGTTTGCCCGGCAGGTTCACGATCAGCGACTTGCCGCGGATGCCCGCGATTTGCCGCGAGAGGATTGCCGTCGGCACGATTTTGAGCGAGACGGCCCGCATCTGCTCGCCGAACCCGTCGAGGATCTTGTCGCACACGGCTTCGGTCGCTTCGGGCGTGACGTCGCGTCGCGCCGGCCCCGTGCCACCCGTGGTGACGACGAGGCAGCAATTTTCCGTATCGCATAAGTCCCTAAGTGTCGCCTCGATGGTAGGCTGTTCGTCGGGAATCAACCGCGGGATCGGCTCCCACGTGCAGGACAGAATTTCGCGCAGGCAGTCTTGGATCGCCGGGCCGCCTTTGTCTTCGTAGACGCCCTGGCTCGCGCGATCGGAGATGGTGACGATGCCGATACGGATAGTCATGAGGGTTTGGTTTCTTTGGCGAAGGCGCGACGACTTGTGCCCTGTCCAGTACGTACTGAAAAAATCTCCCGCCACACGCATTTGTTTATTGAATGAGTTGTCACGTTATGCAGCGCGACGCAATTCATTCCGTGTGGTCGGCAATGCGAACGATTCTGCCAGTTTCGCCAGCCCGTGAACTAGGCCCGTGATAGCGCCTGGTTGATGATTCGCGTTCACCTGGATGCGCAGCACACCGGCGTGATAGGGCACAGCGGGGAACGTCACCGATTGAACATAAAAGCCTTGCTCGAACAGGAATTTGCCCGCTTGCAACGTCACGTCTTCGTCGCCGACGAGAATCGACACGATTGGCGTTTCGGCGCCGAGAACGACCAATCCGAGTTGCTCCGCGCCGCGAATAAGCTGCGTGAGATTGCGCGTCAAGCGAGCACGGATGATGTCGTATTCGCTTGAGGCAAGAATATCGCACACGACACAGATGGCATCGAGGTAAGCGGGCGGAACCGGGCCGCCGAAAATGAACGTGTTCGAGCGAATCTTGAGCAGCTGCTTGAACTCGCGTTTACAGCCTATGAAACCGCCGAAGCACGAGAAACCTTTCGACAGCGAGCCAATGACGAAGGCGTTGTCATAGGTCCCGAGGGCGTCAAGCACCGTGCCTCGACCATGGGGGCCGAGAACCGCCGTGGCGTGCGCGTCATCGACATACAACACAGCGTTGCGGCGCAGGCAGACTTCGTTGAGTTTCGCCAGCGGAGGCAAGGCGCCGGTCATACTGTAAACGCCGTCGATGGCGACGACGGCGACGCGATACTCGCCGGCGGCTTCCAGCGTGCGATCGAGATCGTCGGGGTCGCAATGGCTGAACGGCACAACGCGCACCCCGTTGGCCTGTGCGATCCTGGCGCCGTCCTGCATCGAATTATGAGCATGTTCATCGATAACGAGCAGATCACGTTTCGTTACCAGGCCAGGCAGCGCGCCGAGATTGGTGAGGCTCACCGATGGATAGATGAGTGCTGCTTCCGTGCCCAGCCAGGCCGCTAATTTTTCCTCGGCTTGCTCGTTTGAACGCACCGACGAAAACGCGCGCGACGCGCCATTGTGCGAACCCCAGTGATGCAAGCCGCGCTCGATCGCTTCACGCACGCGCGGGTCTTGATCCAGTCCCAGAAAACTGTCGGAACCGAAGTTGATGACCTCGCGTCCCTGGACCTCCATCTCGCGATTGGGGCCTAGCCGGTCGACGATCATATCCTTCAAATGCGAATCCGGATATTGTTGCGCGAAATGTTCGACGAAGCGCACCAGGCCATTTTGCCGGATCGCCTTCTCGAGGTTCTGCATCGGTTGGGTTGCCATGTTTCGTTCCTTCGACTCTAGGAAGCCCAATGGTGAGGTACTCCGAACCTCTGGGATCCCAACGGTTCGGAGTACCTCACCATTGGGCTTTAGACTGATAGACCAAAAATGCCGAATAAATTCAAGCCGAAACTCCCAGGCGTCGGATACGTCGCAATTTGCCTGGCCTTCGCTGCTTGACTGTTCCTGTCGTAATAATGGGAAAATCTTGGCTATTCTGCCAAGAAACATCGAGCGTTCGGTCGATGAAAAGAAATGGATCGACCATGTCCAAGCGAAAGGAACGCGTGCCGTGTACGCACTGCAAACTGCGGAACGAATAAGAGTCTCGGTTCGCTGCGCGATCGCCAGCTGCACGGTGACGCACGCAAATGCACTCACGATTGCCGCATTGCGCAAGCAACCGACGGTAATCGCATCGGAGCCGATGTCGGCATCATTTCTCAAGCATTCGGAAGAACAAACGGTAGTCGCTATCGAAACGGTGCGTGCGGCTATCGGGCAGTTTACTGAGCCACAGCCAGAATTTCGCGATTGGGGGATCGTCGCCGCCGCCAATTTCTTTGGACGAATCCAGATCGCGCGAAGCATGACGGCGTATCCGACCGACGGAGCTTGGGGCGTGTCGCCTCACCTTATTCCGCATCAATCGCTGCATGCGATTTCGGGGACGCTCAGTCAATCGCTCAAAGCCTATGGCCCTAACTTCGGCGTCGGCGGCGGGCCAAACTCCGTTCGCGACGCATTACTGCTCGCGGCCAGTTTGCTCGCCGATTCATCCCTGCCGGGGCTTTGGTTGATACTCATGGGTTACGAATCGGAGCGGATCCCCAGTGCCGATGCGAACGTCACACCAACGCCAAATTGTTGCGGCATCGCGATGGCGCTGCGCCCCACGATCGATGCAACCTACGGCCCGGAGTTGAGGCTTGGCGAGGCAGCGAACGACGACGCGATCCGCTGGCTGGCCGAACCGCAACTCGACGCCATTGCCGAAGCCGTCGCGCAACGGCAATCGACTCGTTGGCGCGTCGGCGGAAGAATCGTTGCTGAGCTGGATTTCGCTGGCGATTTGGAGGCAAGGTAATGCCGCGAGAATCGATTGTCATCACAGGGCTCGGCGCCGCCACGCCGCTGGGACACACGTATCTCGAATTCGCCGATCGTTTGCTCGCCGGCAAATCGGGCGTACGTACCATCACGGAGTTTCCCGTCAACGATCACCCGTCGCAGATCGGCGCACAGGTGACGGACATTCCGTGCCCGGAGGAATTCAGCCAGCACGATTTTGCGGCGATGTCACGGCTCGATCAAGCGATGCTCTGGTGCTGTACATCGGCGCTGTGCGATGCCAAACTCTGGCACAATCGCAGCAACCTACGCATCGGTATCGTGCTCGGCAACGCGGCGGAATGGCTTACGATGTGGGAGCTTAACTTTCGTAACGGCGGCCGACAAGCGTTTGAAACACAGGCACATATCGAACCGCTCGCGCATCGAACCGCCCATCGGCTCGGCTTGAACGGCCCGGTCGCCTCGCTTTCCGCCGCCTGCGCAAGTGGCAATCACGCGATTGCCCTCGCTCGGCGTTGGCTACAGCTTGGCTGGGTTGATGTCTGCCTTGCCGGTGCGTGCGATCTCGCGATCAATCCGCTCAATCTCGCTGGCTTTGGCAACCTGCGGGCACTTTCGCGCCGCAACGACGATCCGCCCGCCGCCTCGCGGCCATTCGACCGCGATCGCGACGGCTTTGTCATGGGCGAAGGCGGCGCGATCTTCGTGCTGGAGCGATCCGCATCCGCACGTCAGCGCGGCGTCAAGCTCTATGCCGAGGTCGCGGGCTGCGGTGCATCGAGCGATGCCTATCACATGGTGATACCCAGCCCCGATCCGGTCCCAGCGATTCAAGCGATGCGGCAGGCGTTGATCGACGCCCAGCTCGACCCCGCCGACATCGATTACGTCAACGCCCATGCGACAAGCACGCCTGTGGGCGATCAAGCCGAGGCGAAGGTGCTGGCCAGCGTGTTCGGTTCGCACATCGAAAGGATGCCGGTGAGTTCGACGAAGAGCATGACTGGCCATCTCCTGACCGCCGCCGCCGCCGTGGAAGCTCTGGTGTGCATCGTCGCGATCGAGCGCCAGGCCGTCCCGCCGACGATTAATCTGCACAACCCCGATCCGGAGTGCCGACTCCGCCACGTCCCGAATCAAGCCGAGCCGTGCCGAGTGCGCGCGACCGCATCGAATTCATTCGGTTTCGGCGGCAGCAACACGTGCTTGATTTTGAAGGCCGCGTAGACGTTTCAGCTCTTTCCCACTCAAACAATCTGCCGTACGATTTGGCCACGAGTGATCGGGATGGGGCGGTTTTGCGTGTCATGAACTTCCGTCCCGGGGTCGATGCCGAGAAGGTGGAAGATGGTAGCGGTGAGGTCTTGGGGCAACACCTGGCCTTCTCGGGGGTAGGCGCCGATGCGGTCGGAGGCGCCGTGAACGACTCCCGCGCGGACGCCGCCGCCTGCCATCGCCAGCGAGAAGACCGAACCCCAATGGTCGCGCCCGGCGTTGGGATTGATCCGGGGCGTACGGCCGAACTCGCCATGCCAAACGACGAGCGTCTCGTCAAGCAACCCGCGCATCGCCAGGTCTTCGATTAGAGCGCTCACCGCGCGATCCATCAACGGCATCAGGTGGCTGCGCAACGATTGGGCGTTGGCGTTGTGCGTATCCCAGCCGCCCTGGTTGGGCAGGTTCGGGCCCATGCGAGTCCAGTTGATTTGCACAAGCGAGATGCCCGATTCGACGAGCCGTCGTGCGAGCAATAGGCTCTGAGCGTAGCGCGATCGACCATAGCGGTCGCGCATCGATGCCGGCTCGTGGCTGACGTCGAACGCCTGGCGCACGCTGGTCGTGCGCATCATGTCGAGCGCTTGATGAAACTGATGGTTGTAGTTCGCCACCGCAGCTGTGCGATTGAGCGTATCAAGATGTCGGTTGACCTGATCGAGCAGCGATCGGCGATCATCGAAGCGCAGCGGCGTCAGGTCGTCGGGCATAGCCAACGCGGGAACCTGGAACGTGGCGGCGGACGGATCGCAGTGCAAAAGCCAAGGATCGGTCGCACGGCCGAGGAAGCCGGCGTCTTGGCCAGGCCAGGGTATGTTGCCGTCGTTCCAAATATGCTCGGGAATAACAACCGACGCCGGCATCCCGCCGGGCCGAGACTTCAGGCGATTGACGAGCGAGGCGAGGCTGGGCCAATTGTTCGGCGCGCCGGCGCGAGCGTTCTCGACATTGGCAGGCGTGTGAGGCACGCCGGTCAGCATGTAGTAGCCGCTGGAGGAGTGGGCGTTGTCGCGCGTGGCCATCGCACGCAGCACCGCGAAATGATGTGCGAGTGCGCCGAGCCTGGGCATCAATTCACACACTTGCAAACCGGGCACGGAACTCGCGATCGGCCGAAACGGACCGCGAATCTCTTCCGGCGCGTCGGGCTTAGGGTCCCAGGTTTCATGTTGCGGCGGCCCGCCAGTCAAGCCGACGAGGATGCACGCCTTCGCTTTGCCAAACGATGATGGCCGAGGAATAGGCGAGACTTGGGCACGGGCCTGGTTCAGCGCTGGTAGCGAAAGGCCGAGTGTGCCGAGTGCGCCGATGCGCAACCAATCGCGGCGAGAAACCTGATCGCAAAGAGCCGCACCGGAATCGCGGATGGTCAACATGAAACGCCCCCCAAGGTAGGATGAGGTGATTGTAACAGGTTACCTGCCTGCCGGGTAAGTGGGAAACGAAAAAAAAGCGAACGAAGCATTAGAGTAGGCCAGCGCAGTATGGCCACACCGGACGTTCGCAGATGCCCTTTGCTTCCCTACGGCGTTTCGTTATATCAATCCAAAACGAACTCTCGCCCGCTCATCCTAAGTGAACCCAACTATGACACAAACCTACTCAGTTATCGGCACCCGTCCGGTTCGGCACGACGGCGTCGATAAAGTCACAGGCCGCGCGCTGTATGGCGCCGACTTCCAGGCCGCTGGTCTATTGCACGGACGCATCCTCCGCAGCCCGGTCGCGCATGCCAAGATCAAGCGGATCGACGTCAGCAAGGCAGCAGCGTTGCCCGGCGTTGAGGCGATCATCACGTCCGCCGACTTTCCCGATCCGGGCGACAAGATCGCGCACCTCGGCGAAGGTGCAGTGAATCTGCGGCATCTGAGCGCGAATTGTTTGGCGCGGGACAAGGTGCTATACAAAGGCCAGGCCGTCGCCGCCGTCGCCGCGATCAACGCGCATATCGCCGAGGAAGCGTGCAAGCTGATCGTCGTCGAATACGAGGCGCTGCCCGTCGTCACCGATGTCGTCAAGGCGATGCAACCCGGTGCCCCGATCCTGCACGACGATCTCGTCACCGAATCGATGGCCGGCGCGACCGACAAGCAGCCGACGAACATCGCCAAGCATCTCCAATACAAGCTCGGCGACACCGCGAAGGGTTTCGCCGAGGCGGCCGTCGTTATCGAGAAAACGTTTAACACCGCAACGGTGCACCAGGGCTACATCGAGCCGCACAACGCGTCGGCTTTGTGGAGCGCCGATGGGACGGTCACGATCTGGTGCAGCACGCAGGGTTCGTTCAGCGTGCGGTCGCAGGTTGCGGAACTCCTGCTGATCCCCGTCTCGCGCATCAAAGTCGTCCCGATGGAAATCGGCGGTGGCTTTGGCGGGAAGATTCGCGTCTATCTCGAACCGGTCGCAGCCGTGCTCAGCAAGAAGACGGGCAAGCCGGTCAAGATACTGATGAATCGCGCCGATGTGCTTGAAGCGACCGGCCCGACGCCAGGCTCGCACATCCGCGTCAAAGTCGGCGCTGACAAGAATGGCAAGATCACCGCTGCCGAAGCCTACCTCGCCTATGAAGCCGGCGCGTATCCCGGCTCGCCGATCTGGGCCGGCTGCGTTTGCATCTTCTCGTGCTATGACATCGCCAACTTGCAAATCGACGGCTACGACGTCTGCGTCAACAAGCCTGCGACGAGTGCCTACCGCGCGCCGGGCGCGACCAATGCCGCCATGGCGATGGAAACGATCGTCGATGAGATTTGCGAAAAGCTCAAGATCGACCCGCTCGAATTCCGCCTCAACAACGCCGCCAAGGAAGGCACACGCCGAGCGGATGGCCCCGCCTTCCCGAAGATCGGCGCGATCGAGACGGTGCAGGCCGCCAAATCGCATCCGCATTACACCGCGCCGCTGACGAAAGGCGCGAACGGCTTCCCGCGTGGCCGTGGCGTCGCCAGCGGGTTCTGGTTCAATATCGGTCTGAAGTCCAGCGTCAGCGCATCGGTCAACTCCGATGGCTCCGTCAGCCTCGTCGAAGGTTCGACCGACATCGGTGGCTCGCGCACCAGCATCGCCATGCAACTCGCGGAAACGCTCGGCATCCGCGCCGAGGATGTCCGCCCCACCGTCGGCGACACCGACGCCGTCGGCTATACCGACATCACCGGCGGCAGCCGTGTCACCTACGCCACCGGCTGGGCGGCGTTTGAAGCAGGCAAGGACATTCAACGCCAGATGATCGAGAAAGTCGCCGGCTGGTGGAAGGTCAAGCCCGAAGAGGTCGAGTACAAGAACGCCGGCGTCGTCTCGAAAACCGACGCTGCCAAGAAAATGTCGTTCACCGAAATCGCCACCGAGGCCCAGAAGCACGGCAGCGTCATCATTGGCCGAGCGAGCGTTGACCCACCCTGGCCGGGCGGCGCGTATGCCACGCATATCGTCGATGTCGAAGTCGATCCCGACACCGGCAAGATTCAGATACTCCGCTACACCGCCGTGCAGGATTGTGGCAAGGCGATTCACCCCAGCTACGTCGAAGGCCAAATCCAGGGCGGCGCGGTGCAGGGCATCGGCTGGGGGTTGAACGAGGAATACTTCTACAACGACAAAGGCGTCATGACCAACGCCAGCTTCCTCGACTACCGCATGCCGACCGCGCTCGACCTGCCAATGATCGACGCGGTGATCGTCGAAGTCCCCGACCCGCTGCACCCCTTCGGCGTCCGCGGCGTCGGCGAAGTCCCGATCATCCCGCCCCCCGCCGCCATCGCCAATGCGGTGTATCGCGCGATCGGCGTGCGCATGGACGAACTGCCAATGTCGCCGGGCCGGGTGTGGAAGGCGATGCAGAAGAAATTGTAGATTGCAGATTTTAGATTGCAGATTGAGAATGCAATGCAAGCCCAGGGGTGAGCGCAGCGAACCCTTGGGATGGCCAAAATATAGAAAGATCGCGATGTCACCAACCATGATAGGCCTTGGCATTGACCAACTCAGCATCGCCCAGCGCATATTGCTCGTCGAGGAGATTTGGGGCAGCATCGCCGTTGAAGATCCGAATTACCCACTGACGGACGCTCAACGACAGGACTTGCAGCGTCGTATCGATGTTCATGACGCCAATCCGAACGCCGGTAGCACCTGGGAAGAAGTAAAGGCACGCTTGCTGGGGAACTCATGAGGATGTCGAGTTGGACTGCTTCGCAGCAACCAGCGAGTGCCTGGACCTGCCCGCCACCGTGTTGGGCGAGTTGGCCGGGTTGGGTGCTCGCAAATTCTCGTGATACTGTACGCGTTGCAGATTCGCCGTGCTGAGAAATCGGTGGTCGTATTTGGTTCACTGCAAGTACGGCGTTGGGCCTTTGCATGAGGCGCTTCTTCTCACATCATTGGCGGCGAGCCACACTTTTCAAATCACGCTTCAGCACGTATCGTAACCTGCGACGAAATTCCCACCTTGATCCACTCCAGGAGAACATGATGACTCGCTTCCTCTCGGCTCTCATCCTCACACTGTTTGCGCTGGCATCGACTAGCCAGGCGCAAGACGCCTTCAAACCCGATCCGGGGTATCGCAGCCTATTCAACGGCAAGGACCTCACCGGCTGGGTCTATAAGGGATCCAAAGATAAACTCGAAGGCAAAACCGAAACCTCTGACAATCGCTTCCACGTCAAGGACGGCGCCATCGTGTGCGATCTCGGCAAAGGCATAAAGGATCTCTATACCGCAGAGAGCTTCGAGCAGGACTTCGTCGTCAAGATGGAGTACCGCGCCGGACTCAAGGCTGACAGCGGCGTCTATGTTCGCGGACCGCAACTGCAGATCCGCGACTTCGCGCGGCGCGGCGAGCAGAAGCAACTCAAAAATTTCAAGAACGACGACTGGAACCTGCTCGTCATCACCGTCAAAGGCACCGAATCGACTGCCACGCTCAACGGCGAAGCGATTACCCCGGCCAAGATGAAAGTCCCTGCCAAGGGCGGCGTCGGATTGCAAGCGGAATCCGGCAAGTTCGAGTATCGCAACATCCAGATTATGGTCACTGCCGACAAGGAAAAAGAGAAAGCCGATGCGGCTCCCGTTCAACCGCGAATCGATTCGTTCGTCGTCGCCCAAGCCAGCGGCGAAACGAAGAAACGCGTGCTGCTCATCACCGAATCAAAGGGATTCGTCCACAGCGTCGTCCGCCGTTCGGTTACCGTCGCCAAGGACGCGAAGGCCGAGGATTTCCCGAAGATGGATCAGCTTGAGGTGAAGGACAACAAGGGTAAGGTTTCCGTTGCGTATCATGGCCGACTTGTAAAGCCGCTCGAGATCAAGGCCGGCGACAAATCGCTCGCGGTTATCAAGCCGTGCCTCGTCGAGACGACGTTCATGGACCTGGCGGCAAAGACGGGCCTGTTCGATGTCGTCTGTTCGCAGAACTCGCGCGTCGAAATCTCCGATGAAGCCCTGAAGACCTACGACGCCGTCTTCTTCTATACCACTGGCGAACTGCCCCTGAGCGAGGCACAAAAATCCGACCTGCTCTCGTTTATTCGCAAAGGCAAAGGATTCGGCGGCAGCCATTGCGCGACCGATACCTTCTACAAATGGAAGGAATACGGCGAGCTGATCGGCGGCTACTTCGACGGCCATCCCTGGCATCAGAAAATTCGCGTCATCGTCGAAGACAAGAAGCACGCCGCGACCAAGCACCTCGGCGATTCGTTCGAGATCACCGACGAAATCTACCAGTTCCGAACGCCATACTCACGCGAAAAACTGAAAGTGCTCATGCGCATGGACATGGACTCCGTGAAGAACCCCGGCAAACGCGCCGACAAGGACAACGCCCTGGCGTGGGTTCACCAGTTCGGCAAGGGTAACGTATTCTACACCGCGCTCGGCCATCGCGAAGAAGTATGGGCCGACCCGCGCTTCCAGCAACACGTCATTGGCGGGTTGCGTTTCATGTTCGGCATGGAAAAGTAGACCGCTCGCTCGAAAAATTCACCACAGAGACACCGAGGCACAGAGAATGCAATGAGGGATCAGGGGTGGCGAAAACTTCCCGATCATTTGATGGTGCGAATAGTTAATTTTATCTATTCTTTTCTTCTCTGTGCCTCTGCGTCTCTGTGGTGAAAAATCTGGGCGAAGCCGTAAAAGGGCGGAATTTTACTTGTTCTCAACGACCCAGATATTGCGGAATTGCAGCGGGTTGCCGTGACCTTGAAGACGCAGCAGGCCGGGCGTGCCTTCGGCTTCCTTGCGTGCGCCGCCGGTGACGCCGACGAGTTCGGCGTTGTCGTGCACGAGGACGCCGTTGTGCTTGAGCGTGATGCGCGATTTCTTGGTGACCTTGCCGTTCTCGGTCACGGCATTGGTGAATTCGACATCGTAGGTCTGCCATTGCAACGGCGGCAGGCACATGTTGACTTTGCAATTGAGCCGCTGATAGACGCCGCCGCACTCGTTGTCTTTGCCTTCGAGACCGAAGGAGTCGAGGATTTGCACTTCGTAATGATCGACCTGATAGAACCCGCTATTGCCTCGGCCCTGGCCACGAGCATCGGGCCGGTACGGCAGGATGAACTCAATGTGAGCGGTGTAGTTGGAGAATTTGCGTTTGGTGGTGACGTCGCTGCCATCAGTGTTGAGTAGTCCGGTGACTTTGTCGAGTCGGCCGCCGTTGAACTCGTCTTTGCTGGTACCGTCGAAGAGAACGACGGCGCCGGCTGCGACCTTGGCGCCGAGCGTCGGGCTGGTGCGAACGGTTCGCTTGAGTTCGATCGGGCTTTTGTCTTTCAGCGTCATCGTGTCGCCGACGATGGTCGCGCTGAGGCTTTCTTGATGCCCGACGGGGGGGAATTTCGCTGTTGCCGAGAACGCGGTCGGCGCTTGGGCGAGGTAATTGCGTTTGCCCTGAGCTGCCGTGAACACGACTTTGTCAGCCTCAAGAGTTCCAGCGAGGAGTGATCGGTCCTTACCGTTCCATCCGGCGCCGGGCAATCCGCCGGTGTAGATGACGGCCTGGAACGCTCCGTTGCCTAGTGCGATGACCTGAGCGCCGACCTTTTCGCCGACGTATTCGCCCTGAAACTTGAAGTCGATCGGCAGCGTCTTGTCATTGATGTCGGTCCAGACTTCTTTTTTCTTCTCGGCCTTCTTTTCGACTTTCTTCTCGGTCTTTTTCTTGTCTTGGCCGGCTACGCCGACGTCCGAAAACACGGCGACGCCGAACCCAAACAACACGGTGCAGGCGGCGGTGACAGCCCAACTCTTGCGAATCATGCGAACTCCCCAAATGAAAAGTGAATGGTCGTGGTGGGAGCCTTCAAGGCCCATGGAGAAAGATTATACCCGGCAGGGCGGAAAATGACATAATATGATGAATGGCGCCTTGGACATTGAAACCTCAAACTTCCTCCGGTGGATCGCCGCTATGCGATTTTCTCAGGTCTTGTTGCATTTGATGGTGTTGTTCGCCTTCGTTCCCACGCCGGCCTCGGCCCAGTTCACGGTGCGCGAAGCCGGGTTCGTCGAAATCGAGCCGCGGCCTTTCCGCCTGCTCCATCTCACTGATACCGAGAACACGCCGGCAACCCTGGCTCGGCATACCGAATTGCTCTCGAAGACCAGGCACAGCAACATCGTGTTAGTGCATCTGCCGACGGACCCCAAGAAGGTCGCAGCCGTACTAAAATCGATCCCGCTGCCGACGGACTTGAAGCAATCGGAGTTCTGGCTGATCGCACCGGACGACCGCATGATCCCGTTCGATCCCTTCGGTACGTTGATAGCCCTGTTGCGTTCGCCGATACGCAATGAGATACGCGGCGAGATCGCGAAATCGCTGTGCACCGTGCTGCTGCTGGAGTCTACCGACGAATTCGCGAATCGCAGGGTCGACGCCAAGGTTAAACGTGTTCTGGGCGCTTTTAACAAGGACCGCTCGAAGCTCGATGAATCGCTGCACCATGACGTAAGACTTATCACGCTCTCCGCTAAACGACGCGAACAAGAACGCTGGACCCTTTGGGGCCTGGGCGAGGAATTGGCTTCCACGGAAACGCCGAAGGTCGTCGTCCTTTTTGGCAACATGCTGAGGGCGGGCGAAGCATTTCAGGGCGCGGAATGGGCCGACAAGGACCTGCTCGAACGCATCGCGACGCTGACGATGCCGTGCGAGAATGACCCGAATCAGCGGAAATTGTTTGGCCACGCTTTGCCGTTTGGTATCGAGCAAGATTGGTTGGGAGATATGAAGGACACGCTGAAATTTGATCCGCAGAGCAAGGACGCGCGACTCAAATTGACCGACCTGTGGACGAAGGCCGGCACCAAGATTGACGACAAGGCGCCGCGCCGAATGGCGTTCACCAAGCTGCTCGATGGTTTCCACGAGCTTGATCCCGAACACGGCGGCGACCCACAGCACGATCCAAATCGGCCCGACAATGACTTCTTTCCCGTGCAGCCGATTGTGGAGCCTGCTGATCCTGCGAAGTCGTTTTTCGCGAGCACGGCACTCGGCATAATTTTGTTCGTCGTCGGGTTAGCCGGGTGGATCGCTCTCGCCGCGACTACCTGGATGGTCGAACGCAGCCGTGCTTCAACGACGCCGCCGAAGCCGGGCGTTTGATTCGCTTTCGAGTCGGTCGAGATCGCGGTGGCGTGGCCCGGCGTCGAACGTCGGCGCGGGCAGCGGGTCGGCGAGCGTCACGTCGCTGCGAGCCGTGCCCCAGCCGCGAAATATGGCGTATCGATGCTTCAGCCCCAAGATCTCTCGCCGAGTTCGACCGCGTGGCGTGTCGGACCAGGGGCCGATCTGTTCGTGAAAGTCAAAAAAGCTCGGCGCGATCTGCGTCACATATCGCCAATACGGCTCGTTGTCGGTCTGCACGAAAAAGCGGCCGCCTGGCTCCAACACGCGACGCACATCGGCCAAGAACGTCGGAGTCAGCAGGCGCTTATGCATCTCGCGCGCGTCGTGGAACGGCTGTGGGTGATAACAGTGCACCTCGCAAACGCTGGCAGTTCGCAGGTAATCTTTGAGAAATCGCTGCGCGTCGATGGCGGCGAAACGCAGGTTGCTCAAGCCTCGCTGGTTGCCACGCCGGGTGGCATAACGCAAGACCATCGGTAGAATATCGATGCCGATGTGATCCATTTCCGGTCGAGCGAGTGCCGATCCAAGCAGAAAGCGACCGTTGCCACAACCGAGATCGACAACCAGCGGGGCGACTCTGCCAAAGAGCGCGGCAACGTCCAGCGGGCCAACCGGCGGCAGCTTTTTCAACGCCGTCTGGACCCAGCGCTCGGGCTCCAGCACGTGCCCGGGGATTGGCACGCCGAATTCGTGTTCTATCATAAGTCAACTCACTTGAACGAATTTGCAATAATTTAACCACGGATCGGACGGATAGGGAATAATTCCTGCAGCGTATGATTTCATCGGCGTTATTCGTGATTTCCGTAGATGCACCTGGTACTATACGACCCATGTCACGCATGCCGAAGGATGCACTGGCCTTGAAAAATCCGTGCCAATTGTTGTACGATTGTGAAAGAAATTGCGCGAATTGATTCACAAACTCATACTTTCTGTGCGGTTTGTATAGATAATTCTATTGTAGTGCTCTGTCACAGGTTAAATGTATACTTCGAGCGGATGAATTTGTCCGGTCGGAGCCTGAGCGCCAGCGACGGGCACGACGCGACCCTTCGCTGGCACTCAGGCTCTGAAAATGCGACATGCTCAACCGCCCGCAGTATAGGATGTTTGGTTTACGAGCCGGAAGCGTAAGCGACGGTCTGGCATGACCATCCGTCGCTTACGCTTCCGGCTCGTACCCGATATCTTAGCGTTGACAAAGCACTAGGGGCGTCGCGTGACAATTTCAGGAAAAACACTCTGTCGCACTGTGTTTTGTCGTATGCCCCTAGCATAATGCGTTTCTCTGCGTACTCTGTGGTGAGTTTTTCGGACTACCGCCTAACGATTCCATTGCCCCCGAGGTCCAACATGAACAACGAACCGATCGCTCCCGGCAGCACGGCGAACACCCTGGAAATGCAGCAGATCGAGCAGGCGCGCAAGCAGGTGAATCAGGTCGCCGAGGAGATCGCCCACCTCGCCGAGTCGGACATTCCGCCGGCACAGATGTATAGCGAATTTCTGCAGCGCATCTATTTCGCGACTCAGGCCCACGCCGGCGCTGTGTGGATTCGTACCCCGCAGGGCAACCTTCAGCTGCAATGCCAAATCAACCTGCGCGAAGTCGGCCTGGAACAAAACGCCGAAACGCGACCGATGCATGACGAGTTGCTGCGCCAGGCAATCACCCAAGGCAAGGGCGGCATCATCAAGCCCCATTACAGCCAGGCCGCCAATGGCCCCGATTCGGTCGCCGGCAACCCCACCGACTTCATCATTATCCTTGTGCCGATCCTGCAAGAAAAGCAAGTCATCGGCCTCGTTGAGCTCTGGCAGGATCCTTCCCGCAATGCAAACGCGATGCAAAGCCTTTACCAGTTCGTCGTTCGCATGGTGGGATTCATTTCGCTCTTCTTGCGCAACCATCAACTCCGCCAAATGGTCGGTCAACAGGAGCTTTGGCTGAAGCTCGAAACGTTCACGCGGCAAATTCACAACAGCCTCAATCTTACCGAGGTCGCATACCTCATCGCCAATGAAGCGCGTCGCCTCATCGAAGTCGATCGCGTCAGCGTGGCGACGCGCAGCTCGGACAAGTGCCAGGTCAGCGCCATCAGCGGCGCCGATATCGTCGAGAAACGCTCGAACCTCGTGCAGCTCATGCGCAAACTCTTCGATTCGGTCATCGAATGGGGCGAGCGACTCGTCTACACCGGCACGCTGGACGGAACCTTGCCTCCCAAGGTTCTGAAGAGCCTAGACGCTTACTTGGCGGAAAGCAACAGCAAGATTCTCGTCATCGCGCCGCTGCAAGATGAACGTGACAAGGGGAGCAAGAAGCCCGCCCGCTCCGCATTGATGATGGAATGTTTCGAGACCGTCCTGGCAACGGAGCAACTGCAAGCTCGACTCGACGTGGTCGGCCGCCATGCCTGCCCGGCCCTCTACAACGCGCTCGAATATCAGCGCATCCCGATGCGCTTCATTTGGCTGCCGCTGGCTTATCTGCAAGACGGGCTGGGCGGCAAAGCCAAGGCGATCACCGCGCTGTCGCTGACGGGTGTCGCCATTCTCATTCTCGCCCTAATTCTCATCCCCTTCCCGCTCAAGATGGACGCCAGCGGCACGGCCCTGCCCAAGAATCGCATTTGGGTCTTTTCACCGATCACTGGGAAAGTCGAGGACGTCATGTCCGGCCTCGCTTCGGGCACCGAAGTAACCAAAGGCAAGGCCCTCTTAACGATGTTCGACTCCGATCTCGAAAAGCGGATCCGCGAGCTTCAAGGCGAAATCGACGCCCTGGCCAACAAAATCAATCCCCTCGCGCAGCGTATGGGCGAGGGCGGCGAAGGCCGTGGCATGGACGGCATCACCGCGTTTGAGGCCCGCGTAAAACGTGAGCAGAGCATCAGGATGCTCGAAGATTTGAAGAACCGAACCAACGCCCATCCAACCAAGCCGGGATACTACTACATCAACTCGCCGCGCGCCGGCATCATTCTCAGCGCCGATTTTCGCGAGAACCTTCTCGGTCGCCAGGTAAAGCCGAGCGATCCACTCATTCGCATCGGCTTTACCGATCCGAGGAGGCCGAAGATTTCGGACTGGGAGGTCGAACTGAAGATTCCGCAAAAGCACATCGGCCAAATCCTGCGAGCGTTTGAATCCCTGCCCGCGAATACCGAACTCGACGTGGACATCATGCTCAAGACCGAGCCGTGGCGTTCCTATCGGGGCAGGATCCGCCGCGATAAGATCGCTTTTCAAGCAAACAATCAAAAAGACAGCAACGACGAAGCCGAGGCCGTCGTCATGGCCTGGGTTCGCCTCGACGGCAACGACATCCCCGAGGACGACCGCATGCCCGCCGGGCGACTCATCACCGGTACCGAAGTCAGCACGCGCATCCGTTGCGGCAACCGCGCGATGGGCTACTCGCTCTTCTACGGCGTCTGGGAATTCCTCTTCGAAAAAGTGATCTTCCCGTTCACGTGAAAAACCTGACGCGCACAACCAAAGTCGTATTACGAGCCGGAAGCGTAAACGACCGATCAGTGCAAACCGTCGCCTACACTTCCGGGTCGTTCTCGATGTATCCTTCTTCCAGCGAGGTCTCCTATGTTCCGCATACTTTTCATCGTCGCGCTCGGCGCGGGATTGTTTCTTGTGATTGCATGGCAACTTGGCCTGCTCGATCAGACTTCGGTCACAAATCCGAAAAACGTCGGCCAAATCGGCGCAATTGAGGTTGCCGATCCCACGACGTTGGGGAAAGACCTCTACACCGCCGACCCATACCCGACTATCGTGCCGCCGACGCGGGGTCAAAGCAATCCGATTCCCGTGGTGGGCACGATGAACGCCATCGAAATGGAAGAAGTCCCTAGCCCGGTTCCGGGCCGGGTGCTGTTTATCGGCGATCAGGTCAGCGACAGCGCCGTTCTCGCGGCAGGATCGACGCCATTTTTGGCGGAACCGTACTCCTCGACGCCGCCGATTTACGGTGGCCGAAGCTCGTACACGAAGTTCTATCGCCGTTATTACGAAGGCCAAACCGCGCACCATGGGCAGATGCTGGCGATGATCGACCCGTCAGAAGCATTGGGCTACGTGGTGGACAAAATCGAAAAGATCGGCGTCGCCGAGGTCGAGGCCGTCGCCGCCGCCGCCGCCGCCAAGGAAGGGCACGATCGATACATTCGCGAGAAAATTCTTTTCGATCAGAAGGCCGGTAATGCCGAAGCGCTGGGCGGCGCTAAGTTGACGAAGATCAAGCTCGAAAGTGAACACATCACGAAGCAAGGAGCCGTCAGGCTCGCGAATAACGAGAAGGATTTGGCCGCCATCCGGCTGCGCCAGCACGAGCTTCGCGCGTTCCTCCCGTACAAGCATTTCACGATCAAGTCGATCGTCCGCCAAACCGGTGCCTTTGTGCAGCAACAGAACCCGACCGTTCTGGTCGTACAGAACCTCGAACGTCTCATGGCCGAGGCGATGATCGAGGAACCCGATTACCTGCGTCTGCAATCACGCAAGCAGATCACGGCGACGATCGAACCGACGATCATCGAAGGTTCGCAAAACGAGATGTTCGGACATCGCGGCGAAATCCACAGCGTGGCCGTCGCGCGGGATTTTCACATCGTGTCGGCAAGCGAAGACAAATCGGTGTGCGTGTTCCGGCCGATGGATCGCGCGCCGCTGCGGATGTATGTGCACCCGGACCCGATGCGTGTCGTTGTATGCACGCCAAAGGCCGCCGAGCGGAATCTCGCCATCGCTGGCTGCGCGAAAGGCAATCTCTATGTGTGGGATCTCGACAATCAGGACAAACAAAAGGCGAAACCCGCCGTCAAACACGGCGACGACGTCGCGATCACGAGCCTGGCGATCAGCCAGAATGGCAAGTTGTTGGCAAGCGGCGCCCACGACGGGTCGATCAAGCTCTGGAAAATCGAGAACACGCTGACGCCGTTGTACAGCTTTATCCCGGCTCACGGCGTGGCCCAAGGCCACGAGGACGCCGTCACGTCGTTACACTTCACGCCGCAATGCCGACTGGTTTCCTCGTCGCGCGACAAATCGGTGCGCGTTTGGCATTTGAAAGAGAAAGGCGCCTTTGCCGACGGCGAACCGGTACATGATCGCCAGGGCAACGTTGGCGACCTCGGTGTAAGTCCTGATGGCCGATGGATGCTGTTCGACAAGGATCGCACGCTGTGGTTGATGTCGGTGGAGGAGCGGAAACTGGTGCACACGGTCAGTATGGCTGCGGGAGCAACGCCGTTTGATGCGCTGGCGAAGTTTTCGCCCGATGGCTCGCTGATGCTGACCGCAGGCGTCGCCGAGGGACGCTTACAACTTTGGCGAGCGCCGGAAGGCAATGAGCATGGCTTCGAGGTCCGCCAATTCGCGCCTCGCGACAAGCAGACCGTGTCCTGCGCCGCCTTCTCACCCGACGCAGGCAAAGGCGGGACGAACTCATTCGCCGTCTCCGCGTCGGGTTCGATTGTGTACCTCTGGAACATCCCAACCGTGGCCGAGGTCGGTTCGCAGCGCATCCCTGACGTGCCATTGACGCTGCGAACGCACTCTCTCGACCATGCGACGAAGATGAGTCGAATCGGGTTTGAAGTTCCCAATCCCGTCTCGGACCGCTACCCCAACGGACGCTTCGAAGTCGGGCGTCCGGTAACGATCGTGATTGAGTGATGCCTGTTTTCCGCTTGCGGCTTAGCGCCCAAGTGCGACATGCTGAGCGCTAAGCCGCAAGCGGCACAATGTACATTCAAAATCCCATGTGACCCATGCAGAACACCGCGCCATCAAGTGAAACGGAACGTCGCAAGCTCGTCCGCTTGCGGCGTCGGCCCGACCTGACCATCGTGCCCCAGCGCTACGAAGGCCGAAGCTACTACGTCGTCAAAGACCCGGTAAGCCTGCGCTACTATCGCTTCAAGGAGCAGGAGTATTTCCTGATCTCGCTGATGGACGGCGAGCACACACTCGATGACGCACAGAAGGCATTCGAGACGCAATTCCGCCCGGAACGGCTGCGGCTTGAAGACCTCGAGCAGTTCGGCCAGCAGTTGCTCAAGATGGGCCTCGTGCAAAATGAATCGCCCCAGGCCGGCAAGCAACTCTACGACAATCGCCAAAAACGCATCCGCTCCGAATGGATGCAGACGCTGACGAATATCCTCTACATCAAGCTGCCGATCTTCGATCCGGATCGTCTGCTGACCCTCATGCTGCCCTACCTATGGTGGATGTTCACCCGGCTATTTTTGTTGGCGAGCCTGGCGTTCATGGGAGCCGCCCTCGCACTCGTGCTGACGAAGTTCGACGTTTTCTACGCCCGGCTGCCGACGTTCGAGAGCTACTTCAACTTCAAAAACATGATCTACCTCTGGGTTGCGCTTGGCGTAGTCAAAGTGATCCACGAGTTCGGCCACGGCCTGAGTTGCAAGGCGTTCAACGGCGAAGTGCACGAGATGGGCTTCTTGCTGCTCTGTTTTTCACCGGCGATGTATTGCAACGTCTCCGACGCCTGGCGGCTGCCCGGCAAATGGCACCGCATCATCATCAGCGCCGCCGGCATCTATGTGGAATTGATGATCGCGGCAGCGGCGACGTTCATCTGGTGGAACACGCCCAACCAGCCGTTCCTCAACAACCTCTGCCTCAACCTCATGGTCGTCTGCTCCGTCAGCACCGTAATGTTCAACGGCAATCCGCTCATGCGCTACGACGGTTACTACGTGCTTGCTGACTGGATCGAGATCCCGAACCTGCGTGACCGCGCCAATCGCTACCTGCAAAACCTCGCCATGGACTGGTTCCTCGGCATCGAAGCGCCGCCCGAAGGCTATATGGAGCTTTGGCGAAAAATCCTGTTTACTACCTTCGCCATCGTGAGCTATTTCTACAAATGGATCGTCACGTTTGTCATTTTGACCTTCATGGCGACATTCCTAAAACCGTACAAACTCGAGGTTGTCAGCGAACTCCTGGCGATCGGCGCGTTCGCGTCGATGATCGGTTGGCCGATCTATCGCATGATTACCAACGTCAAGAAACGAGGGAGGCTACCCGATATGAAACCGCTTCGTGTTACGAGCAGCGCTTGCGTGGTCGCGGTCCTGCTGTTCGCCGTCTTCTTCGTACCCCTGCCCGTCACGCGCATCCGCCAGCACGGTTTCGTGCAGACGCAACCGACAGAGATCACGCATGTGACGATCGATGTCGCCGGCAACCTGACGGAGTTGCTCGTCAAGGAAGGTCAGGAAGTGAAGAAAGGCAAGGAACTCGCGCGCTTCACGAGTCCCGATCTGGAGAACCAGCGCGAGCAAGTGAATTCGGCGATTGTCGTGAAGGAGAAAATCCGGAAGTTTCTCCAGGATCAAATCAGCAAGGAATCCGATCCGAACCAGCGCAAGAGCATCGAAGATCACTTGAGCCGAGCCGAGAGCGAATATTTCCAGGCCAAGGCATCGCTCAAACATGTGGAAAACGAACGGGAGAAATTAACACTTCGTTCGCCGCGCGATGGCGTGGTCGTCGGATTGCCGCCGATCGACGAGATCGGCAAGCGTTGGGATCGCGAACAAGGGGCGGTATTTTGCAGCATCGCGGGAAAGACGAAGCTTCGGATACTTGTGCCAATCAGCGCTCCGGATTTCTTGCTTCTCAAGGAGAACGACCGCAACGCCCGAAAGCGTAACGGCAAGATCGAAGCGACGATCCGCGTGCAAGGCCATGACAGCCGAACCTGGACGGGCACGGTCGCCGAGCTGCCTAACACCGACGAGAAGAACATCCCACCGCAGCTGACCACGAAGGGCGGCGGACCGGTTGCCGTCAAACCGGGGTCGCAGCCGAATCAACTCGTGCCCCAATCGCAGGTGTTCCTTGTGGGGATTGATCTGGATAAATCCGATCCAAGCATCGCGCTCGGGGCGGCGGCGCACGTGAAGATTCATTGCGAATACCGCTCGTGTGCCTGGTGGCTCTACCGCACCGCCGCGATCACGTTCGACATCGGCTTGTGGGGGCTTTGAGAATCTGCCGACCCATATCGCATGTTTACGCTAGTTGTGGATTTTGACGTAAGCCCAGAGGTGCGGTACTCCGAATCTCTGGGATCCCAAGGGTTCGGAGTACCTCACCTCTGGACCTGCATTCCCATTAGCACCACTCAAATCCGCAATCGCGCCGTCAAGATCCGTGCGTTCTTGGCCGAGGGTTATCCCATCGCGCATTGCGCGCTGCATTACACCAATCCGCTTGAACTCTTGGTTGCGACGATACTCTCCGCGCAATGCACGGACGAGCGCGTAAACAAAGTAACACCAGCCTTGTTCAAGCGATTCCCCGATGCTCTGTCTTTTGCGGAATGCGATTTGGCGGAGTTGGAAACGCTCATCCGATCGACCGGCTTTTTTCGCAATAAGTCCAAGAACATTCAAGCGTGTTGCAAAGACCTCGTCGCCAGGCACGCAGGCGTTGTGCCTCGCTCCATGGAGGAGCTCGTCCCGCTGCCCGGTGTGGGCCGCAAAACGGCGAACGTCATCCTTGGCAACGCCTTCGGGATTCCCGGCATCCCCGTGGACACGCACGTGGGCCGACTGTCGCGCCGCATGGGGCTGACCGAGCACGACGATCCCGTCAAGGTTGAGTCCGATCTGATGAAATTGATTCCCGAGGACGAATGGACTATGTTCGGCCATCGCATGATTTTCCACGGCCGTCAGGTCTGCGCCTCGCGCAAGCCGAACTGCGAGGAATGCAAGTTGCGAACGATCTGCCCAATGATCGGCGTGGACTGACGACGAATAGCACGGATTTCACGAATAGGTAAAAACACCTGCTTTGTAAGCTTCGGCGGGGCCACGACAATGTCACCGGTGTCATGATGACGAACTAGAGAGAATCCGAGGCGATCGACCTCTTTCTCGGAGATGGCGCTTCGAGTCAACCAAGGTTTTCGCAAATTGAATGGTATTGCGATAAGTTGCAATGGGGATGATGGAAATATTCCAAGCAGCCAAAGACCCGACCTCGGCGAGCCTAGCCGCGTAAGCGGCAGGTTGAACGCGCGATCACGAGTATCAACCTGCCGCTTACGCGGCTAGGCTCGCCTGCGGCAAAACGAATTCGTTTTACTGCACCGTCAGCGTGTACGGCCCATTGGCGCCGCCGCTGAAACTGGTGACAATGATGCGGTAGAAGCCGTCGGTTGGCGGCACGAAGACGATGCGAGCGTTCGGGAACCCGCCGCCGTCGTCGTCTTGCGCAAGTTGCACGCCTTGCGCATTTTCTAACCGCAGATAATTGTCCCAACCCGAACGCAGGTCGAGTTGATAGCGTTGGCCTTTTTTCATGTGAATCGTATGCACGACGGCGTGCTGACGTTGACGAGCTTCATCAAACGGGTCTTGCGTCGTCAGCACGCCTGCAACCTCAAATATCTTGCGGTTTGGGTCAGCCTGGATCTGCGTGACGGCTGCCTTGGCAATGCTCTGCACGTTGGCGTCGGAATCTTTGAACGCCTTCTGCAACGGCTCGATCGCTGACTTCGCGTCCGGGCCGATGTTGCCGAGCGCTCGCGCCGCCGTCATGCGCACGCGTGGCGAGGGATCTTCAAGTGCCTTGATCATTGCGCCGACACCGGCTTTCGCCGGTGGGCCGATTGTTGAAAGCACTTGCAGACAAGTGAGGCGGATGCCGGGCGCATCGTCGGAATCGAGCATCTTGATGAGTTCGCCGGGCGATTCGGGTCCGACCTGGAATACGATTTGGGCAGCGGCGGCATACAAGCTCGCATCCTTACGGCGAAGCACCTTGAACATGGCCGGCAGCAGTTTGCGAGGGTCCTCGCCGACCTGGCGCAGCGCCGCCAACGATTGAGCACTAACGCTGTCATCGGGATCATCGAGGGCGGCAATAAGCTCAGGCGCGGCTTGTCGGCCTTTCGCGCCGTAGCGAGCGATCGATTCCGCCGCTTGTCGCCTTACACTCGGGACCTTGTTCTTCAGCCCGGCGATGAAGATCGGCAACACCGCGTCCTGTTGCAAACCGCGCAACGACAGGGCATGGGCAGCTTGCATCTTGAGCGATGGGTCTTCTTGCTTCAGGCCATCAAGCAAGATCGGCTCCGCAAGCGCGACCTCGATATTTAGCTGAGTCATCAGACTCGCGGTGTTGATGCGGGTTTTCAGATCGCCGGTGCTCAGTGCCATCTTCAGGCCGGGTTGCGGATCGACGCCGATCGATACCAGCACGTGAAAGGCATCCACGCGAATTACCGAGTCGATGTCAACCAGGAGGGCAACGACATAAGGCTCGGCAAGTTTGGCGCCCGTGCCCATGTCGCGTAGCGATTGAAGAGCATTCTTGCGAACCTGGAAATCGGTGTCCTTGGTGGCAAAACCGAGAGCGATGACGATCGACTTATCTTGCACGTTGAGATGGGACACCGTGCCCGAGATGTGGCGACGAACCTCAACATGCTTGGAGCCGAGCAGGTCGAGCATAACGGGAATCGCCGGCCCGCCGACCTTCGTGAGGCCACGCAGGCCGGCGGCACGGACGCTGGCATCGGCATCATCGGCGGCGGTCTTCAACGTCGGAATCGATGCCGCGCCGATGCTGCCGAGCATCTCGGCAGTGAGAGAAACTAGGCCCTGGTCACCATGCTTCAGAAGTTTTTCCAACTCCGGTATCGCCGGCGCGGCGGCGCTGCCGATATCGCCCAGCGTCTTGACGGCCAGCGTGCGTTGATTCGGTTTGTCGGTGTTCATCGCCTTGATGAGCGCGGGCACGGCGGCTTTGCCGAGTCCGGGCACGGCCTTGGCGGCGGTCTCGCGCACATCGGCGTCGACATCGTTCATGGCGGACACGAGAGCGGGAGCGACCGCGTCAGGATCGGGATCGATACGCCCGAGCGCGAAGGCCGCTTTGCGCCGCACCTGGGCCGCGGGATCGCCGAGGGCCTTGATGATTTCCGCCGTGGCACTTTTCGCTGGCGCGCCGACGAATGCCAGGCCCCAAGCCGCGTAGAAGCGAACATCCGCATCGGTCGAGGCTAGCGCTTTAGTCAATGGCGCAACCGAGGGTTTGCCGATTTTGCCCAGCGTGATCGTCGCGTTCAGGCGGATATCCTCGCTTTTACTGGGCAGCAGATCGACGAGTGCCGGCACTGCCAAGGCGGCTTTTTCTCCAAGCGTGGCAAGCTCGTCCATCGCTTTGTACTTTTCGGCGTCGGCCTTCTTTAGCTCGCCGATCAGTTCAGCGACAGAACGCTGCCCCGCCGATGCTGCGGTGATGGCCAGGAAAAATACACTGAAGGCGATGAGCCAGAAATGGGTCCGCTTCATGAACAATCCTTTGCTGTGAGGTCCGAGGTGATGCTGTGGTGTTAGATTATGTGTGATCCGAAAAGAGCAAAGGGCACAAAAGCCCAGGGGTGAGGTGCTTCGAATCCCATAGGCATCAACTTAAGGAAACAGTGGCGAACGAAAGCAATTCACCACAGAGAACATGGCGCGGCCAAGCCGCAATCTAGTACGAATCACGAAAGAACGAAAGCATGAAATCACGAAAAAATCTTTAGTGTTCCTCTTGCGTGATTTCATGCTTTCGTTCTTTCGTGATTCGCATTCTGAATTTGCGAAAAATGAATTCTGCGCGGCTCGTAAAGATTTTGGAGGTAGGTAACACAGAGACTATGCGCGGAATTGTGAAATGAATGTTTCACGACTCGGATTGAGTACCTCATCTCCAATTCTTCGCATTTTCTCTGTGGCCTCTGTGTTCTCTGTGGTGAGTTTGTATTTTCCTGAAACCACTTCCTTAAGTTTGGTACCTATGGGATTCGGAGTACCTCACCCCTGGGCTTGAATTGGATCAAGATATCTCGGCGAGGCTCCTAACCCACAACCAACCGAGTTACCGCAATGTCGCCCGCAAAGCAGATCGCGACATCGCTGCCGGGAACACGCGCTCGGCAGTGGTAGTTGCCGTCGTAGTGCAGGCCTTCGTCATGATCGCGAAAGCTCAACGGCAGCGGCGCCGATTCCAGCCGGCAGCGCACGATTCGCGGTTCCGGTTCGTTCGAGGTAAGGTGCGGCAGATTGACGTTCCAGAACACGCCCGGCACATGCGGCTCGGCGAGTAGTTCCAGCGCCGCCTGTCGCATCCAGCGTTCGATGCGAGGCCAATCGATCTCCAGGCCGCGCTTGCGATACTGAGAGAAGGCGATCGCGCGTTTGCCATGCAGAGCCGCTTCGCGCGTTGCAGCAACGGTGCCAGAGTGATACACGTCCACGCCGAGATTCCCGCCGGCGTTGAGGCCTGAGAAAACCCAATCGAACTCCGGTGCGAACCGAGCGAGGGCGACACGCACGCAATCCGCCGGTGTGCCGTCGATGGCCCAGCGCAATGCATCACGCTGCATCAGGCGGATCGGTCCGTCGGTGGTGACGCGATGCCCGCACCCCGAAAGATGCGTGTGCGGCGCGACCCAGACGGTGTCGCCGAGCGATTCGGCGACACGAGCGAGCGCCGCCAGACCCGGAGCGTCGATGCCATCGTCATTGGTGAGCAAGATTCGCATGCGGTGAAGCCTCCAGCGTTATCATACAATCTCATCGAGGCCCAGGATTCGATTTGCAAGCGGCGTACGTCGTAAACTTGCACAGCTAGGAGTACAATTTTGCATCCCTACATTCTCGCCGAACAAACGCATGCCTTTATCCGCTCCGAGCAATGGGAGGTCGCCGTCCTGCCGTTTGGCGCTACCGAGCCGCACAATTTGCATATGCCCTACGGCACCGACAACTATGAAGTGGAAGAGATCGGCAAGCGCGCCTGCGAGCGTGCCTACGGTGCCGGCGCGAAGGTGTTACTCCTGCCGACGATGCCGTTCGGCGTGAACACAAACCATCTCGAAGTGCCCGGCGGCCTCGCGCTGAGCGTCACGCCGACGACATTGCTCGCCCTCATCAGCGATATCGTCGATTCGCTCGAAGCTCAAGGCGTGCGAAAGTTGGTGCTCCTCAACGGCCACGGTGGTAACGAACTCAAGCCATTGACTCGCGAATTGCACCACCGGACCAGCGTCTTCCTGTGCGTGTGCGATTGGTTCCGCATGGCCACCGATCGATACCCGGGCCTGTTCGCGAAACCCGGCGAGCACGCCGACGAAGTGGAAACGAGCCTGGGCCTGGCGTTCTTCCCCGACCTGATGAAAATCGAACTCGCCGACGACGGCGCCGCTCAGCCCTCCCGGTTTGAGGCGATCAATCGCGGCTGGATCAGCATCACTCGGCCCTGGCACCTCGTGTGTAAAAACACTGGCCTGGGCGACCCCGCTGCCGCCACCGCCGAAAAAGGCCAACGGCTGATGGACATTCTTGTCGAGCGGCTATCGTCGTTCTTGGTTGAACTGTCGAAGGCCGAGTTGGACGAGAGTTTTCCGTACTGAGAGATTGGCAATGTCAGAACCGGAATGTGACGATTGCAATCGCGATCAGAGCCGCGCACGAAGTAAGCGGTTTGTGTATTCTAACCGCTTACTTCGTGCGCGGCTCTGACGCGATTGCTAGCTGAACACCTTCCAATTCTCGGGAGACATCGTGGCGCGATTCTTCCACTCCTCGGGCCGACGGCGGATCGTGACCTTGGCCTCACCGAACGGAACTCCGTGCGCGATGTAGGAACCTTCCGGTTTCGTGCGAACAGTCACGTGAACGAACTGGCTCTCTACGTGGTTCGGCTCGCCATTCGTTACTCAACACTCACTTCGTCGGCCCGCTGCCCACGTGCTTTTCCATCCATGCGAAAAACTCCCTATACCACAACCGTGAGTTCTGCGGCTTCAAGATCCAGTGATTCTCGTCCGGGAAGTAGACGAACCGCGACGGCACGCCTTTGATCCGCAGCGTGTTGTAATACTCCATCCCCTGTGTGATCGGCACGCGGTAATCCTTTTCGCCATGCATCACCAGCGTCGGCGTTTTGAAGTTGGCGGCAAAACGCTGTGGGTTCTGCTTGTCGATCTTCGACTGATCGCCGAACGACAACGCGCCGAGCGCCCGCTCTCGCCCACGCACAAAGTCCGACGCCATCATGCTGTGCCAATTGTAGACGCCGGCGTGGCAGACCATCGCCTTGTAGCGGTCGGTGTGCCCGTTGAGCCAGGCCATCATGTACCCGCCGTAGCTGGCGCCCGCCGTCGTCGTGCGGGTCTTGTCGATGTAGGGAAATGCCTCCATATAGTCGGTTGCCTTCATGACGTCGATGAACGGTTTCGTCGCCATGTCGCCGGTGATCGAATCGGTGAACTGTTGGCCGAAACCCGATGAGCCATGAAAGTTCGGAATCGCGACCACATAGCCCTTGGCCGCGAAGAGGTGAGCATTCCAGCGATAGTGGAAGTCGGTGGTGATCGCGTTGTGCGGCCCGCCGTGGATCATCATCAGGCACGGCCATTTCTTCTTGGCATTGAAGCCCGGCGGATAGACGACCCACATCTGCACGTCATCGTTGTCGGCGCCTTTGTAGGTGACTTCCTTCATCTCGCCCAGGTTCCATTGGGAGAGCAAGTCGTCATTGAACTTGTCGATCTTTCGTGGCTCACGTATTGGACTATCCATATAGAAAAGGGTCGGCGGGAGGGCGAAACTCGAACGCAAAAAGACCGCGGTTTTGCCGTCCGCATCCATGGTCAGCGATCGGTCGCTGTACTTCTCAGTAGCGGGATCGATTTCTCCGTTCGCAGGCGATGCCGAATAAAGACGAACGTAACCCTTGTCCTCGGCAGCAAAGAACAGCCGTTCGCTATTCGATCCCCACAAAATGTCGCTGCACGAGCGATCCAATTTTGCCGTCAACGCGCGATTCTTACTCGTGGTGCAATCGTACAGCATTATACGTGCGCGGTCGGCATAGAAGTACTTCGTCGTTTGCCGCGAGAACGCAATCGACTTGCCATCGGGTGAATAGACCGGTGCGAAATCGCTCGCGGGATTGTCGGTCGTGATGTTCTTCGGCTGATCCTCCGGTCGCTTACGCTCGCGGCTCGTCTCGTCGATCGGCATCACGTACAGGTCGCTGTTATAGTCCATGCCGAGCTCTTTTGCGGACTCGGAGACAAAGCAGATTTCCTTGCCGTCGGGTGATACATCGTAATCGCTCGCCGACCCGCTGCTGACGGACAGTGTCCGTTTAGCGCTTGCAAACAGATTGCGATGACTCCCGCTCTTCGCATCGACCGCGAACACCACGGGTTTCTTGCCGTCGGCGATCCAGTGGTCCCACACGCGGTAAAGGGCGTCGTCGATGACGTAGGCTTGCACCTTGTCGTCCTTGCGGGCCTTCTCCTTCTTCAAATAGCTCGCATCATCGGGCGTGTCGGGCCAGGTCCAGACGACGCAGTAAAGCGTCTTGGCATCGCTGCCCCATTTCAAGCCGCTGGGATTCATCGGCAAGTTCGAGAGTTGCTTCGCCTCGCCGCCGTCGGGCGAGATGATGTAGATTTGCGTGCTGTCGCCGCGCTTCGAGGTAAACGCGATCGACTTGCCATCGGGTGACCAGAGCGGGCCGTTGGAGCTGGCCTTGGCGTGCGTGAGTTGCTTTTGCGTTTTGCCGTCGGTGGAGCAAAGCCAAATTTGCGTACTGCTGGTGTTGTCGTCCATGCTGAAGGTGGTGACGTCGATGGCGACCCAGGTTCCATCAGGCGAGTTCGACGGCTTGCCGAGCCGTTTGACCTTCCAGAGATCCTCGACCGTGATGGGGCGTTTGGCGACTTTTTCTTGAGATTGGATTGGAAGAACATTGAACCATAGAACTGCCACGATCACGAGAGAGCGCATGAAGGGGATGTTGCACATAAGGCAGGACCTCGATTGAAGAACGGGTGGTTAATTATTGCGATAATTCGTTTAGCCGCGCCGCGCTAGCGGAGCGCGACATCGACCCCGCGCTCCGCATAGCGCGTCGCGGCTTAACCTTTCATTTCGATAACTTCAATCGTCTCAAAGCGAGCTGCACCGCCGTTAGCTTGCAGCCGAAACTCTGGGCGTTCGTTTGTCGGGGCGCGCGCTTCGCCGACGAGTTTGCCGTGATAGTAGGCCTTCCAGCGGCCCGCGATGCGTTCGATGCGCACTTCGCGGTAGGGCGTTTCTTGCTCGCGGTCCGGCCCTGGCGGCGCCGGGATGGATGCGATGAGCGCGAAGGAGCCGTCCTCGCCGACTTGCTTGCCGATGGCGATAGAGTCGCTGGCGATGCGTAGCATCAGCCGGCTCGCGGAAGCGCCATCGCCGACGATGCCGAACTGCACCTCGACCAACTTACATTGCGACGAATCGACGCCAAGCAGGAGCCGATAGTTCGCGAAATCGGGCAACGGCCTGGCGATGATGCCTTGGCCGGAGAGGACCGTGCCACCCTCGGCGTCCTTGTCGGGCTTCCAGGTGCCGCGAATGAAACGCCAGCCGGCGAGATTCTTGCCGTCGAAAAGCGAAATCGATCCGTCGGCGATCCACTCCTCCGAGACATGACCTTGACGTAGGTATACCGCAGTTGCGCCGGCCAGAGCCAAGACGATCAAGCCAGCGAAGACAAACCAGCGCCAGCGTCTACGGGCTAACTTGGGCGGTTCGGGAATCGTCGACGCTGGCTCGCTCGGTCGGGCGTCGAGCAGTCGGTCGATGGCGATCAGCAAATCGGCGTGCGTCGCAATGCGATCACCGAGTTGCGGAGCGGTCATGCGGTGGAGCAGAGCTTGACCTGCCGCAGACAGATGCGTTGGGATCGGCAGCGGCACCCTCTTTTTTGCGACGATCTTCCAGATGCTGGTGTTGCCGTAGGGCGTCTGCCCCGTGAGCATGTGCAACGCCGTGACGCCGAGCGAATAAATGTCGGCGCGGGCATCGACGCGCGAGGAGGCGAACTGCTCCGGCGCCATGTATATGGGTGTACCTAGGATCTCGCCGGCGTTCGTCAGCGCCTCGCCTTCGGCTCGCTGATTCAATAGCGCCAGGCCGAAATCCATGATCTTCAGGAATGGCTCGCCGCCGTCGCCGCTGGATGTGATAAACAGGTTCTCCGGCTTGATGTCGCGATGCACGATGCCCACCTGTTCGGCATGGACGAGTCCAGCGACAGCCTGCCGCACGAGCATCCAGGTTCGGCATTCGTCGATCTTGCCCATGCGTGCGATGTGCTGGGCCAGCGTTTCGCCTTCGAGCAACTCCATGACGAGAAAGAGCTGCTCTCCCAGTTGTCCGAGGTCGTAAACGATGACGATATTCGGATGCTTGAGCTTCGCGGAACTTCGTGCTTCCTGGAGAAAGCGTGCGCGAAGGGTATTGTTGAGCGTATTGCCTCGAACGACCTTGATCGCAACAAACCGGTCGAGCGCAATTTGCCGTGCGCGATGGACGACGCCCATGGCGCCTTGGCCCAGTACGCCCAGCAGTTCATACCCCGGAAGATCGGCGGCCCGGCTGGCGTTTTCACCGAGCAGGTCCGTGGCATGAACTGTTGGGCTTTGGTCGCTCGGTTCGGTGCTGGTGGCGTCGGCGACGACCGCGACGGTCTCCGCCGGCCCGGTCGTGCACGTTGAACACGACGCGCCAGCCACCAGCGCATTGCCACATAGGTTGCATCGATTCGAGACCATTATTCGTTCCAAAACAAAATTGCCAGGGATGGAGCACAGATTAAGCACGGATAGGGAGCAGAGTAGAAACGAAGAACCAGGGAATTGCAGTCGTGACTTCCTTTCCGTGTTTCATCCACGTCTCCTACCTCCAAAATCCTTGCGAGCCGCGCAGAATTCATGTTGCGCAAATCCAGAATACGAATCACGAAAGCACGAAAGGTAAACACAAGAGTATTTTTCGTGCTTTCACTCTTTCGTCCTTTCGTGATGCTGTATTTGTTGCGGCCCGCCCGCGCTGGGTTTCGCCCGTGGCTAATTCTAGGAACTACGGAACCATGGATCACGGCTTCGCCATTTCGTCCAGCTGTTTGTAGATTGCCGCCAACGATGGGCGATCCGTCGATGTCGCACCGACATAGGCGAACCGCACCTGGCCTGCCTTGTCGAACAGAAACGTCGACGGCTTCGCGCTATCCCCGCGTATGCCCAGACGATCTACCGCCTTGAAATCCTCGTCGAGCAGCACCGGAATTGGCATCGCCTTGCCGTCGACGGTCGTTTGAATCTTGGCGGCGAACTCGGCGGCGTGTTGTTTTTCGCCCGGGAAGATGATGAGCACCTCCGTGTCGCGCTTGCCGAACTCACCGACGTTGGCGACGAGTCGCGAGGTTTGCACGCTGCACGTAGGGCAGAGGCCGCCGGGATCGCGCGTCATGCCGCGCATGAAAAACAAGGCGACGTTCTTCTTCCCTTCAAAATCCTTGAGCCTGATGGTCTTACCGTCACGATCCACGAACTGCGGCAAGAAATTGACACCTGTCACCTTGGTGTTCGTCGTGGCGTCGTCGCGAAAGGCTGGGTTATAATCGTACACACTCGGGTATTTCTTCGCAGGCGTCGAGCCGCATCCGACAGCAAAGGCCAGGAGCGACGTGCACGCAAATGCGAAAATCAGAATGCGAAGTACCATGCGATCCGCCTCGGGGGAAATAGCAGTGCGGCAGTTCATGGTATTTTGTTCTTTCCACAGCCCGTGTCAAGCCGATCGCGATTTTCACGGTTTCAGGAGACCAAAACCAACAATGCAAGCCCAAGGGTGCGGTACTCCTAACCCTTGGGATCCCAGAGGTTCGGAGTACCTCACCTCTGGGCTTACGCCAATTTCCACAATTTTTGTCGCGCATCCGATACTTAGCATGCGCCTTCATAAAATGCGAGGTATGAACACACCACGCTGCTTCGTCTTGCTCCTCGCCATCGCGTGCATCGTGCCGACGAGTTCGCGCGTGATCGCGCAGGTCTCCGTCGGGTTCGCCGAGGCAGATGTTTCGCCGACGCTTGGCAAGACGCCGGTCTGGATCGCGGGCTTTGGCAAAGGCAGGGCGGCGACCAAGATTCATGATCCGATTATGGTCCGCGTGGTCGTTCTGGAGCACGCGGGAAAAAAGATCGCCATTGCTTCGGTTGATGTCGTCGGCCTGTTCAACGACGTCGCTCAGCGCGTGCGTAGCGAGTTACGCGATTTCACTTACATCCTTGTGGCGAGCACGCACAACCACGAAGGCCCGGACACGATGGGCCTGTGGGGGCCGAACTTGCTGACGTCCGGCGTCGATCCCGAATATCTCAAGAAGGTTGAGCAAGGCATAGTGCAAGCCATTCGCGCCGCCGACAAAGCACGCCAACCCGCCGATGCGGCCATCGGCAGCGCGTTCGCGCCGCAACTGCTGCACGACAATCGCGAGCCGTATGTCAAGCACGATGAACTCGTCGCCCTGCGCTTCGATGGCGCGGACAAGAAATCGGTCGGCATCCTCGTGCAATGGAACTGCCATCCCGAAACGCTCGACAGCAAGAACACCGAAATCAGCGCCGACTTCGTAGGTTTCACTGCCGAATACCTACGAAAAAAGCACGGCTGCCCCGTCGTCTATCTCACGGGGACCGTCGGCGGTTTGATGACTTCACTTCATGTCGAAGTAAAGGACGACGCCGGCGTCGCGCTCAATGACGGCACGTTTGCCAAGACCAAGGCTTACGGCGTGCTCGTCGGCAAACTCGCAGACAAAGCGCTTGCCACCGCCAAGCCGGTCACGTTGACGCCGTTCGAGGTACGCACCCAGCGCTTCTTCGCACCAATCGACAATCCGTTCTACATGCTCGCTTTCAACTTCGGCGTGCTGAAACGCGATGTCTACGTGTGGCGAAATGATCCACTCAAGGCAGAACCGTTCAAGGGACAGATCGACAAAAAGATTCCACTCTGCATCCAAACCGAAGTCGGTTGGCTGAAACTAGGCAAGCTCGAAATAGCGGCAATTCCCGGCGAAATCTATCCCGAACTCGTGTTGAGCAAAGTGCAAGACCCCGCCGACAAGAACGCCGACTTCCCCGACGCCGCCATCGAACCGGGCATCTACGCCCAGATGAAAGGCCCGCATCGCATGATTGTCGGCTTGGCCAACGACGAGATCGGCTACATCCTGCCCAAACGCCAGTGGGATGAGAAAGCGCCTTACTGCTACGGACGAAAGCGAGCGCAATACGGCGAGGAGAATAGTCTAGGACCGGAGACTGGGCCGATCGTGTGCGACATATTTCGCAAAATGGTCGAGCGAAAGTAAACCGACAATCATTTGCGGCGCGACTTCGGCGGATCGAGAATCTCGCGCAACAAAAACGCGGTCGCCAACGAATCGGGGTCTTTCAGCAGACCGACAACGCGATCTATCGGCGTCGGTGGTTTCGTCGCTGCGGGCGTCAGCTTGGCACGCTTTCGCTTCGGTCGCGGCTTCACGACGGGTACGGCGACGGGTTCCGCCGGTTGCACAACGGTCGGCGAAACCGGCAAGGTAACCTGCGCGAATCCCGTAGCACGACCAGCGCTACGCAGCAAAAGCAACAGCACAGCGGCGATGACAAACAAACCCGCGAGCAGGATGACGATGTCGATAAGCGGCGGCATGTGATCCTCGCTAGTCGGCCCAGTTCGTTAGTTTCAAGCCCGCGAATAGCCTGAAATGCTTGAGATTGCGCGTCGCCAAGGTGGCACGTTGCGTGAGGGCAATCGACGCGATCAGCAAATCGGCGCGACCAACCTTATTGTGTTTCTTGTCTTTCAGTAACCGGTCAAACTCATTTCCGGCTTTCTCATCAATAGGTAATGTCTGAAATCGAGTCAAATCGTGTTCAGCTTTAATGAGTCACCGATGCGCGATCAGTAACTCTTTGGCATCCAAGGCTTTCATTAGACTCTCGAAACGGCCCTGCAAAACTTCAATTCGGGTGATGATGGAGATTACGACCTTTTCCTGAGCCGATTTATATCTCGCCACGACTTTGGCGTGGTCCATCAACAATAGGGTCAGGGTGTCTGTGTCCAGGACGATCATTCGCCGTCCTCCGTCATGGGACGACCGCGGCGTGCATAGGTCGTTTTCAACTTTTGCTCGACCAAGGGATCATCCTTCCAACTTCCGATGATGTCAAGGACGGCATCCTTGCCATATTGGAAATTCGGCGTGATCAGCCATGCTCTGAGACCGGAACGCAAGAAACGCCAGCCATCGCCGACGGATCGGCCAGGCAATCCCTGTTCGTTGACGAGGCGAACAACCGACTCTTCGTCGATACGAAGAAACGTCGCCGCCTCGGCGAGTGTCAGAACCTCCGGCTCGGCGTCTGGCGTCTGGCCATTGCGAGAGGTTTTTGGATTTCGTTTGGTTGCAGTCGCCATCGATAGCTCCTTCATTAATCATCGCGATTTCGATACGATTCGATCCCGCGCTCCGCTGGCGCGTCGAGGCAGGACTTACGCCTTCCCGTTGCTCTCTTTCACGTCCGAGGTTCGGCCCGCGCTGGCGATGGCGTTACGCATATTGGTATCGGCTTGCACATTGCGCATGTTGTAGTATTCGCCCACGCCGAGGTGGCCGCTCCGAAACGCCTCGGCCATGGCGAGCGGAATCTCCGCCTCGGCGAGCATGACCTTGGCGCGGTTTTCTTCGACCAGCGCCCTCATTTCTTGTTCCATCGCGACGGCGGCGGCGCGGCGGACTTCCGCCTGGGCTTGTGCGACGCGCAGGTCCGACTCCGCTTTTTTCGTCGCCAGCCGGGCACCGACGTTATCGCCAACGTCAAGCTCGGCGACATCGATCGAGACGATCTCGAAGGCGGTCTGTGAATCGAGCGCGTTCTTCAAGACCGCCTGCGAAATAAGCCGGGGATTGGCGAGGACATCCGTGTGGCTTTCAGCCGCGCCAATCGCTTCGACGATGCCTTCGCCGACACGGGCGATAATCGTCTCCTCCGTGGCGCCGCCGATCAGGCGGTCGAGCTTGGTGCGGACGGTGACACGAGCACTGGCCTTGAGACGGATGCCGTTTTTGCATACACCTTCGAGCATGGCCTTGCCCTTGGCGGGATCGGGGCAGTCGATGACTTTCGGATAGACGCTGGTCCGAACCGCATCCAGCACATCACGGCCGGCGAGATCGATGGCGGCGGCGGTCGCCCAGCTAAGGTCGATGTTCGCATTGTGCGCCATGATGACCGCGAGCGCCGTCTTCTCAACGTTTCCGCCGGAGAGGTAATGTGCTTCCATCTGCGCCGTCGCCACTTTGACGCCGGACTGCACCATGCTGATCTTTTGCTTGACAATCATCTCGAAATTGACTTTGCGGAGCCTCATCCACAGCAAACCCCAGATGCTGATGTCCGCTCGCGTCAATACGCACTGAATCCACAGATTCAGGAAGCTCAAGAACACGAAGAAGAAAATGACCGCGCATACGACCGCGAGGCAGCCGAAGAGAAACAACCACAAGCGATAGTCGGTCCACATGGCCTGTTCCTTTGATTAGCTTTGCTTGCGTTTAGCACTCGCATGGGATTGTCCGAGCGCTAAACGCAAGCGAAATCTCAGACCTCACGCACGACGATGCGCGTGCCATCGATCTCGACGACCTGCACCTGCGTGCCGGGCGTGACGAGATCGCCCTCGGCGATGACATCGACGAACAGCTCGCCGAACTGTACTTTGCCCGAAGGCCGTAGCGGAGTCGCCGCCACGCCCATAGCGCCGAGAAGCGCATAGGCGCCGCTGTTCGAGAGCGAACTCGGCGCATCCTCCTCGGTCGTGCCGTATTCGGGCGGCGCGAGTACCATGCGATTCAGGAAAGGCAGGTTGGGCAGAGACCAGGTCAACGCCAGCGACCCGATAATTGCCAGGACGATGGCGATAGCCAGCGAGCCAAACGTTCCGCCGACGTTTGTCCATTCTTCCTGATCGGTAGGCCAATGATCGAGCGTGACAAGCAACAGCCCGACAAACATCAGCACCGCGCCGGCGACGCCGCTGAACCCGATCCCCGGGATGACGAATACTTCCAAGGCCAAAAAGAATAGGCCGAGCAAGAACAACAGGATCGCCAGCAACGTGAACCCGCCCGTGAATGAGTAAGCCCAGAAGAACAACACGAAGCAAACCGCCGCCAACCCGCCCGGTAGCGAGGCGCCGGGATATTTCAACTCAAAGATCATGCCGATGATTGCCAAAGCAACCAAGGCGACGCTGACAGCGGGATTGCGTAGGAACGCGCCGATGCGATCCAGCAACTGCGTCGCAGGCACGGCACGCCGCTCAGCAATCACGCTGCCCACCGGCTCGTCGTCCAGCAGGTACGCATTCGGACCGCCGACGCTTAGAACGAGCGCCGTCATCAGGAACAGTATCACAAAGCGTCGCGTCATCGGAACCTCATGGGGCAGGGGATTCGATGGCTCGGTCAGATTCATTATATCCATTGCGTTGCACTCAATCGAATCGTGCCCAACATCCTATTATTCGCTGAATCCTGGTGGATATTACGCAGGTCGGTATAAACAGCAAGCGATTTTTCATTGACATTTGTTCACATCGGCAACTTATAGAATAGTGATTCTTGTTTAGCCGCGACGCGCCAGCGGAGCGCGGTTGGGAAG
>SIAQ01000119.1 GCA_009697105.1 Gemmataceae bacterium | reverse complement strand
TTCTTGACTGGGGCTTCACAACTCGCCCGTTCCTCTTCCGTGAGTCGCACGATATATTTCTTTTTCATGGGAACCTCCTTGTCGAGGTGGAGGTTGCGAAAAATCGGCGATACGAACAATCCCAAAATTTAGTCTGGACAGGGCACTAGCCGCGTTTGCAGGTTGAAACGTCCGCAAACCGGCCCCTTCCGGGGCACGGCTCGGCAATAGGTTTTTTCATCTCGGAGCGTTGTTTGCGCCTTGGATTGGCTGGTAGTGGGCTGCCGGAACGACATTTTGCGGAGTCAGATACGGCAGCGGCTGGTCGGATTGCAATGAAACGAGTGTCGGGTCGCCGTAGTGTGGCGCACCGTTATGCGGCTGGTAGGAAACCTGAATCTGTACCTTCTTCACGCCTGGATTGTGGTTCTCCCATGGCAGGAACACCGTGTAGCCGTCGCCGATCAGATCCTTACGCTTCAGTTGCTTCAGCGCGATCGGGTCGTAGCGCACCTCAAGGATCTTTTGCGGCGGCGAGCCTGGAACGGGAGATGTCATATCCAGGAGCTGAACCAGTATTTCGCCTTGTGCGTTGACGTTCTGGCCCATCGTTTCGTTCATGAGGTAGATGCGGCCCGCCAGGCCTACTATGGGCGCTCCGCCCGCCTGGTTATTGGTCGTCGTCCGCACGTTGTTCTCCCAACGTGACAGCACGTGGCTAACGGGCTGTTGCGATTCCGGAGCCCCCCACGGCGATTTCATCCAATCGGTCGAACAGATCGTTTGAAACGAGCTGCACCCGAAGCCAAACGACAACGCCACGGCGATCAGGCACATTGGCGCGATCCCTCGACGGACGCAGACGAGCGCTCCCCAAACTATTGCTTTTGCACAGGCCATGACGGCATCTCCCTTCCTTGGGTGGTTCCCGGATTGCTTCGTTGCGTCGGGATGGTTAAGATCGGGCTGTTCGCATCAGTGGTTCCGCGCGGTGCCGATTGCACCGGCGGCATGGCGAATTCGGAAAATGGGATATCCAGCACCGGCGGGGCTTTCGGTTGATTTTGCTGCGGAACTTGCTGAGTTACCGTCGGTACCGCCATCAGCGTGCTCGTCTGTTGCAACACCGGCAGTTGTTCTAGTTGCGGCGCCGGGCCGAAGGCCTGCACTTGCGGCTCGGACGTGGTGGGTGCTACTGTCAAATCCGGCGTCTCGGTTCGCTTGCCGAAAATATTTTTCAGCAGGCCCGTCCGGGGTGGCACTGCCGAGCGGAATGTTTGCGGCTGAATCTGCGGCTGCGGTGCCAACTCCGGCTGGCTCGGCGCCCGCTCGGCCCCGCCTGGCGCCGCCGGATAGATGCGGAACGGCTTCGCCTGATGGCGGTGCGGTTCGGGCATTACGTTGGGCATGAACGGCAGCGAATTGGCGTTACCATGGACTCGCATCACGTCACTAAGGCTCCAGTCGATGCGGCGGGATTCGTCGGCCAAGATCTGATCGGTTTCAGCCCGATTGCGAATGATATGTGGCGTCATGATGATGATTAGCTCAGTCTTGCTCTTCGTGTAGGTGCGGTAACGGAACGCCGCCCCGATGCCAGGCAAGTCGCCGAGAATAGGAATCTTGTTCTCGTTTTTCTCTTCTCGCTTAGTAATCAGGCCGCCCAAGAGAATCGTCTCGCCGTCCGCGGAGATGACAGTTGTTTCCAGGTGCTGAACATTCAGCGCCGTGCCGACTGTGCCGTTGCCAAGGTTTACTGGGGTTTCCACGACCGACGACACTTCGGGGATGACACGCATGATTACCCGGCCATCGGGTGTTATTTTTGGCGTAACCTGAAGGATCACGCCGACCTGTTTGCGTTCAATGTTTTGCGTCACGCCGTTGATGCTCTGCGTGCTGTTCGTGAGGATCGGGATATCCTTACCGACGTTCATATACGCCGTCTGGTTATCGAGCGTGGTGATCTGCGGCCTGCTGAGGACGTTGATTCGGCCCTGAATCTTCAACGCGCGGATCAGTACGCTGACCGAATCGCTGGCGGCGGAGAAGACGAATCCGCCGACGTTGTTGGTGGGCGAGGCTCGGCCCACGCCAAAGTTGCCGAGGCCTTGGATGCCGACTTTCGAGTGGCCTTCGAGCACATTGTCACCAAGCACGCCGGTGTTGTTGAAGTTATACCCCGGCGAGAAAGTCTGATACGTCGCGGTCCCCGCCGTACCCGGAATGCCGCGGCGGAACAAGAGCGGCGTTTGCAAGCCGAGTTCCATGCCGAATTCTTCGGAGCCGTTCATCGTCACCTCGGCGATGAGCACCTGGATGACAACCTGCGGAGGAGCCGTGTCAAGCTGGGCCACGATGCGGATCAAATCGTCGAAATATTTCGATGTCGCGCTAATCAGCAGCGAATTGCTGATCGGCTCCGCGACGACAACGATCTCACGCTGCAACTGCTGAAAATTGGTCCCCTGGTTGTAATTCTTACTGACGTCGTAGGATTTCTTGAGGAAGTCGGCCAAGGCGTTGGCGACATCAACGGCCTGGCTGTTGCGTAATCGGATTGCTTCCTGGCGACGCTCTTGGATGTTTGCGTCCTCAAGCTTGGCGATGATCGATTCGACAACGTCGAGATCGTTTTGGCTGCCCGCAACGATGAGACTATTGGTGCGTTCATCGACAGTCAGGCGGAGATCGATGATCGGCGCGCCGTCGGGCGAGGTATTTTGGATCGTTATCTGCAACGGTCGCGCTTGCCCGGTGGCGGCGCCGGCGGCGCCCTGGCCACCGAGTCCGCCTGCACCCAATCCGCCTGCGCCGGCGACGCCGGTGCGGGCCGTGGTGCCCAGGCCACCGGAGCCGACGAAAAGCTGTTGGAGCATCAGGGCGAGTTGGGTGGCGTCGGATTTTTTCAGCGTAAAGATATTGATCTTGGAGAGTGCGCTGGGCGCGATGTCAAGGTCTTTGATGAGGGCGAGAACGAGCGCCATCGTCTTCTCCGGTGCGGAGATGAGCAGGCTATTGGTACGTTGATCGGGGTTGATTCGGATGTCTTCAAGGATGTTGGATTCGACGGGCTTGCCGTTCTTGGGGTCGCTGCTGACGAATTTGACGACGCTGTTTTTGGAGGCGATGCCCTGCTGCTGCTGGCCACCGAGACCGCCCAGGCCGCCGCCGCCCTGCCCGCCAAAGATACCGCCTAGTCCGCCGCCTTGGCCCAGCCCGCCAAGCGCGCCGCCGAGGCCGGTTTGCTGGCTGCTGCCGACGAGCGCGTTGTTGCCGATCGACACGCCAAGCAATTGCGCCAGGTCGAGGGCGACGGCGCTGCGCAGACGGACGACGCGGATTTCGTTCTTGGCTGCCGACGGCGTAGTGTCGATGAATTCGATCATGTTGCGAATATCGACGAGATCGCCAGGCGACGCCTGCACGAAGATCGTATTGGAGTTGTCGTCCCAGGTGATGCGCACCTGGTTGTTGGTTCCTTCGGGAATCGGAAAACGGACGGCATAGAAACTGTTGAGCGCCGCCGCCACACGCGATGCCGTCGCGCGTTTAAGCGGAAACGCGACGGGTGAATTGACGTCCGAGGGCAGCTGGTCGAGCCGTTGAATTTCCTTGATGATGTCGGGCATGCGTGCCTTGGCCGCGGCCACCAAGATAGCGCCGAGCCGAGGTTGCGGAATGAGAATGACGTTGCCCGAACCGCCAACTTGTCCGGTGGCGGTCGCCTGCGGTTGAGGCGTTGTCGCACCGCCGCCGCCAGGCGTTGCGCCCCCACCGGGTCGGATGCCGCCTGGAATAATGGAGGTTGCGTACGGCGTGATATTCAGGCGACTGAAAAACAGATTGAGCGTGTTGGTGATGCTTGTGGGATCGCCGAACCGCACAGGGACGAGTTGGATGTCAATGGTGGCCGGCTGAGCGGTTTTGCGAAGTAGTTCGATGATGCGAAGGATTGCATCGGCATCTTCCTTGTTGTTGGCGCGAAGGATGAGGATGCCAAGCTGTTCGAGGACTTCGATAGAGGCGCCAAGGCGAGGCGGTGTGATGTCGCCACTGTCCTTGAGGTCTTTGCCTTTGGGTTCCGGTTGCTTGCCGACTTCTTTGTCCTGGAAGAGGCCGGTGTAGTGGATCGGGTTAGTGGTGTATACGGGCGTTTTCTTAGGGTTATCACGGTACGGGAGCGTGAGCGGGGCTTCCTGGGTTTCGCTGGGATCGAAGAGGCGTGCTACGGAAGGGTCATCCATGACCCGTTGTTCGAAAAAATCCAGCCCTCGCGTGTCGGCTCCGCCTTTGCCGTCGCCTCCGGGCCTAATTCCGGCACCGCCACCGGGCCGGGTCCCTCCACCGCCTCCGGGTGAAAAGCCGCCACCGCCTCCGGGTGTGAAGCCGGGGAAAATCCCTCCGCCACCACCGGGTGTGAAGCCACCTCCGCCACCGGGTGTGAAGCCGCCGGCGCGGAAGCCGCTGCCAAACCCGCCGGGAGATGAGCCAGTCCCGCCGGATTGGCGTTGCCCGGACGATGTGGATCGGCCCGTTATGGCTTCAATTGCATGCGCGAGCGAAACCGGATCGATGTCCTTGACCGACACGATGCGGATCGCTTGCTTCTGATCTTTGGAGGCAATCTCAATCTGGTCGATGAGTTCTTTGACTTCTTTGAACATCGTCGTTGGGCAAGCGACGTAAAGGCTGTTCGTGTGGATGTCCACGCCGAGCGAAAGCATGACTTTGCGATCGACACCGGCGGCATCGACAGGCCGCGGGCCGAACATGAACCCGGGGAACCCGCCGGCGCTTTGCGATGATTGCTGTGGGCGTACATTCATGGCGTCGGCATAGACCTGGCGGATGATGTCGGCGACTTCGTTGGCGTTGGCGTGCTTGATCGGGACGGCGAAGGTTCGCACGACAGCCTCGGAATCTACGTTGCGAATATCGAGCGAGGTCGCGATGAGCCGACGGATGGTCAGCATATCGACGGGCCGGGCTTTGATGAGCAGGGCATTGGTCGCAGGGTCGGCAACAATGCGGATGTTTTCAATGCGAGCGCCGCCTCCACCACCGCTACCGCTGCCCATACCGAGAACGCCCGTCACGAGGCTGAGCGGACTGAACCCGCCACCACCGCCACCGCCGCCCTTACCGCCGCCTGGCCCGCCCTGGCCTTTCGGACCGTTGAAGGCTTCATCGAGAATCTTGGCGACTTCGTTGGCGCTGGCGTAACGAAGTCGCAGCACCTCGAAATCGCCTGGGCCTGCCTCGGTGTTGACGAGGATGCGGATCAACTGCTGGGCCAAATCGAGCGCCTCAATATCCTCGCTGGCGATCACGATGCGATTGCCAAACGCCGTGATGACGATGGGCGGCTTCTTCGGATCGATCTTGCGCTTCTCATCAACAGGCTGGGTGCTGATCCAGTTCGGATTTCGTTCATCCATGTCGTCCTTACTCAGGTGCATCAATTCGCGCACCTTGTCGGGCGTGAGGCGGACGGCTCCCTTTTTGTCGTCCGGCGTCGGTGCTTTCTTGGGTTCCGGACTCTTGTTTTCCGGTTTGACATCAAACGCCGAACTGGGCAGAATGAGCTTCATCTCGTTGTCGCGAAGTTTGCCGAAGAGCATGTGAAGGGCCTCGGCAACAGTAGCGCCGGAGGCTTTGTCAAGGTTGATCGTGCGGATGCCGCCGGCCCCGCCGAACGGATTGCCGTCGAATGCGCGAATGACATCGGTGACGATTCTGATCTGATCGTCGGTGCCACGAATGCGGATCGTGTTGCTATCGACATCGGCACTGAGGAACGGAGCGCCCTTGGCGGATTCGGGAAACATTTCCTTGAGTGTTTCGATGAACTTGAAAGCGTCGAGCCGATTGAGTTGGATCGACACCGGCTTCTGGGCCGGCGGCGTCGTTTGACCGATGATCAGGCCGATCTCGAAATGCGTCTGCGGGTCGGCGTAGACAAACAGCCGGGTCGGACCGGTCGCCGCGACGCGGATAGTCGAGTCTTCCTTGAAGTAGTCGATCAGGATTTTCGCCATCGCATCGGCGCTACCGGACGGCAAGTCGTGGTTTTGAAAGATCGGCGGACCTATCAACAGGGTCTGCACTTTACCGCTTGGCGCGTCGAGCTTTTCGAGAATCACCTTGGCCGTGGCAATCTTGTCGGCCGGGCCGCCAATGAAAATCTGGTTCGTCGCCTTGTTCGATGTGACGGTGATCTGCTTAATGGTTCGCGTGGTGGAAGGCCCCGACCCAGGCTGCCTGGGGTCGCCGCTTTTCTGCCCGCCTTTCTGCACGTCGATGATCTGGGCATAGCCCAGCGCCTTGACGATGACTTGCTCCGCCGTCAATGCGCGAATGTATTTGCACTGGTAGGTGAAGTTGTGAATGCTCTTGTCGCCTTCTTCATCCCTGAGGAAGATCTCCATGTTCCTCACCAACATCGCCACCGGGGCCTGGATAATCAGGTGATTCGTCGAATCCAACGGCGTCACATGCGCGAATTCGCCGAACAAACGCTTGGCGTCGGCGGCCACCTCCACGGCGTTGAGATGGTCCTTCAACTGGATCACGACCTCGACGACTTCGGTGCGCGAGCGATTCCGCAAATCCGCGACCAGTACACGTGGAATCAATTCCTTCGGCACCGCGTCGGCGGGCACCATCGTCAGCGTCAACTCGCGCCGGATCAGCGTGTGCTTTGTCTGCGATTGCAATATTTCGTTGATGACATCAAACACTTCCGCCAGTGTATACGTGCGCGGTTGGCCATTGATCGTCGGGTTGATGAACGTCAACGTGCCCGCCGGTGGCGGGAAAACCGAGCTGTACGGCATGCCGGTTTGGTCCGTCAGCCATTCAAAAACCGCCGACCATTTTTTGTCGCGCATCTCGAAGGCGATGATCTTCTGCGTCCAATCGACGCGTATCTGCGGGACAAGTTTGATGACATCGTCCTTCGCTTGCCCGCCGGTTTGCTGCCCGAATACGGACAGCGACCTCTCCGGCCCGACGATCCCGATGCCGCCTAGCAGCATCAGTAATAGGATTGCGCGTTTGAGGTAAATCATAACTACCCCCGAAAATAAATGCCGAGGTTCGCCCGCCTCGCGGGATGGCCACCTCAAACTCAGTGTACTAGACTCGATCATGGGATGCAAACGAAACCTTCCCCAGATTGAGCAGATTCGCTCGGCCAAGGAATATTTCGCAATGCTTGCGTGACAATCGAATTCACACCCGTTCGCCAAAATAGGCAAACGAGGCGGTTTCAACTCACTCGCCCTTCTCCCCTGCTGTTGCTATGAACTTGGGTAGGCGAATACCCGATCCATTGGAAAAGAAAAGCTCAAAATAATTAAAAATACTCTCATATCCATGGAGTCATCGAAGCCCAGAGGTGAGGTACTCCGAACCCTTGGGATCGGCCAGGCGCCAACCCAGAGATTCGGGGCACCTCACCTCTGGGCTTACCTCGCATCCGCACCTAGCGCGATTTCGTCGGCGTCTTCGAGTTTGTCTTCGTGCCACCTTTCGAGCGCGGGTCGTCTATTTTGGTTGGAACCTGCGATTTCTCCCACTCGCGATCACGTTCCAGGTCGAGATCGTCGAGTCGTTCAATGGTGAGCGGGTACGCCAACGCGTCGTCCAGCGTTTGGGTCATGTGGATTTCATAGACTCTTTCCTTGATCTGAAAGAATACCTTGCGACCGTCCACACGCAACACCTTGGCTTTGAAATAGACGAACTCACTGTCCGGATCGCCGACGACGAACGTGTCGTAACCCGAGTTCGGCCTCGCTATTAATTTTATCTCCTTGTTCTCGTAGCGATTCATCAAGTACGCGGTCTGGTCACTCGGCACGGCCATGCTCAGGCGCACAAAGGCGAGGATGTTCGTATCAGGCTCCTTGGGACCAGGATCGACGACAATCGTTTCCACCTTATTGTTGTCCGGAGGCGGATCCTTCCACACGATAACTTCCTTCGGCGGCGGCGGGACCATGCCGACGAAAATGTTCCGCTTGGCGATCGTTTCGTAATCGCGATTCTCCAACCGGGGCACGCAGGTGAGGATGAAGGTTTCCGAGGCAAGCGATCCGAACCCGCCGAACGGCGCCACGCGGGCCAGGAGCGCGTCGATCAGGACGTTGCGCGGGTCCACGCCCGGTGCGACGCCGGGCTTTGTCGAGGCGCGGGCGACAAGGAGGGTTTCCAGGACCATGGTCATCTTCAGTTGTTTGCTGGCATCATTCGCCGTGGACGTGCTAACGCGATCCACGGACACGCTTTTGATGCGATGTTCGTACGGCGCGACTTTGAGCATCTCCAGGGCGTCCACGATCTGATCCAGTCCACCGCGTGCATTGACGGTGAATGTCATCGTCTTGTGCCCGACTGTTTTGATGCCCGTAAACTGCTTGGGCAGCGAGACATCGGCGAGCGTTGCCGAGGGCGTGATATCGTCCACCTTCAGCCCGGCGCTTTTGAGCAGCGGGCCAAGGAAGCGCGCGTCATATTCCGTGATGGCGAAATTGCGATCGAAGGGCAGGCTTTTCAGACGCGCCAAGGCCATGCGTTTTTGGTCCTTCGCAAAATCCCCCTTCACCTTGGCGAGCTTTAGATTCGTTTCTTCCAGACTGACATTGTCCTTTTTCAGCGATTCATAGGGTATCCACATGAACTGCCAAAGGCCGATGAAAACGAGGAAGTTGCCGACGATCGACAGGAACACAATCAGCAGCATGCGTTCGCGTGAGTTCATTGCTTGCCTCCATCCATGTTCGTGTCGCCATCGGGATCGGGCGTTTTGGGCTCGGTCTCGATGTCCTTCTTGGCAGGTTCCGGCGTCTTGAAGCGCTGCTTGGTCTTCGTGATAATTATTTCTTTCGCTCTAGGCAGCACGGGCACGCTCAGAGGGGTCTGGTACTTCTTGATGTCCTGCTTGGCGATGTCAAACTTGAGCGAAAACTCGGTCACGTTCTCGCCGCTTTTAGTCTTCCCCAGCGACACCTTGATGTGCGGATCGCCCGCGGAGGCATTCAGCAGATTTGTCAGCAAACCATCGGGACCGAGCCGATCCGTCGGCACGATGCCGTCAATGGTTACTGAACCGATGTCTGCCTCCTTGACGCCGCTCCTTCGGGTGGCCGGCGGTTGCGCCGACCACTTGTTGATGCGAAACTGCGGCTCGAATGGAAACCGAGCCGACAGATCGTAAAGCTCGTCCAACCAGGGCACCGTGGTGTTTTCCCACTCGTTGTAGGCTTCGATGTCGGCCCGCTCTTGAACGACATTCTTCAGAAATTCGTCGTACTCGGTTTTTTCCTTTGCGAGCTGCCGATTCTTGGATCTCTCCGTAATAAGCAGCCAGCCAAAGGCGCCAATCGCCAGCAGCAACACCGCGGCAAAAACCGCGCCTACGAGAAGCAGCCGTTGCCGAGAGATGCTGACCGGCGCCTGTGCCTTTCTCGGCAATGCGAGGTTGATCGGCTTGTCGCCCGATTGCGACCAGAGCTGCGCCAGGCCGACGCCGCCGGCGAATTGCGAGGGCACATCGAGTGCCTCGGCGATGTCGCGTTCGGGTTTGAGTGGATTCAGTGGCTGCACCGGAATACCGAGCGTCGTGCTGAGCGAACCCGCAAGAGCGGCATTGCAGCTGAAAACATAAAGTTGATCCGGACCCGTAACGTTGATATCGACCGCATGCTGGGCCTGAAAGACGGCGAGATTGCGCTTGATTTCGCCTGCCAACATCGGTCCATTCGCCAACGATTGTGCGAGCAACAGACGATCGCAGCGGTAGAAAGAAAGCTCCGCCCAGCGTGGTCCGACGGCGAGCACCGCGCTGAGCTGATTCACACCAGGCGGCATCTGCTCCGGGGCAATACTGCGGGCGAGCGCGTAGCCCATACCGAAGATTCGCGGCGTAACCGCGTGCAGCTTAAGCCCGGCCGCCTGGCAGAGCGTATGCAGCGATTGCATCACGTCGCGCCGACAGGCAGCCGCCATCACTTTGCGCTCGAAATCGCTGTCGCCCATGCCGACGTAGTCGATGGCGTAATTGTCCACCGGCTCGGCAATCTCTTTTGCCGTCTGAAAGCGAACGAGATTCGGTTCTTCATGGGCCGCGATTAGCGGGAAGCGCAGTTCCTTGAGGAAGATGCGATCGCGTCCGAGCCCGACGATTACCGGAGCCGCGCCGACCTTCGCCGACTTGAGAAACTCGCGCAGTGCCTTCCCGAGGCTCTCCGCCGTGCTGGGCGTGAACGGCTCGGGATGCGTCCAGGTCAAAGCACGCGTAACCTGCACGCCGCGCCGCGATGATTGTGCGCAGAGCACGTGAAACTGATCGTTGACCCAATCAAGTACAAGCCAGGATGCCAAAGCAGTCTCTCCTCATCTAGTAAATAACGCCAGTCCGTAGCGCCAGTCATCAAGCCGCGCATTTTGGCGATTGCTCAAATGCAATTAAGAATTAAGAACGAGGAATTAGGAATTAATACAAGCGAATCAATGCAAGCAAATGAATCGATTGCAATTCCTCATTCTTAATTCCTCGTTCTTAGTTCCTCATTGCATTTCGAGCAGCCTCAGCGACCCTAGCTTCGTCCATTACACGCAAAAAAAGGATACAGTGCGGGCGCCTCGTCACGGCGGCGCGCTCGGATCGTAGCCTCGGCCCAACTCGGTCAGGTCGCGCCACGACACGATGCGAGGTCGCCCGTGGTTCATGTCGATGACTGCTTCCAACCTGACGGACGGGCCTTTATTGTTGTCAAAGTAACCGACCGACTGCACGCGATAAACCTGCGTGCGCGTGGTGACGTATTTCTCGGCCTTGCGAAGCGTAAGCGGGTTGAGACCGGCCTCGGTGAATAGCCAAGCTGGCGTCAGAAAGATACTGTCGAGTTCCTCGCCTTCGCCCATGTTGGCGCGAATGTTGAGCACCTTATCGACATCGGCTTCGGTGATTTCCGGGATCGTCAGCAGCACCTCCCTCGGCGCGGTGTTGACGTTGATCCGTGCCGCCAACTCGGCGTCTTCGATTGGCGACGTGAAATTAAAGAGTTTGTAAATCTGCTCGCCCGCGCCGTTATCGAGCAACGGACTGGCGTAGATCGTTTTGACGACCTTCTTGTCTTTCCCCGTCGTGGAAATGCTGACGGCTGACCCGATGATGTCGAAAATCGATTCGATCTTGAATCGGCCACTGCGTGTGTATTTTACCTGGTAGTCGGCAAGTTTGCCTTGCACGGTTGTCGTGTTACCGGTGGTCGAAGACGAACTGCGGCCGAAAAGCGCCGAGAGCGTGCTACCGAGCGACTGCGTGCTGCCCGAGGTGCTCGCGGGACCGTATTGCCGATACATGGTGATATATTTGACAAGGTCGTCGCTAAGTTCCTTGTCGAGCAGGAGAACATTTAGCTGAGTAAGGTCTGTGTTGTTCAAGTAGACGGTCGCCTTGCCGTCGCTATCGCTGTTGGCCTCGCGGCTGTGAACGGTGAGAAACGCCGACCACCCGCGCGAAAAGCCGTCTTCGGCGGTCTCATTGGCGTCTTGTATGCCATTGCGGTTGACATCGGATCCGTAAAGCAGCTCACGGGTCACGCCGCGCACGAGCAACAATTCGTCGATGCTGTCGATCGGCCCGTTCTTGGCGCGATAGGCCGGCATTTGGCCGAGGTAGTATGAAGTCTCCGCGCCACTGGACCGCTGGTCGGAATCGCTGTCCAGCCAATCGACGATGGCGTCGACGACCTCTTCCGTCATGTTCGGCAGCAAGATGAGCATGTCGTGTAGAGTTTGGCCGGACGAATCCATCTTCATGATCGCGTTCAGATTAATCTTGCTCGATTCATCCAGCACACCGAAGTTGAACATCCCCTCGGCGGTGTTCATGCCGGCATTCGGCGGCGCAATGATGCTGAACATGCCGACGACTTTGCCATCGGATTCCAACTTGCGATCTTTGAACATGTCGGGATTGTTCCACGGGTTGCTGCCGAGCATGTTGACGTAATTCTTATTGCTCGCCAATAGCGCCGCAGTGTAATGGATGCCCGACTCGGCGAACAACCGTGCTTGCACGTTGCGATGAGCGTTCTCGGACGCTTTGTATTCGGAGAACATCAAATCGCCGTACTGGTAGCCCACGAGCGCCAGAATCGTGACGACCAGCAGCACGGCGATCAACACGACGCCCCGGCGTTTACCTGGCTTCGCACTGGTTGGAGGCGTTGTCTGTGGTTCCGGAATCATGGCAACCTCACGGTGTCATCGCTTTTTGCGGGAAGTTATTGCCCGTCGGTACGGTGAACACGTTCTGATACGTCGGGCCATCGCTGCTATCGGTCGCGCTACGGCGAAACGTCACGGTCACGCGGATCGCCGACGGCGGGCCTTGCGGGATGCCGTCTTCGGAGGTCTGCGTGCCATCCCACTCGACGCGATCCCATGACGTGCCATCCCAGTATTCAAACAGGATGCTCTTCACTTCGGGCGCGATGATGTACTTGTTCTGATCGGACAGATTCGTCGGCGCGAAATCGATGTCCTGGGCTGTTGCCTGTTTCAGTTCGTAGCGTGCCAGCCCCGCGGGTTCGGAGCCGTTCATGACGACCCAATACATCACGCAGCGAAGATCGCTCGAAATGTCTTCCATCGGCGCGACGCCATTCACGGTCGGACGCGGCTTCTGCGCTCGACTCGTGGACAAGGTGAGCGTGCTCGTATCGCCCGACACGCCGAAATTGAACAACACGGCATCGTTGTTCGTCACCGTCGTTGTCGTGCCCGGCGTTGTGCTTTCTGTCGTACTGGATGAAGTCGAAGATGAGGTAGAATCGCTGCTGGATGTTTCCGGAACCAGCAGCCCGCGCGGGTCGTAGGCGCCGATTTGACCGGCGATATCGTCGCCGATGCGGGCGAGAAGGTTGCGTGCCAAAGCGCTTTCGTGTGTAACTTCGCGCCCAATCTTGGACGTTGTCATGTAGGTGCTGAGCGTCACATAAAGCGCGCCGAGGAGGAGCATGGTGATGGCAACGGCCAAGACCATCTCCATAAGCGAAAACGCCCGCCGTCGGCTTGCGTGGGATGTTCGCATCGATTCAACTTCCCTTCGGGGTAGTGGTCGAACCGGTTGTGCCGCTCGGCGCCGCGGGAGCTGGGGCCGTACCGGTATTGGCTCCGCCGGTGGTTCCCGTCGTGCCCGACGTGCTGCTCGGCGTCGCACTTTCGGCAGCATCCTTGGTAGCGGTGCCGGGCTGCGATGCTTGTGGCGGTGGGTCGAGCGTCGAGCCACGTATTTCCGGGTCCAGGATGATCTGGGCCAGGTGCGTTTCAAAGGTGCGCCCGCTCGGCAGTTCGGCTTTGACGGACACCTTGATCTGGCGCGCGCCGTCGAAACCCAGTTCGTCGATGGTAAGCAACCATTGCAGGTCCTTGTCTTTCTCGTCGTCGAAACCCGAATAGCCGCCGGTCGATTGCAACGGAACTGCGCCGACGATGACCTCGGCGAGTTTCGCCTGGCAGCGTAGGCTGGTGCGCGTTTGCATCTGAACGTCCAAAGCGCGATCGCGCCCGAATGTCAGAAGCTGGTAGATGGCGAGAACTGAAATCATGAAGATCGCCATCGCCACAACGACTTCGAGGAGCGTCAAACCGCGTCGGTGTTGATGGGTTCGTTTCATGGCGTGGCTGCCTGGATGTCGCGGGGCAATTCGATCGTGATCGAACCGGTCAGGGCACGCAGCCGAGCGCGGGCTGGTGCTACGCCCACTTTACCGAAGTAGGTCAGGCTGTCATCACGGGCGCTGCCGTTGGGCATGTAGATCGCAATCGTCTCCCACATATTACCAACCGTGCCCGCTTCACGCTTGCCGACGAGGTCATCGGGGCTGGCGACAAAAAGGATGTCCTTGGGCAACTCGTCGCGTATGACATCCGTCTGTTTCGTGTTCGACTGCTGAACCGCTTCCCACTCCATCGATTCTTCGGGCGCCAACTGAAAGTACCCCGTGTTGGCGAGGTAAGCCAAACGCCACGGCCGACCGTCCTCCATGGCCTTAGATCGGGCGTCGGTCAAACGTGCCCGCACCATATCGGCGGCGGCGTCGGCGCGGGCGTCAGCAAGCCAAGTCATGGCTGCCGGGACCGCCAACGTCATCACGACGAGGATGATCGCGACCACGACGATGATTTCCATCAACGTGTAGCCGCTGCGCTGCCGTTTCATTTTTTTGGCCTTCTGCTATCTTGTCAGAACCACGCACGAAGCAAGTGGCTCAAAGGCACCGCGTTTGCTTTTCCAATCCGCTTACTTCGTGCGCGGCTCTGACTAAGCCCGTCGGCATTAGTTCTTCCGCGTAACGCCCCAGTTGCCGATCTTCGTGCCATCCTTCGCAACCGTATAAATATCGACCTGAATCATACCAGCCGCCCTGCTCTCCGACCCGTCGGCTGAATACCCATACTCTTGGCCCCACGGATCGATTAAGGCATCCTTCGTCTTCAAATAGGGTCCGGCTCCCGTATTTGGATCTTGATCCAGCAAGACGCGTAGGCCCTGCGGACGTACATTGTGCTTCAATTCGTACATCTCGCATGCCTGTGTCAGCGCTTTCATCTGAGTGATTGCGATGTCCTTTTGGCTTTGGCCAAGCTGACCGATAAAAAAGAACCCGCCGATACCCGCGAGTGCGACGATAATTGCGACGACCACGAGCATTTCCATCAACGTGAATGCCTGTCGGCGACGGGCGTTCTTGCGTTCCATTCGAGCTATCATTGCCTCACCTTTTTCGTTGGCGACAACCTTATTCCCCACTCCTCTTTATACCACGATTGGGCATTAAAATTCGATGAATCTTTCGTTTTGAATATCCGAGCTAACAACTTCCCGATCTCGATTTGCCGCTTGCGGCTTAGCGCTCACGTGGCGCCTTGCGAGCGCTAAGCCGCAAGCGGCAAACGCGTAGTGGTCGTTGCGCGACTGAACGAATCGCATCCCTTACACAGCCCGGCTCATCTTGAACACCGGCAGCAACAAGCCGAGCACGACGAGCAGAATGACCAACGCCATCACCAGCAACATCACCGGTTCCAATAGGCGAATCATCAATTCCAATTGCCGCGTCGTGCGTTTGTCGAGGGCGTCGGCGGTATCGAGCAGCACCTTCTCCAGCTGATTGCTTTCCTCGCCGACGGAGATCATCTCGACGATATCGCGAGGCAGAACCTTGCAGTTCGCCAAGGGTTGGGCGAGCTTATTGCCCGCGGTCACGTGTTCGGCAGCCTCGGCGATCGCTGCGCTGAGCACGCGGTTCCCTGTCGAATCCTTGGCGATCTTCAGCGATTGCAGAATCGGGATGCCATTGCGCAACAACGTGCCCAGGATGCGCGTGAACCGGGACAAAGCAAAGTTCAAATAAACGCCGCCCACGATCGGCAGGCGCAATCGCATGCTATCGATCCAATATCGCGATTTATCGGAATTGGTAATCTGCCAATATCCGGCAACGCCTGCACCAATCACGACGATCAGGATGTACCAGTAACTGACGATTGCTTTGCTGACTCCGATCAAGACAACCGTCAACATCGGCAATTCGTTTTTTTCGCGCAGGCGTTCAAATATCGGCTCGAACATCGGGATGAAGAAGACGACGAGGATCATCAGCACGAGGAACGCCGTCAACGCCAGGAAAACGGGGTAGGCGAGCGCGCCGATGACCTTCGCCTTCAGATCTTCCTGATGCTCGGTAAAGACGGCGATTCGCTCAAGTACATCCTCGAGGAATCCGCCCTCTTGGCCGGCGCGGACCATGCTGACCGATAGTTCGTTGAACGCGCGCGGATAGGCGGCCAGGGCGTCGGCCAAGGTCGTGCCGTCGGCGACTTTAATGTGGACTTCGCGGAGGATGCCTGACAGGTTCGGGTTCGAGCTTTGCCGTTCGAGAATCTCGATGGACCGCAGCAGCGGCACGCCGGCGCGGAGCAGATCGGCGAGATGCGAGAAGAACGTCGCCATGTGCCGCGAGCCGACACGCCGACCACCTTTGGCGATGCGCGCGCCAGCCCGGGAAAGCTCGATACGCAGCGGAAACAGACCCTTGCCATCGAGCATCGACATCACTTCGCGCTCGTTGTTCGCCGTCAGCGTCCCGTGCGTGCGTTGCCCCGTCTCGGCCAAGGCTTCATAGTTGAAATCGGGCATACGGTTATTTACCTATTATGGCATTGAGCAAGCAAGCCCAGGGGTGAGGTACTCCGAACCCCTGGGATGAAGCCATAAACCACAGGAGTTCGGAGTACCTCACCCCTGGGCTTGTTCACTTTCACGCGAAGTCCGACGAGGTCACGCGGGCGACTTCGTCGATGGTCGTGGTGCCGCTGAGCACTTTGCGCCAGCCGTCCTGCCTGAGGGTGATCATGCCGTTCTTCAGCGCTTGAATGCGAATCGTATTGGCGTTGGTTCGCTGGACGACGAGGTCCTTCAAGTCGTCGGTGTTCACCATCAGTTCGTGGATGCCGGTCCGGCCCTTGAAGCCGGTCTGATGGCATTTGCGACAGCCCTTGCCACGGTACAGCACGGTCGGCGGCTTGCCCTCGGCCACGCCGGGGAAGTCGTTGGGCAGATCGTGCGGCGTTGGCTCGTAGCGCTCTTTGCACTCCAAACAAATCGTGCGCACGAGCCGTTGCGCCAGCACGCCTTCGACCGTTGACGACACCAAAAACGGCTCCACGCCCATGTCGATGAGCCGGGTGAACGCGCTGGGCGCATCGTTCGTGTGCAGCGTCGAGAACACGAGATGGCCGGTGAGCGACGCCTGGATGGCGCTCTCGGCGGTCTCGTGATCGCGCATTTCGCCGATCAGGATCACGTCGGGATCATGCCGCAGGATGCTGCGCAGAGCGGTCGCAAAGCTCAAGTTGATCTTGTGGTGCACCTGAATTTGACTGATGCCGTCCTGCATATATTCGACGGGATCCTCGACGGTGATGATCTTGGTCACCTCGTCCTTGATCTCGTTGAGCGCCGAATACAGCGTCGTGCTTTTGCCCGAACCGGTCGGTCCCGTCACGAGCACGATGCCGTGGGGTCTATCGATGAGCTGGCGAAAAAGCTTGTAGGTATTGTCGAGAAACCCGACGCTCTTGAGGTCGAACTTCATGCGCGATTTGTCGAGCAAACGCATGACGATGCCTTCGCCGAACACCATCGGAATGATCGACACGCGCACATCGATCTCGCGATTGCTGACGCGCATCTTGATTCGGCCATCTTGCGGCAGGCGCTTCTCCGCGATGTTGAGCCGGGCCATGATTTTGATGCGGCTGATGATCGCCGACTGGAATCGGTTAATCTCCGGCGGCAGGTTTTGCGTTTGCAATAGGCCGTCGATGCGATAGCGGATGCGCAGCGAATGTTCGCCCGGCTCGACATGGATATCGCTCGCCATTTCGTTGGCGGCTTCGATGAGAATCTCGTTCACGAGCTTGACGACCGACGCTTCCTGAGCCTGCTTCGCAAGTTCGCTATCGTCGGCGTCGAGCTCTTCGAGGAGTTCGATGTCGTCTTTGCGTTCCTGCACCATTGCGGTGACGGTCTCGCCGCCGACGCCGAAATGGGTCTTGATCATCCGCTGGATTTCGCGCGGGCTGGCTAGAACGGGATGAACGTGAAGGCCGGTCAGCGTCTGCAATTCGTCGATCGCATAAACGTCAAACGGATCGCCCGTGGCCACGACCAGCGAACCGTTGTGCCGCGAGATCGGCATGATATTGCGGCGATGCACGACTTTGGTGGGCATCATCCGTACGGTTTCGGGATCGATCGTGGTCTTGGTGAGATCGATCAACTCCATGCCGAAATGGTTGGCAAGCACCGGCAGAACGTCTTCCTCTTTCGCGAAATTTTGTTCGATGATGACGGTATGCAACGGCTTGTTCGGCGACGACGACAGCGCTTCTTGCAGGCGCGCAACATCGGCCTCCTTCATCGCCCCACTCTGAACCAACATGCGGACAAGATTCATGGTGCGTGTCCCTACTCGTGTTTACGTTTAGCGCTCACTCCGCGCGAGCGCTAAACGTAAACAACGAAAGTAACGATTTTTCCGATTGCATCAAACGGCGACATCGGCGATGATTATTCCACTAATAGCAATCAATTGGCGGGTTTGCGGCAAGCCTGTACCACTATTACTATCGGCATTCTCATTAAATAGAGATTAAAGATGCTGACCATCACGTGTCAACAGTCGGCTTTCACGCGGAGCAGCATGATAACTACTGCTCTTATCGGCATTTTGTTTCTCGAACCGTGTATTTTGCCGCGCTGTCTTGCCCAACAGGACAACAAGGACAAGCTGATCGAACAGCAGAAGCGGGTGATTGAGGCGCTACAACGAACAATCAAGGTGATGGAGCATACGATCAAGGAACGCGATGCGCAGATCGTCGAGACCGAGGCAGCATACAAGAAGCTGCCAATAATACATACCGAGATACAGGCGAATCTGCGAAATCGAAATGAGCACCTGCTGGAAGTAGTGCGCGAACTGAGTCGGAAATATGTTGACGACATCGTGCTGCGGAAAAAGCTGGACCTGTTGAACCCGCCGAAAGAATTTGTGAACGGCACGATCGAAAAAATTACCGACTCTCTGGTTCAGATCAATCTCGGCACCGACCATGGACTCGCAAAAGACCAAACGCTCGACGTTTATCGACTCCAACCCGAATCAAAATACCTGGGAATGATTCGCATCCTGGATGTAGGCCAAAAAAATTCGGTTGGCCGATTTGTCCTGCCTCAGGGGAAAACCGCTGGCTTGGCGTTAAGGATCGGTGATAGCGTCACTTCAAAATTGACTTCCGACGGGAAATGACGCTCGCTACCTGCCCTGTGAACGCTAAACGGCAAGCGCCCGCGCCAGTTCGCACGCGCGCTGGAAATCGCCCAGATCAATCTCCTCGGTGGGCATGTGGACATGGCGTTGCCCGCAGCCGATGGTGATGGCGGGGATGCCGTGCCCCGCCAGCCAATTCGCGTCGTTACCGCCGTAGTCGCTGATGAGTTGTGGTTTCAGGCCGATGCGCTCGGCCGCCGCGATCGCCATGCACACGACAGGTGCGTTGTCGGGCAGCGCATACGCTTCATAGGTGGGACCGCGGCCGAACCTGAACGTGCCCAACTTCCCCTCGTGATTTCGGCGCTGCGTTGCTGAGCGCTGAAACGCATCCTGCCAGGCCGCGATGATGCTTGCGCGAAAGCGGGGATCATGGCTGCGCGCCTCGGCGAGAATATGTAGCGCCGGCATGACGACGTTGCTGCCCGTCCCGCCGCGCAGGATGCCGACGTTCGCGCGACCCTCGCCTTCGGGCTTCACGATGACGCCATGCCAACCGGTGCGTTCAAGCTCCGCCAGCGCATCGGCGGCGATGAGGGCGGCCGAAACGCCTTCCTCCGGGTTCATGCCGGAGTGGGCGGCAATGCCTTCGATGTCGATGGTGAAGCGTTGCGTGCCCGTGACGGCGGTGAGGAACCGGTCCGCGTGATAGCCGTCGAAATTGAACCCAACCGTCGGCTTCGGCTCGCCCAGCTTGCTCACATCCAACCCGCGCGAACCGATCAGCCCGACTTCCTCTTGCACGAAAAACACCAACGTTGTCGGCAGATGATCGCCCTTGCGTTCCAGCAACGCCCGC
>SIAQ01000118.1 GCA_009697105.1 Gemmataceae bacterium | reverse complement strand
GTTCAAGCTGAAGCAGTATCGGCGCGTCGCAACGCGATACGAAAAGACCGCACGCAACTTCATGGGATTCATCATGGTGGCGTCCATCATGGTGCTCTTGCGGTAAACAAGTTTGCGTCCGTTGCCCAATCGTTGTCCACACGACCTAGAGGCTGAGAAAAAGGGGGAAAAGTTTCAGGAATAATAGGTGTAAGCGCGAATGGGACTGACGTAATCGCCACTGCGAATATTCATTTTCCGCAAAATAGTAGTTGCATTTCCGCGCGATTTCGTACAAAATAGCATTAGCTGAACCGCTGCGCGTTTTCACCGGGTTCGTTCGCGTGGCGGGGTCTCATTGAAAAACCGGATTGACATTCCTGCCTTTTACCTTCAGGGGGTAAGCCTCATGAGATGCTGTCGTTCTTATTGGCTCGGCCTGTTTGCCGCCGTTGCGATGATTGCGGGCGACGGGTTCACTCAGGCTGGCGAAGAAAAGAAAGCGGCGAAGTCGGATCAGGTGGCGATGCCTGCTCCCGCCGATGTCCAAACACTCACTGTTTTTCCGACGACCGTCACGCTCAAGGGTCTCGATGACTCGGCACAGATGGTCGTCACCGCTGTTTTGAAAAATGGCCGCGCTCAGGATCTTTCCGGCGACGTGAAGTACGAACTCGCCAACGATCAGCTGGCCCGCATCACAACTTCGGGGCGAATTGTTCCGCTGACGAACGGTGGTGCCGCCATCACCATCCGCTTCGGTGACAAGTCGGCCACGGTCACGCTGAAAAACGAAAGCTGCGACACCGACCTGCCGATCAACTTCGCGAATCACATTGTGCCGATCTTCACCAAGCTCGGTTGCAACGGCGGCGGATGCCATGGCAAATCGGGTGGCCAGAACGGCTTCTCGCTGTCGCTGCTAGGCTTCGTTCCTGAACTCGACTATCAAACCCTCGTCAAAGAAAACCGCGGTCGCCGACTTTTCCCCGCCGCACCCGATAGCAGCTTGCTGCTCCTCAAATCAGTCGGCGGCATTGCTCATGCCGGCGGCAAACGCATGGAAGTCGGTTCCGATGAATACAAACTCGTCCGCCGCTGGGTCGCCTCCGGCTCGCCATACGGCGACGAAAAAGACCCGTCAATCACGAAAATCACCGTCAGCCCGGAACACCGCATTCTGAGCCGAAGCAATCGCCAGCAGTTCACGGTGACGGCACATTATTCGGATAACACAACGCAAGACGTCACGCAACGTGCTCAATATGAGAGCAACGACACCGAAATCGCCGTCGTCGAAGGTGCGGCCCTCGTTCGCTCGCTGGAAATGTCCGGCGAAGCGGCGATCATGGCCCGCTACCTTGGCCAAGTCGCGGTCTTCCGTGCCACGGTGCCGCTTGGCGTTACGATTCCGGAGTATAAATTTGCCGAACAGACGGTTGTTGACCGCTTCACGAAAAAGAAATGGCAAGAGCTTGGCATCACGCCATCGGACCTCTCGACGGACGAGCAGTTCCTTCGCCGCATCTACCTGGACCTGACGGGTAGCCTGCCGACGCCGAAGCAAGTGACTGAATTCCAGGCGGATAAGGACGCGCAGAAGCGTGACAAGCTAGTCGATAAATTGGTCGATTCGACCGAATACTCCTACCTGTTCGCGAATAAATGGGCCGACATTCTTCGCGTCAAACGCCGCAATCAACCCGATCGTGCGGCTGGCACGTTTGCGTTCCATGCCTGGATTCGCGAAGCGATCGCCAAGGACAAACCGTACGATCAATTCGTGCGTGAAATCTTGGCGGCAACGGGTGACGAAAGCCAATCGCCGCCGACGGTGTGGTACAAGGAATTACAGGATCCGCAACAGTTCGTCGATGATACCGCCCAGGTGTTCCTCGGCTTGCGAATCGCGTGCGCGCAGTGCCATCACCATCCCTACGAGAAATGGAGCCAGGACGACTATTGGGGCCTGGCAGCGTTCTTTGGCCGCGTCGGTCGCAAGAATGTCCAGGTCATGGGTGGTTCTGGCAATCAGCAGGCACAACGCCAGGTTATCTTCAATCGTCCCACCGGTACGGTAACCAACAAGCGCACGAACATTGCCGCCAAGATTCAGCCGCTCGATGGCCAACCGCTGGACATCTCGTCTGACGAAGATCCAAGGCACAAGCTTGTCGATTGGATGGCGAACAAGGACAACCCGTTTTTCGCTCGCGCTGTTGCCAACCGTTACTGGTCGCATTTCTTCGGTCGTGGCATCGTTGACCCGATCGACGACATGCGCGTCACCAACCCGCCGACCAATCCCGAATTGCTTGACGCCTTGGCCAACGAGTTGGTCAAGAATAACTTTAGCCTCAAGCATCTCGTGAAGATCATCGTGAAGAGCCGAACCTATCAGCTCAGTTCTGCGCCGAACGAGTTCAACAAGCACGATAAGCAGAGCTTTGCACGGTTCTATCCTCGTCGTATGTCTGCCGAGGTTCTGTTCGATGCCGTCAATCAGGTGACGAACACCGCAGCGGCATTCGGCGGCCTGCCGAACGACAAGCATTCGCCGAACCGCGCGATCATGCTGCCCGATGAAGCGTTTGCGTCGTACTTCCTCGACGTGTTCGGCCGTCCGCAGCGCATCAGCGCTTGCGAATGCGAACGGGTCAGCGAAGCGAACCTGGCTCAGGCGTTGCACCTCTTGAACTCGCAGGAAATTCAAGACAAGCTGTCCGGCGCTGGCCGTCGTGCTGACTTGTTGTCGAAGGATAAACGCGAGGATGCGGAAAAGGTCGAAGAGTTGTTCCTGTGGGCATTCGGCCGTCGTCCGACGCAGGAACATCGTCAGCTTGCGTTGGAACACATCGCACGGCATGCGATGAATAAAAAATTCGCCTACGAGAACATTCTCTGGGCGTTGTTGAACACGAAGGAATTTGTGTTCAATCAGTAGTTGATTTGAAATAAACGCAAAGGCCCGGGAACGATGGTTCCCGGGCCTTTGCGTTTTCCACTTGCGGCTTAGCGCTCAAGGTATCCCACGCGAGCGCTAAGGCGCAAGCGGAATTATCGCTTGACAGAATCGCGCATTACGCTATTTTCGCGGGACCAATAACTAGCGAAAGAGGTGTGTCATGCGTGCGTGGATTCTTGCCGCCGTTGCCACGGTGGTCTTTGCAATGCCGGCGTCGGCGCAGTTTGTTTTCCCGGGTTCGGGTAGCAAGTCAAGTTCGATGCCTCAGTTTACGCCGTTCTTCACGAAGCCGAATTTCGGCGGCATCACCTCGAAGCCAGCGATGCCTGGACTGATGCGGCCAACGAGCGTATTCTCGTCGTTCCCGAGTTTTAGCAGTCTGTTTTCGTCGCGTGGTGGACCTACGTCGCAGCCGCAGCTTATCCTGCCGCCACCCAAGAAGAAGTAATCGTTTCCCTCGCCAGAATTTCCGAGCCGCGACCGTCAGGGAGCAGCCGACGTCGCATGCACGGCATCCTGTCGGCCGCTCCCTGTCGGCCGCGGTTCGGAAATGCGTCAAACCCACCTGTCGAAGGAATATATCACCAAAGCGTGTAGCCGCCATCGATGACGAGAGCGGCGCCGGTCATGTAGCGTGATGCGTCGCTGGCGAGATAGACGGCGAGCGGGCCGAGGTCTTCGGGTTGGCCGTAGTCGCCGAGCGGAATCTGGGATTTGAATGTCGCGATGACTTCAGGGTGAATTTTCGCCCAGCGCTGGTTCGGCTCGGTCATGAAGCCGCCGGGAAGGATGGCGTTCGCGGTGATCCGGTACGGCGCCCAATCGACGGCCGTGGCACGGGTAAATTGGAGTAGGGCGCCTTTAGCAGTTTCGTAATGTCGCCCCGCAATCGCGCGGCCAGCAACCAGGCTGTTGATCGATGCGATGTTGATGATGCGTCCGCCCTGAGCCCGTTCGATCATCGCTTTGCCGATGATCTTGGTGCACAGAAACGCGCTGGTCAGGTTCAGGTCCATCAGCGCTCGCCACTTCTCCAGCGGCATGTCTTGCGTCGGGATGTTCTCCCGCCGACCACCCACGTTGTTGATGAGAATATCGATCGGCCCCAACGCGAGGGCCTTGTTGCAGACCTCTTCGCATTCCGCAGGCAGACCAACATCGCCTTGCAGTATCCACGCTTGCCGACCGAGTACGCGAATGTCGCTGGCCGTTTTCTCGAGGCTCTCCATATCACGGCCGACGAGAATTACATCCGCACCAGCATCGGCGATGGCAAGTGCCATTTCGCGGCCCAGGCCTCGGCTGCCACCGGTGATGAAGAGACGTTTGCCCGTGAGACGAAATCGGTCGAAGATGCTCATCGGAAAATGTACCAAGCTCAAGGGTGAGCGCAGCGAACCCTTTGGGATACGGTGACCGATATCCCAAGGGTTCGCTGCGCTCGCCCCTGGGATTGGGATTGTCAGATCGTCTGCGGTTTGCCACTGTCGCGTGAGTTGAGCGCTAGCAAGAAAGGAACGGCTTTTCCGACCCACTTTTGCGGCGAAGGGTACCGGCTCGCGCTGCCGCCGAAACAGGTGCGCAACATGTCGGTGTCGATCACACCGGGGTTAACGGGGATTGCGCCCATGCCGCGAGGCAGTTCCTCGGCCAGCGCGCGAGTCAAGCCTTCAATCGCCCATTTGCTTGCACAATAGGGGGCGACATCGGACGACACTTCACGGCCCCAGGCGGAACTCATGTTGATGATGAGGCCACTTTTGCGAGCGATCATCGCGGGCAGGAAATGGCGAATGACGTTGGCGACGCCCTTGACGTTCACGTCGAAGACGCGATCGAATTCGTCGGACGGAACCTGCCAAAGCGGGGCGTTTTGATTGATGACGCCGGCGTTATTGATGAGCAGATCGGGGGAGCCGCGACTGGATATCAAGCGAGCCGCCCACGGTTCGACTTGACTTTCGAGAGACACATCGACGGCGGAAAAATCGTGCGGCGGGCGATAACGGGCACGCAGCGACTCGATAACATCGCGCGATCGGCCACAGCCGAGAATGGTATGGCCAAGCTCGATAAATTTCTCGGCCATCGCCAAGCCAAGCCCGCGAGTTACTCCGGTCAAAACGATTACCCTGGGTTCTTTCCGCGCCACAATGACCTGCCTTTGACTCGGGTAGGAAACCGCGCATCGCGCCTGGGTGGCAGAAGAAAACGCGGCCATCCGCCCTCGATTTTTCAAAGAGCGGATGCTCCGTCTTGCCCTTACAATTGCTTTTATATAGAAAGTATGGCTTTTTGAAGGGCCGAATCGCCAAAAATAGCGGAATTTTCGTATTTTTGTCGGTCTGCGTGGTGATCGCTTCGAACGCCCGCGCGTCGTTGGTTTGCGTGCCGAACGTTCGCGTCACTGTTGCCACGCGGGCATTTCAGGGTAGGGATACGACCATTCGCCAGAACGTTGGCTTCATGCCGACCTGCAGGGGACTCTGTTCCAGCATCGCTCGACGGCTGGCCGTCGATAGTCAGGGATGAAACGCCACGGATCGATAGCACCCTCCGTCTAGCTCTACCCCATGCACGGCTCGGCGAGCGATTTGCTGGCTTTTTTGTCTGCGCTTCGGTGCAATTGGCGCGGAAGTGTCGAAGTTGGGTTGAGGGTGTTGATGGAAATTGCAGTAGCAACAAAAAGGGCGTCAGATTGGCTCTGACGCCCGCATGATCAATCCGGTTTAGCCACTCGCCTTCGGCGAGTGTGGACTTCGCGCATTTGCGAAAAGTTCCGCGCTCACCAAAAGCGAGCGGCTAAACAATGTTAGTCCATATGCTCGCCGCCGCCCTTGCCGGCTTTTTCTTTCTTGGGCATGTCGGCAACAAGTGCGTCCGACGTCAGCATCAACGTCGCCACGCTGGCGGCGTTTTGCAAAGCGAAACGCACGACCTTGGTCGGGTCGATGATGCCTTCTTTGATCAGATCGCCGTACGTGTTCAGGCGTGCGTCGTAGCCATAGTTGACGTTCTTGTTTTCGAGGACGGCGTTGGCGACCACATCGCCGTTTTCGCCCGCGTTGGCGACGATCTGGATGAGCGGTGCCCGGCAAGCACGAATGACGATCTTGTAGCCGGCTTCTTCATCCGGTGAAAGATCCGTCGTCTTCAGGCCCGCCGCCGCGCGAAGCAGCGCCACCCCGCCGCCAGGGAGGATGCCTTCCTGAGCTGCAGCTCGCGTCGCATTCATGGCGTCTTCGACGCGCATCTTCTTTTCCTTCATTTCGCTTTCGGTCGCGGCACCGACATTGATCTTGGCCACGCCGCCCGACAGCTTGGCGATACGTTCGCCGAGCTTTTCCTTGTCGTAGTCGCTGGTCGATTTTTCGAGTTCGCGTTGGATCATCGCGACTCGGCCCTGGATGTCAACCTTCTTGCCCGCACCTTCGATGACGACGGTGTTGTCCTTGTCAATCTTGACCTTCTTGGCCCGGCCGAGATCCTTGAGTTGGACGTTCTCGAGTTGGATGCCGAGGTCTTCAAAGATCGCCCGACCACCGGTCAGCACCGCGAGGTCTTCGAGCATGGCCTTACGGCGGTCGCCGTAGCCAGGGGCCTTGACGGCGGCGCACTTGAACGTGCCGCGGAGCTTGTTGATGACCAGCGTCGCAAGAGCTTCTCCTTCGACTTCTTCGCAGATGATGAGGATCGGCTTGTTCTGCTGAAGGACCTTTTCGAGAACGGGAACGAGGTCCTTGTTGTTGGAGATTTTCTTCTCGTAGATGAGGATGAACGGATCGTCGAGATCGCATTCCATCTTCTGCGCGTCAGTGACGAAGTACGGCGACAGGTAGCCGCGATCGAACGACATGCCTTCGACGAATTCGTTGTGCGTCTCAGCGGTCTTCGATTCTTCGACGGTGATGACGCCGTCTTTACCGACCTTGCTCATCGATTCGGCAATAATCTTGCCGATCGAGTTGTCATTGTTGGCCGCAATCGTTGCGACATTTTCAAGATCCTTGGTTCCTTTGACGGAAACTGGCGTGCTCATCTTCTTCAACTTTTCAACGATGTCTTCGACGGCCTTTTCGATGCCGCGCTTCATCATCACGGGATTGACGCCGGAAACGACGGCGCGAAGGCCTTCGTTGAAGATCGCCTCGGCCAGGACGGTCGCGGTGGTCGTGCCATCGCCGGCGACGTCGTTGGTCTTGGAAGCGACTTCCTTGACCATCTGGGCGCCCATGTTTTCGTACTTACATTCGAGTTCGATCTCTTTGGCGACGGTGACGCCGTCCTTGGTGACGGTCGGCGAGCCGAAGCTCTTCTGAAGGATGACGTTTCGGCCTTTGGGGCCGAGCGTCACTTTGACGGCGCGGGCGAGTTTGCCGACGCCACGACGCATGGCGTCACGAGCTTCTTGATCGAAAGCAATCTGTTTTGCGGCCATATTTTCAGCTCCTAAAGCTATCAGCGGTCAGCAATCAGCTATCAGCCGAAATCGGTGAGATAATGAGCTAACCGCAAGGACAGGTAGTAGATGGTAATAAATAAGAATTAATACCCTCGCCGAAGCCGTGATGCTTTCTTGGGCTGAAAGCTGATTGCTGGCGGTGAGAGCGTTGTTGTTTACTCGTCGACAACGGCAAGCACGTCTTCTTCGCGCATGATGAGGATGTTGCCACCCTGGCCGTCTTTGTATTCGTCGCCGGCCCAAGCGGTGAAAAGGATGTTGTCGCCGACTTTGAGCTGGAGTGCCTGACGGGTGCCGTCCTTCAATAGGCGGCCAGCGCCGATGGCGAGAACCTTGCCCTTTTGCGGCTTGTCCTTGGCGGAATCGGGAAGCAAAATGCCCCCGGCAGTTTTCTCAGCAGCTTCCTGACGACGGACCACGATACGATCGCCGAGCGGTTTCACCTTCATATTGCAAATCTCCTGCATGGTAAATAGTATCCGACGTGTAAAGAACAGCAACTTCGATGCCTGAAAGATTGGCTTGTCGCAAATTGCTTTATTCAATGCTGTTGCGGTGAAATTGTCTGCTCGTAATCGATTACAGATTACTGCCAAAAACGGGTCAACTCGCGGCTCATCTGTCGGAATGGCAGCGATCTACGGGCGTGGCGGATGTGCAAACAAGAATCAATACTGAGATTTGCGCCTTACGCCGCCAAGGCGGTCTGGGCGGCACGCAGTCGGCAGACGAAGAGACAGTCGGCGAACGGGAATCGGCAGCACGGTTCGGTCGTGCAGTCGAAGCCAGCGTCCTCCAAGAGGGTCAGCCATTCGGCCTGGCTGCGGAAATGCAGGTCCTTCGCCATCGTGAAGCCGAGGCCGGTCATCATTTTTTCGTAGCGCCGATTGATGAAAAAGGTCTTGCCCGCGCCGGCGTCCACGTCTCGAATCAGCAGCACGCCACCGGGCATCAACGCTTTGCGTGCATGAACCAAAAACGCTACCTGCTCGTCGGGCGGCAGGTAGTGGATCGCGTCAATAATCACAATCCCAGCAACCGTCCCGTGCCAGTACTCAGCGGCAACGATATCGAGCAAGCTGCCGGTTTCCACGGTAATATTCACGAGGTCCGAGGCCGCCTTCTGCGCGATGGCCACACGCCACGGTTCATGATCGATTGGAAGAATCGTGCGCGTCGGTTCGCTCAAGCCCATGGCAAGCGAAAGCAGGCCATGCCCGCAACCCAAATCGAGAATATTGCCATGCGTCGGGATGTAGGATGCGATTTGCTGATACGGAGTCCAGCGCCAGCGTGCGCCGAGAAATAGACGGGAAACGCCCCCAACACCGGCATATCGGCGTAATACTTGGCTGCCCAGCGTCGTCAGGCCAAAGGGTAGTCCGTACGCGTGTTTCCTCGTCCTGATTCCATCGTGGGCGCATGCTGCCATACCGTAGAGAAAACATCGTGCAATTTGGGCACACAACTTTAGGAACTTTCCGACAATTCTTAATTCTTGGGTACTGCGCCAGAGTTGTGGAATTGGATGAAAGCCCAGTGGTGAGGTACTCCGAATCGCTGGGATCCCAAGGGTTCGGAGTACCTCGCAGGTTTGTCTTTCCACATCATTGGAAGAGACCAATTCTTTCTTCCGACAGGCAGGAATCACGCCGCCGCACGCCATTCGATCGTTGTGGGTAGGGCTGATTGCTCCGTGGGTCGCGGCTCTGTGAGCAGATAGACAAAGTAAAGCATGCTCGCCATTGGATGGATGGCAATGACGTGAAATTTCGCTGTGTTTCCGAAACTTCCGATCGCCGCCGCCAGAATGAAGAGGAGAGTGCTTCCGCCCAGGACCAGACTTCGTGCAGACCAGACCGGCGCACGCAGCAAGGCAACCAGTGACCACGCCAATGACGGCGCGAGTAGTTGAAACGTGCTCGACTCGACGACCGGGCCAAGCACCAATATCCAGCTAACGCCAAGCCCGAGTGCCGAGGTCAGCAAATGCTTCTCGTCCCATCCCTGGCGTTGCCGAATCCAGAGCAGCAGCGCGATTCCTGCTCCACCCGCCACTTGCATGATGCGATAGGTGAATCGCGTCACGGGCAGTTGGCAGATGTCGATCAACAGCCAGAGATCGCGATGTTTGTTGACATCGTGAGCGTTGGTGCGATCGTCGGCCAACAGCAGTACGATCCATTTTCGATTTTGATCGACGACGTAGTCCCAATTCTGGGCCACGAAAGGCAGTAGCAGACTCGCCAATATCGCCAGCGACACGCGCCAAAGCAGATGCCTTGGATAGAGGACGATCAGCAACATGATAAACGCGATCGGATAGACTTTGCAGATGAACGCGATCGTGAGCATCGCCGTTGCGAGGTTCCAGCGCTGCTCGCGAACCGCCGCGACGGCTGCCATCAGAGTGGCGATGACAAGCACATTCGCCTGCCCGTTGTTGAGGCTTTGCACGGACAGCGGCAAATATAGCAATGTCAGAATTGCGAAATGGTCACGCGACAGGCAGCCTGGCAACACCGAGCGAGTCAGCCACGCCAATGCGCCAATGAAGCATGCACCGCTAAAAATCCGCCAAAGAACGCCGCCGATTGCGTCGGGAAAGATTGCGAACGGCGTGAACAAGATCGCAAAAACGGGACTATAACGATAACCGCCTTGGACGTGATTGAGGCGATAGGGCTCATACAGGTCGTCAGTCTGCCACCATAAACGAGTGGATTCGCTGAAGATCGGATACACCGTTCGCGATGCCGGTGCAACGAAGGCACGGGTGCAAACGAAGAGGAGCACGATGGTCCAAACCGCGAATGCAGCTTGTTCTCAGCGGGTTCGGGCAATGAACCAATGGCGAATCGAAGACAACATCGCATCCTCCATGACGCGAACCAGGGCATTCTGCGAGAAATCGAAAACTTGCCGACTTGTAACGGACGAACCAATAGCCGATTTTCATTTTTCTAACAAGACAGAACCCAGTCATATATAGCCCACCATAAATGGCAGGTTATGTTCGAAACAAAATAATGCACGCCTTACGCGGTGAATCGGCGTACGTATTCTGCGTAGATTGCCTGGAGTCGCCGCGTGATTGGCCCCGGCAGGCCTGACTTCACCGACAGGTTATCCACTGCCACAATGGGCAATATCTCACACGTCGTACCGACCAGGAACAACTCGTCCACCTGATCCAACTCCGCTTTCTTCAGGATGCGCTCAACCACGGCGATGCCCGCCTCCGCTGCCAGCTTCAACGCGAAGCCGCGTGTGATGCTGGGCAGTACATTCGCCTTTAACGGCGTCGTGTGAAGCTGGCCGCCTTGCACGGCGAAGAAGCTGCTATGCGACGCTTCGGTCATCGTGCCATCGGGCAGATAGAGCAACGCCTCCGGACAGCCGGCTTCGCTCGCCGTTTGATTGGCGAGCACGTTGCCGAGCAGGTTCGTCGATTTGATGTCGCAGCGATGCCAGCGCAGATCGGGATAGGTGATGACGCCGCATCCGGTTTGGCACATTTTCGTGTAGGTGTCGTGATATTCCTGCACCCAGAGCAATTCCAGCGGGATGACGTCTTTCGGAAATGCATGCTTGCGCGGTGCGGCGCCGCGCGTGACTTGCAGATAAACGGTCGATTCCAAAAACCCACCGGCGCGGATCGTTTCGTGCATCCGCTGCCGCATGCGTGTCATGTCGACGCCGGCGATGCGAATCTCACGCAGGCTACGCTCGAAGCGATCGAAGTGTTCCGCCTCCAGCCACGGCTTGCCTTTGTAGATACGCAAAACTTCGTAGACGGCGTCGCCGAACAGAAAGCCACGATCGAGCGGCGAGATCGTGACTTCATCAAGCGGCATGATCTTGCCGTGCAGGTTTGCCAGCGGTTGCATGATCTTTCTCGTTTCGTTAAACCCAGAGCTGAGGTACTCCGAACCTCTGGGATAGGTCGCCTTTCATTCTGAAATATTCTATCATTCCGACCCGATGCGCGAGCGCGTAACCAATCGTATAAGATAATCGGTCCCGTAACATCATTGACGCCACCCTCAAAAGTCGATTTTCGAGGCTGAAGCATAAGCGAGGCAGCTTGAATGCCTCGCTTACGCTTCAGCCTCCGACGGAAATTCGACTATTGAGGGGCGAGTCATCATTGATTCGCGAGACCGACGCATAATCCTTTTTCGCCGTACGCTGCTAATTTGGCTCTGGATGTTTTTGTAGGGCGGGTTCTCTTCTACGGCAGCGTCGACGTAAAGATCGGCAGCAGCGTGCTGGATTCGGACTTCCAGCAAGGCTTCATCACTCGCCATGTGACGCTGGCGATCAACATCACCGGCGTGGTTGTGCTGCTCGCCTGGATGTGGGAGATGACGAATAACAAGAATTTGAACTGATTGATGATGACGTATTTTCACCGTGAAACATCGGTTGCCTAATAGCCAAAAGCAGGTCCGAAACATGCTCGCCGAGTTCAATTCAACCTCCGGCCCAGCGGTTCCGCCAAACGCTTCAGCGACTCCAGCAGCTTCTTGAACCCCTCGAACGATAGCGTCTGCGCTCCGTCCGAGGCCGCGTGATCGGGGTCGGGATGCACTTCGATGAGCAACCCGTCGGCACCGGCGGCGAGCGACGCCAACGCCATCGCAGGGACGAACTCGCGCTTGCCGACGCCGTGGCTGGGATCGACCATGATCGGAAGGTGCGACAGCTTCTTCGCCGGCGGGATGACCGAGAGATCGAGCGTGTTGCGGCTATGATCCGAAAAAGATCGTATGCCGCGTTCGCAGAGGATGACGTTGTAGTTTCCGCCCGCCATGACATATTCCGCCGCCATCAGCCATTCTTCGAGCGTGGCCGACATGCCGCGTTTGAGCAGCACCGGCTTTTTCATCTTGCCGACGCGCTTGAGTAAACTGAAGTTTTGCATGTTCCGCGTGCCGATCTGGATGATGTCGGAGGCTGCCTCGACGGCGTCGGCATTGTCGGTGTCCATCAACTCGGTGACGATGCCGATGCCCGTCTTCGCCCGCGCCCTCTCCAGAATCTTCAACCCTTCTAGCCCCGCACCCTGATACGAATACGGACTGGTGCGCGGCTTGAACGCGCCGGCGCGCATCAGCTTCACACCATTCGCCATCATGAATTCAGCCGTGCGCAGCATCAATTCCTCGGTCTCAACGGAGCACGGCCCCGCGATCATCGTCAACGTGCCGGGGCCAATCGACGTCTGCGGCAACGTCACGACGGTGTCGGCCGCATGCATCTCGCGGCTCGCCAGCTTGAACGGTTTCGTCACGCGGATGCATTCGGATACGCCGGACAGCACCTCCAGCGAGCGCGAATCGATCGCGCTGGTGTTGCCCGTGATGCCAATTGCCGTGCGCGTGGCCCCAGGCAACGGGTGCGGCGTGAGATTGAGTTCGCGTATCGCCCGCAGAACTTCATCGATCTGTTCTGGCGACGCGTGATTTTGCATAACGACGAGCATCTTTTTTTTCCGTTGACGTTAATTTCGTTTAGCCGCGACGCGCAGCGGATTGCTGGATTTCGCTCGCGCTCCGCTGCGCGTGGCGGCTAAACGGGGACGGTGGCCCTAGAATGAACAATATATTGCTACGATTGCATCCTCACACCCCTGTTGCATCATGATCTTGATAGTTGTCTTCTTGAAATTCTTGGAACGGTCCATTCCGTGTACCGTCGGAAATCTCTTGGCCGTATTTGTTTTCGTGCTGATGGTGATTCTCGGCGGAGTCTGGTCGATACCGCTGATTTTGTGGATGCCACTGTCGATCCTCACATTCTTTATTGTTTTCGTATTCCTGAATCTGCGAGTGTGGAAGCTATTGGTGTACGAGAGCCACGGAGCGAAAGCGTTTCACGATGGCCGTTACGCTGAGGCCGAATCCTATTTCCGGAAATCCTGGACGATGGCTCAATCGCTTGGACCGAAGGATCAATGCCGCGGGCGTCTTCTGGTATGGTCATTGGCCGTGGCAACTCGGTTGCAGGGCAATTATGACGAGGCGGAAGCCTTCTGCCGAGAATGGCTCAGCACTAACAAATCAGAATTGGATGGCGAATATCCCAGGACCGTCCAGGTGATGGAATGTCTCGCAGGAATCTACATTATTCTTGCTCGCTATCGTCATGCGTTGCCATTATTGGAAAAGGCGCTGCGAATGCGGGAAGCTCTCCAGGCCGAAGAACCGCTTGAATACGCAAAGAGTTTGGCATCGGTCGCAATTTTTTGGTGCTTTCAAGAACGGCCCGATCTGGCGGAGCCTTATTTTCAGCGAGCGTTTGAAATTTACCAATAATCATCGAGTGAGTTAAGTCGCGAAGAATTGAAGATCGTGTGCGGTTATTCGACCGTTCTCGTGGATCTGAATCGGCTCGACGAAGCAGAATCGCTCGCCCAATCAGCATTGGCTCGCGCCGAAAAACTATCATGGCCAGAGTCGATGCCTATTGCCCTGTGTGTGTGCCAACTGGCATTCATGCGTCGGTTTCAGGAACGATTTGACGAAGCGGAAACGCTTCTACGACGGGCAATGGCGATCAAGAAGACCTTCAATCCACGCAATCCGATGGTATTACACGAGGACCTGCATTTGCTCGGTGTCATTTTGCGTCATCAAGGTCGGTGGAGCGAAGCTCAGGAATGCTATCGCGAAACTCTGCGCTTGCGGGAGGAATTCCTGGCTCCGGAAGACCTGGCGATCGCCAGAATATCGGAGGATAATGCCGAACTGTTACAGTTGATTGGGCGGTCGGAAGAGGCCCATGCGCATGAACGCCTCGCCAAGCAGATTCGCGATTTTCATAGTTTACCCGGCATGAATGGTGGGTACGTCACCGAAGACCCGCCATAAATGGCGGGCTATATGGCTCACCAATTCAACCCTGCCGCGTCGAACACCGGGCCATCCACGCAAACGCGTTTGTAATCCCAGCCATCGGGCGTTTTCACCGGCGTCACGCAGCTGAAACAGATACCCACGCCGCAAGCCATCGGCGTTTCCAGCGACACGTGGCACGGGATGCCTCGCCGTGCCGCCTGCTCGGCCAGGGCGTGCAGCATCGGCTCAGGGCCGCAGCCGAAGAGATGCTGCGGCGCTTCGTGCGATGCGAGCAAATCGGTGACGAAGCCGTGATGGCCGAGGGAGCCATCGTTCGAGGCGAGATGCACCGTTGCGCCGGCGTTGCGAAAGTCCTCGACACCGGCGGCGAGGTCCGAGGAGCGCACGCCATAGTAGAGTGAGACGCGCTGCACCTGTCGCCTCGGTGCATTGCCAGCGTAGCCGCGAGTGCCGAGCAACTCGCGGATATGAGCGAGAAACGGCGTTTGCCCGATGCCGCCGGCGACAAGCGCGACGTGCTCGCTGCCGACCGGTTCCGGAAAACCATTACCGAGCGGCCCCCAAGCATTGAGCGTTTCACCCGCGCGGACATGTTGCAGCAAGCCGGTCATCTTGCCGACGACGAGGTAAACGACATCGATCCCGATCGGCTTACCGCGTTCGTCGAGCACCGTATCGTACAGCGCGAACGGCCTGCCGAGTAGCGGATCGCTGCGATTGCCGAGCCGCAACATGACGAACTGTCCGGGCCGAATCGCGCGTGCCAACTCGGGGCAGCGCAAGCGAATGAGGAAGGTGTTCGTCGCGAGATGCTCGTGGGCCAAAACGTCGGCGGTGTGTTGATGGAAGGTCATGTGGTTATCGTATTACCGGTTTTGGAATTGTTGTGTACTACCATCATGAACACGCTCCTTTCACGAATCACGATCGACTCCGCAATTTGTCACGGTAAGCCGTGTATTCGCGGCCTGCGCTATCCGGCGGAGTCCCTCTTGGAACTCCTGAGTTCGGGAATGACAATCGACGCGATCCTTGCTGATTACGAAGACCTCGAACGGGAAGATTTGCTGGCCGCGCTGTCCTATGGAGCATACGTAACGCGGACTCGCCGCATCTGCTCGGTGGGATTATGAAGTTCCTGATCGACGCCCAGTTGCCTCGCCGGATGACGACGTGGTTCGCCGCCGCGGGATGTGATGCGGCTCACACGCTCGATTTACCCGATGGCAATCGAACCGCCGACCAACAAGTTATCGAATGCGCGGACCAGGAAGAACGCGTCGTAATCACCAAGGATTCAGATTTCGTCGATTCCCATCTGCTGAGCGGGCGACCGGCTAAATTGCTGTTGATGTCAGTCGGCGATATCAGCAATCAAGACCTGCAAGCCCTTGTCCTGCCTCTGATTCCCGACATCATTCGCGAGTTTCAGGCGACTTCTTTTTTGGAGTTCGGACAGGCTGGACTATGGAGTCGCGGCTAACGGCAACTTCGTTGGTCGATGGAATGGACAGCCTATCGTTCGATCCATTGCTTCGCAAGTTCACGTGGGTGTTGTCGTCGCCAAAAAACACAGCACCACATCGAGCGGCTCGGTTTCCGTGAAGCCCAACGATTCATACAGCCGCCGTGCCGGTGTGTTTCGGGCATCTACTGCGAGCGTCAGCCGCTGGGCGTTGCGTTCACGCAGTGCGGCCAAGGCGTGCAACGTGAGCGCTCGGCCAAATCCGAAGCCGCGCTGTTTGGGCGTGATGCCAACATAGGCGAGTTCCCAAGTGGTGGTGTTGACGATTTCAGTCATGATCAAGACACCGATCGGGACATCTTTCCTGCGTGCCAGCCACCAGCAATCGGGATGATAAGTTCCAGTGCCGCGATGCCCGGCGAGAATTTCGTCAACACTGCGGCGCCCGTTCAATTCCGGGCAGTCGAGCGAATCTTCGTAGGTCTGCAGCAACGTTGTGCCGAACTCGGTCGGCAGGTTCGGATCGCACGAATCCAAACGCAAATCCGTGGCGAACTCCGGCTTTGGCTCGGTGTTAAGTGAAAAGTCGTATTCGAGGTGGTGCAGTCGCGTGATGTACCGAAATCCATTGCGAAGAAACGGAGCGGTCCAGGCGGACTCGTCCGGCGGATAAAATGCCTGAGCAATCGTGCAACCGCGAGTTCGGCACCAGGCGAGCGCCGCAGATACGAGTGCGTCGGCACAGTCGTGTGGCGCGATTGGGAGCCAGAATAGGCACGACGCGCCTTGCAACGGCTGGGCGATGAGGACGCCGATGAGACGTGAACTGTCGCGAGCAATCCAGATACCGTCGGGCGTCCAGATGCCGTTCGCTAGCAACGTCATGGCTCGCTGGATTGTTGCCGCGCGATCTACTTCAGGCATGCGTGAAAACGCCATCGCCAGGGCTTTGGGTCGGTCGTCAGTACGAGCGATTTCGATTCGCCACATGGGGTGCTTCTAAGATCGGAAGGATCGCAACTCGGAAAGCCCAGTGCTCTGTCAATGCGTAATTTTCGGGTAGCCAATAATCGTGAGCGTTCGGAATGGCCGAAGTCTCACGACTTCAGCTACCCCAATTCTTAGCGTTGACAGAGCACTAGCTCATCAGATATTTCTTAGGAATCTCCGCTCCCGCGACATACGCTAATTTGCCAATCTTGCACATCTGATAGACGTTGATGCGAAAGTCCGGACAGGTGCTGACCAGGCAGTAGGCGTCCGTAGGTGAAAATCCGTATTCGGTGATGAGCCAATCCATGAGGTGAAACGTGGCGGTCTCGACGGCGATTTCGAGCGGTTTGTTGGCGCTGATCGCGATAAGGGCGTCGGGTTTTTCGATACGCATCCACGGTATCTTTTTCGATTTGACGATGTCGAGTTTCACGCGGACCGTCGCCTTCGTCTCGGCGGCGGTTCCGGTGAATTCGGTGTCGCCCTGCGAGGCGTGAACGTCGCCCAGGTAAAAGAGCGCGCCGGGATGATGAATCGGCAGGTAGATCTTGTTGCCGACGGTGACATCGCGGATGTCGAGATTCCCGCCCCATTCGCCTTGGCCGTCGAGGCTGGTCGTGACTTCGCGATCCGGGGCGATGCCGATCGTGCCGACGAATGGCGTGATCGGCCAGGAGATTTTGTGATTGAAGTGCAGCGTGCCGTCGCGTGTCGTGCCGCTGGGGCCTTTGGTGTGTTGAAATATTTTCGTCGTATATTCGGTAGAGAGTTCCGGCCAGCGCGTCAACTCACCGGCGGGGCCACGGCGTGGGCCGATCGCGACCCAGGAGTAATCGTCCACGGTGATCGCTTCAAGCGCGATGACGAGCATATCGCCACGCTGGGCGCCTTCGAGAAAGATCGGCCCCGCGATCGGGTTGGCAAGGGCAGGCACGCGGTCAAATCCGGGCCGTTTGCCGGGGATCGCCTTGTCGGATTCCGATTTGAAGTAGCCAGTGCTGGCGTCGTAGGTTTCGAGTTCGAATGCCTCGTTTGGCTGCACGCGCAGCAGCGGTTCGTCGCGCCAGTCGAAGGCGTATTTACGGGCGAGTTCGCGAGGGATTCGTTGCATGGGGGGACTCCAGGGAAATACAAATCAATTGAACGATGACGCCACCGACAAAAATACGAGCCGGAAGCGTAAGCGACGGATTTCTCCAGTCCGTCGCTTACGCTTCCGGCTCGTAAAGCGACTTTTGTCGGCGGCGTCAACGATGAGCCGAGTAAGACATTCAGAACGCGGCGATCCTAATTAAGACATCTCTGTTAGTTTACAAATCACGGCACGTAAATGAGCGTATCCAAGTTGTCGCTCGGCTCGCCAGCGTGGGCGACTAATTCTAGCCAAATCACAAGTTCTTTGATTGAGAAACCGATGCTGATGACTAATATGCCTCGAGAATGTTTCCCTGCGAGTAGCTGCTGGCGGAGATGGCCCGGCATGGTATGTACATCTTCGGTGAGGAGAATCCGCCCTTCACGCTCAGCCCAAATCAATATCGTCGCATCGTCTATTCCGAGCGGCAAGTCCGAGGGGTCGCCAACGCGTTCCGCATCGATCGGGAGTCCGCCCCTTTCGTTGTGCCGTAGTATTGCTGACCACAACGGGCCGCGCAGATGCTCGTCCAGCAAAAAGCGCAGCATGACTTAGGCCCCTTTCGCATGCTGCATCCCAATCAGCCGCTCTCGCAACGTTTTCAACGGTAGCCCCTCTGGCTTTGCCGTGCGTTGGCGATCCAATTCTTCGCGACAGGAAGCGATGTAGGCATCCACGCCGTTTTTATTCTCCAAATAATAAGCGATTGCTTTATGTATCATCGCCAATTGCAAGCCAGGGAACTGGCATGCAAGCATCTCCACGGAGTAACCGTCGTCATAATACCGCACGAGGTGATACAGGCCAATCCGATGGCCGGTCAGCCGGATTTCGCCGGTGCTGTCGCGGGTGAGGAAATCAGGTAGGATCATTAGGGCCTCCCGGTGCATTGGTGTATCAGAGATTATATCCGAATTTGCTCGGGCTTTCAGCGCCGAACATGTTGGCCAGCCGACATCTCGTCGCGATTCGTTCGCGGGCGCGTCTGTTCGTGAGGAACGGGTTGTACGGAGGTGGGCCTCGGACTCCCGACCTTCACCGCCGGCGAATCGGCGACTGAAACAATCCAAGCAGAAACAACACCAATCCGACAAAGTGCAGCGTCCAGGCGCCAAGCTTGAGCCAGACGTTGGCGATGCCGTCGCCGTAGCGCTCGTCGCAGCCGCAGTATGCCGCGATGGCGACGCCCGCAACGAACAGCCAGCAGCCTATGGACAGCAGTCGGCGTCGTTGGGCGTCGGGTTTTCGCCAGGTGTCGGTCGTTGGATTGGAGTCGTTCGTCATCGGCGTCTCCGGCTTGCGTTCCCACGGCACCTTATCGCGTCATTGCGAGCAACCGACGGATCACCCTAAAGCCGCCCTTGATAACGAAGACCAGCCCCATAATATCCATTCCCAAGAAAATGAGCAAAGCGATCCATCCACGGGCACCAGCGTCGCGAAAATAGTAGCTGAGCAGCCTAGACCCAGTCCGCCGACGATTAGTTGAAAGCCGCCACGAGTTACGCGAACCTTCAACTCATGTGCATGCTTCTTGCGATCATCCATCGCATGCTGGATGATCTGCTCGGCTTCGTCCGGAGTGTACCCGGCCTCGATCAAGCATTCGCGAATATTATGGAGCTTGGTTCCTTTCGCGAGTTGGTCCAGAGCATAGATGTACGCATCTTCACGAATCTCGCCGTCGATGCTTTGGTTCTCGGGTGTTGCGTCGCTCATGAACCAATTCTCCTTATCCGATGCGGCTACGTTCGTGCCACCCTACAATAGTATTTGAGGCTCTTCGCGTTATTGTGTGGGTGAATTTTACTCACGGACCTTGCATTGACCCAGGAAAAAATGAGGCGGAATGCGTTTTTCTTCTTTTGGAAAACCTGCCACAATAAGGTGATGCAAAATCTCCACCATCTTCGCGACACCTAC
>SIAQ01000117.1 GCA_009697105.1 Gemmataceae bacterium | reverse complement strand
TGGCAAGGGCGAGACTACCCAAAAAATCCCATGGCGCCCAGCCACGAATCACCCCTGGCGAAAAGGGTTCAAGAAGAAAGCATAGAGAAATGTATGCGGACATTTCTAATGCAACGAAAATGGGGACATTTCTATTGCGGTGCGACATTCCACACTTTTCTGGCTTGACATCTCCGCCCAATCCGATAATTTTAATTGAGACTGAATCTCAAGACCATTCGGTGGGGGGATTGGGAAATGCACGATCAAATTTTGCCCTTGGAATTGCTCCACGCGGGTGACTCTGGAGACATTGCGGATATCGACGGCGAACCGTCTTGGATCAACCGCATGGCGGAGCTGGGCGTGCATATCGGCAGCCGGCTCCGCGTCGTGCAGCCCGGCAGCCCGTGCCTCTTCCAGGTCGGCGAGTCGCGTTTCAGCGTTCGCGGCGAATGCGCGATGCGCATCCTCGTGCGAACCATCCCGATCGCTTATTGAGACCGGGTTTCAGTTTTATTAAGCCCAAAGGCGAGCGCAGCGAACCGTTGGGAATGTTTCCTATGAATATCCCAATGGTTCGCTGCGCTGACCTCTGGGCTTTCCGCATTCCTCCAACATGCCCACTATGACCCTCGATCAAGTCCAAAAAAATCAGAGTGCCCGCATCGAAGGCTTCATCGGCGATGATGTCGTCCTCCAGCGTCTTATGGAGATGGGCCTGCTCGAGGACGAGGTCATCGAAGTCATCGGCTTCGCACCGCTAGGCGATCCGATGGAAATCCGCCTGCGCGATTACCGCCTGAGCCTACGCCGCAGTGAAGCGGCTCGTGTCCGCGTCGCTATCCTGCCATAACGAACGTTACCAAACTCACTACGGAGCACACGGAGAGCACGGAGAGGGAAAGTCATAGAAATTGGTGGCACAGATATTCCTGTCTGTGTTCCGGATTTGAACAGACAGGAGTGTCTGTGCCACTGATACGGCCCCGGTGAAGAAGATCTGCCTACTCCTCTCTTCGCATTCCTCCGTGTTCTCCGTGTTCTCCGTGGTGAATATCCCCACCGGCCTCATTCCATGATCGCAACGCCAACTCCTACCGTCGCACTGGTCGGCAATCCAAACACCGGAAAGACGACGCTCTTTAACGCTCTCGCCAGCATGAACCAGCGCGTCGGCAACTACCCCGGCGTCACCGTCGAGACGAAGAAGGGTCGGCTCAAGCACTGCGACACCGCCATCGATATCATCGATTTGCCCGGCACCTACAGCCTCGCACCGCGCAGCCCTGACGAGATGCTTACTGTAAACCTTCTTCTCGGGCACGATACCGCCGAGCCAGCGCCTGATGCTGTCATCACCATTCTCGACGCATCAAATCTTGAACGCAATTTGTATCTCATGACGCAGGTGATCGAACTTGGCAGGCCGGTCGTCGTCGCGTTGAACATGATGGACGTGGCCCTTTCGCAAGGGCTGAAAATTGATGTTGCGAAGTTGTCGCAACGTCTCGGTGTGCCGATCGTGCCAATTCAAGCAAACAAGGGCATCGGCCTGGATCCATTGAAGGCTGCGGTGTCGCAGGCGATTCTCGACCATCAGCCCGCGGCGGGACCGACGTTCTCGGAAGCGTTTGAGCGAGAGATTACCCGACTGCGGGAAATACTGACTTCGTCGGAGCCGAACTACTTGCTCCGCCGATTGTTGCTCGATGTCGGCGGGCACACCGAGAAAACGCTAACGGAGAAACATGGGGCTACGCTGGCGAATGCGGTAGCATCGGCACGCCAGCGTCTGATTGCATCAGGCCAGGTGCTTGCCGGAATCGAAGCACGCGTTCGCTATGCCTGGATTCGCCAGGCGATCGCCGGGTGCATCGAACGGCCCGCGGTTCGGCCCGTCAGCATGAGCGATCGGCTCGACAGAATCCTCACGCATCGCTTCTGGGGCACAACGATCTTTCTTTCGGTCATGTTTCTGCTTTTCGTGGCCATCTTCCAGATCGCTAGTCCTGCCAAATGGGTGCTCGATCTGGGGCGTGCCCAACTTGCGGAATGGATCGTCAGCGCCCTCGACCCGGGACCTCTCCGTAGCCTGCTGATCGATGGCGTGATCAAAGGTGTCGGCGCCGTCGTTGTCTTTCTGCCGCAAATCATGCTCCTGTTCGCTATCATCGCGTTCCTCGAAGATTGCGGCTACATGGCGCGAGCAGCGTTCTTGATGGACCGCCTGATGGCCCGAGCGGGGCTGAATGGCAAGTCGTTCATTCCGCTGCTGTCGTCGCTCGCCTGTGCCGTGCCTGGCATCATGGCCGCGCGGGTGATCGAGAATACGCGCGATCGCCTGGCCACGATCCTCGTCGCTCCGCTCATGAGTTGCTCCGCGAGGCTTCCCGTTTATTCGCTTCTCACGGTCGCGCTGCTGCCCGCGGAAGCCTTTGGTGGGTTGATACATCCCCTCGTGATGTTCTGCTTATACCTTCTTGGCCTTATCCTCGCACCGCTAATCGCACTTATTCTGAAGAGCACCTTGCTGCGCGGCGAAACGCCTGTGTTCGTCATGGAAATGCCGCTCTACAAGATGCCGTCGTTCTGGACAATTTGGCGGCGTTCGTGGGAAAGCGGCTGGATGTTCCTTCGCCGAGCGGGCACGTTCATCTTCGCGACGATGGTCCTCGTCTGGGCGGCGTTGTATTTTCCAACACGTGATTTCGAACATCGCATTGCCGTAATCGAAGTTGAAATGGAGGGCAAGGAGAACGACGAGAAGAAGCCCTACGAGGAAAAAATCAACGAACTACAAGCCGAATGGAAGCAACAGAGCATCTTGGGCCAAGCGGGCAAGTGGATCGAACCCGTGGTCCGACCGCTCGGCTGGGATTGGCGCATCGGTGTCGCCGCCCTCGCGAGTTTCCCGGCCCGCGAGGTCATGGTCGGCACGATGGGCATCCTCTTCGCGCAAGGCGAAGGCGACATTGAAGAGGACGAGTATCGCAATGACATGAACTCTGCGATTCGCGATGCCCATTGGCCTGGCGAACCGGACCGTAAGCTGTTTACGATTCCTGTCGCCCTGTCGGTAATGGTCTTCTTCGCGCTGTGTTGCCAATGCGTTTCGACGTTGGCAGCGATTCGCCGAGAAACCAACAGCTGGGGTTGGCCGCTCTTTACGTTTGTGTATATGACGGTGCTCGCCTATGTCGGCGCGTTCATAACCTATCAGGTTGGGTCGCTATTTTGAGGTTCGCGATGACCTGGCAAACTACGGCTACTTGCTTGATGATCGGCGGAGCGTGCGTGTATCTCACGCAGCGATTCCTCCTCGCCGTGCGCGGCACCAAAACCGGTTGCAGCGGCGGATGCGGGTGCGCCAAGCCAAGCACTCAGGCCAACGAACCCGCGCTGATCCCGCCTGAAAGTCTGACGATCCGGCGATAGGGAATCGCAAGCCCGCAGGCGACGAAGGAGCCTGCGCGGGGCCAACCCACTTGGCAAACATTGCTGCCAATTTGAATTCGCACTTGACGCATCGCGTGATCTCGTTGAAAATAACACTTGGTGACGTTCGTTTTCAATTGTTCAGGAGAACCCATCATGATTCGTCGCATTCTGTTCGCGGTCATTGCGCTTGCGATTACCGTTTCCGCCGTTCCGCTCAACGCATCCAATAAACTCACCGACATTCGTGCAGCGGGCATGTATGTCGAGGCTCGCACGTGTGACGTTTGGACCGGACCGTGTTTCGCAGAGGCCGACTTCAACGTCGGCGGCAAGCAAGGCATGATGGCCTGGCGCATCGATAAAGGCCAAGCAGGCGACGTATCGCTCGACGGACTTTCCGTCGTCGCCGTCATCTCCGCCGCCAACACGCTCGGCATTGAGCAACGCTCGCCTTCGAAGTGCGTGATCCTCGTTGACAGCAAGGCGAACCAAGAACAGCGCGACGCGCTCGTTCGCTTTGCTCAGCAGCAAGGCGGCAAGTTGCTTGCGAATGTTCTCAAGGTCCACTCGCAGCCGATCGAAATCATCACCTGTCCGTGCAAAACCACCGCCTGCGCCGAAGTCGATGCGGGTGTCGCCAAGCTCAAGACACGCTGCCTTGATGCCGAGCACGACAAGGTCTGTGGCAACGAGTACGCCTACTATCCGCCGCTCGCCAAGAACGTCCGCGCGATTCCCGCCGGCGTTATCCATCACGCCTTCCGTGGCCAAGGCCTGGGCGCTACCTGGAGCGACAGCGACCGCCGAGCTGGTTACGTCGGCAGCTTCGAGGCGAAGTAAGAAATTCATTGAGCGTTCGCGCGATCCCGCGCGAACGCATGTTGTTATTCGGTCTTGTATTGTCGCCGTCCATTTTTCCCACCGATTCCCATTCAATGCCGGAGCCGACCACGATGACCCGCGTCGCGAGATTCGCCATGCTGCCCTTGTTCTTCATGCTTTTTCTGTCCTTCGCTGTCTCACAGGAAGGCAAGAAATATTCGATCAATACCGAGAAGGCCGACCCACCCAAGGAATTGAGCGACGCCATCCAAAAGCTCATCGCGCCCGAAGCGATTCAGCTACTCGACCCAACCGGCAAAGCAATCTGCGACATTTGGCTGCGCAAGGAAATCCCGGCCGACGCGACACCGGAGCAGCTCAAGACAGGCGTGACCTATCGCGAAATCAAGCAAACTGAAATCCTCGGCGCGATCCGCTTTCACCGCGACTGGACCGATTACCGCAAGCAGCGCATTAAAGCCGGCGTCTACACCATGCGGGTCGCGTTGCAACCGACCGACGGCAAGCACACCGCCGACATTTCCGACTTCCATGACTTCATCCTGGTCATCAACGCCAAGGGCGACACCAAGCCCGGATTGATGGAGCCGAAGAAATTGCACGAAACCAGCGGCGACAGCCTCGCGCTTGGCCATCCCGGCGTGTTCATGCTTTGGCCCAACTACACTCCGGGCAAGACGCCGGACATCGCCGCCCGTCCGAAGAACCACTGGGTCGTCAATTCCAAAGCCGATCTCGTCGTCGGCGGTAAGAACACGGGAAAAAGCATCGGCATCGGCATCACCCTCGTCGGTCATTCGCCGGCGGAGTAGGCAATCGCTGGGGAAAAGGAAACAACCATGCCACGCGATGACGATAGCCTCTGGCTCGCCATCTTCCGCAAGAATCCGCTTATCGCGTTGATCATGTTCGTCGGCTGCGCCTTTGGCGGAGCGGTGGGATTGTATCCCTGGTTCTATTCCGAAATCTTCATCCTGCGATTGGTCCTCTTCTCCATGGCAGTCGGCGCTGTGATCGGCGGGTTCATCGGCCTGGTGATCGGCGTCGCCATTGACACGCTCGTCGCCAGCTTTCGCGACGACGACAAGAAAAAACGCCGAGATCGTCCGTGATGACGCGCCTGACAAAAGTCGTTTTACGAGCCGGAAGCGTAAGCGGCGGACAGGAGAAATCCGTCGCTTACGCTTCCGGCTCGTACTTTTTCAGATGCTCGCCCAAGGCATCACGCCACGGCCTGAGCGGTTCAAATCCTGACTCTCGCCACTTTTCACAATCCAGCACGCCGTACGCCGGGCGACATGCTCGGGCTGCGTTCTCCGCAGCCGACACTGGCGAAATCTTCGCGGCGATCTTACGCAGACGCAGAATCTCCTCGGCAAACTCGAACCACGAACAGGCGCCAGCGTTCGTAACATGATAGATCCCATACGCCCGCGCCGTGGTCACTTGACTTGCGGCACGGGCAAGATCGGTTACCAACGTCGGCGTGCAGAATTGGTCGGCCACGACACGCAGCGGTTCGCCGCGCAACGCCTTGGCCAGGATCGCGTCGACAAAATTGCGCCTGGCATTTGTACCTGTAGCGTCGCCGTACAAGCCGCATGTGCGAAGGATGAAATGCTTCGGGCAGTGTTCGCGAATGATGTTCTCGCCGAGCAGTTTACTATGGCCGTAGGTGTTGATCGGGGCTGGTGCATCGGATTCGCGATAGGGAGTTTGGCGTGTGGAATCGCCGCCGAAAACGTAATCGGTACTGAAGTGCAACAGCGTGGCGTCTATTTCGGAGCAGGCGATTGCCAGGTTGCGAACCGCCTCCGCGTTGACGGCATGGGCGAGAGTGGGATTGGCCTCGGCACCATTGACATCGGTCCAGCCGGCGGCGTTGACGATCAGGTGCGGACGAAGCCGTGCAAATTGCGATCGTACTGCGTCAGCATCCGTGATATCCAGCGACGCACGGTCGAGCGGAATCATCTCGCCAGTGAAGGTTTGGCAGAGAGCACGCCCGAGAAGGCCACGCGATCCGAGGATGACGATCTTCATACAGACAGGCAGCCAACCAGAGGTGAGGTACTCCGAACCGATCAAAACATTTCCGAGCCGCGACCATAAGGGAGCGGCCGACATAAACCGCACGGCATCCTGTCGGCCGCTCCCTTACGGTCGCGGCTCGGAAAAGCGTCAAACTCACCCGTCAAAGGTATACCTCACCCTTGGGCTTGAATTACGGCAGTTCGATCTCGACCTTGTTGTCGCCCTTTTGGTACGACTTCGCGGCCAGGCCCTTTTTGTCGCCGATGCCTCCGAACGATTCGTGCCAATAGTGGAGCACGAGATCGACGCCGACCGGGGCATTCTTGATCTCGAAGTTGCCCTTGTCGTCGGTGACGGCAAAGTAGGGATGCTCGAAAACGCTGATTTTGGCCAACATCCAGGTGTGAGAACTGCATGACATGTCGAGCAACAGGCCACTCTTGCCCTTGAATTTGTATTCGTCCGATTCCGACTTGGGTCCGAGCGGCCTATTGATATCAATGGCTGGAATTGAAACATTGTGTGCTATTGCAGAAGAATTCTTGAAGACGACGGGCGTAATGTCCGACTGCACGGCTATTACGTGGGGCATGAAATTACAAAAAGGCTGGTCGGACACAATTTTCGCCGTCTGCTGGGTGCTTGTCTTGGCAAACTTCTTCCCCTTTGGCGGAGCCAAAAAGACGAGAATGTTTTGTACGGTATTATCGGCATTGACAAACCAAGTCTGCTGTTTCGAATGCATCCCTCCGCCGCTCATGCAGTAGGTCTTATCCGATCCGTGCTTGGCGATACGATCATCATCTACTACGGCCGGTGGGGTTCCCTTGTACTTCACCGATCCGAAGATTTTTGCGCCTTCTTCGATCTTGAGTTCTTCGAGTGGGCTGGCTGCGCCGACGTTTTTCTTTTTCCCGCTGCCGACGTCATCGGGCACATCGTCGCTTTTCTTGGCGGAATCCTTGCAGCCCGTGACGGCTACGCCGGTGAAAACCGCGAGGGCGAAAATCATGAGGATAATGGGAATGTTCTTCATATACCCTTCCAAGGTAATTGGGGACGTCCAGTAATACGATCCTGCCGCCCAGGATTTATTCCCGCGAATGAGGATCGCATCGGAACCCGCCCGACTATTTCTTGTCGTCCGGGTTGAAAATTCGGTTAATGGGCAAACTCGACACACGCGGATAGTTCAGCAGCACGTCACGTACCGACTGAATCTGATACAGAGCCGGCCCGGCATGAATATGCTGCCATTTTTGCTCTTTTTCGTGGAAGTACATCGTCATCGAAGTATACGGCACATACCTCGCCGGGTTGTTCACCCAGCGGTCGATCCAGTCGGGCCGAAGGCGATTCGAGACGGCATCGAGCGGCGGGCCTTGTTTGACCTGTTCGCCGGCCACGATGCTGCCAAGCTGATGGCATTTGGAACAGAGATCGCGCGAGGTCAACAGGCGGTAGGAATCGGAGGCATAGGCATCGCGCTCGATCCAGCTTTTCTCGAAATCTTTCGCGGTCAGAGATTTCTCGTCACCTTCGAGCTTGGTCTTCAGCGCCTCGGCATCTTTCGCCGCCTGTTTCGTGCCGGCCAAGTCCTTCTCAACGTCTGCGAGCCTATCGGCGGTTTGCTTGGCCTCGGCAGCGAGTTTCGCGTCTTTCTTGTCGGCGGCATCCTTCAACGCCTTGGCAGCATTGGCGGCGTTCTCCTTCGCCTTGGTCAGCGCATCGGCCAAGTCGGTCGCTTGCTTGTCGAGCCGAGCGATGCGGTCGTCGTTCAGCTTTAACTCGGTCTTCAGTTCGCCTTCGCGCTGAATGCGCAACTGCTCGAAGACCGGCGCGTAATCCTGCAAACGCTGGTCGATGGCTTTGACGGTTCCCTTGCCATCGGGGGTTTTGATGACTTTGCCATCCTTGTCGCGGGCATCGGTCTCGTTGAGTTGCTTGACATACGCTCTGTTTTTCTCCTGCCAATAGGCCCCATCGAGGCTCGTTTGTTGGGGCAGCGATTCAAACGGATACGCTAAACCGATGCCGGTGTTGTTCATGCGCGCAACAGCGGCGAAGTAATCGACCAATCCGCGTGCTTCTTCCTTGCTCATGTTGAATTTCGGCATGCGCAGGATCGCCATGCGCCGAACCTGACCCGGATCGAGCAGGAACTGATAAAGCCAATCACCCTGGGTGCGTTCGCCCTGGCCGATCAGCGGTGGCGGCAGCGACGCCCGCGCTTCGGTTCCCGCCGCGAGATACTTCTGCGGGTCTTTCTTGTTCAGGTACGGCAACAGCAATTCCACGAAGGCTCCGCCATGCGGATCTGAGCTGGCGAAATGACGGTCAAAAGCCTCCTGGGAGTCGATTCCCGCTCCGTTGGGCAGAAATTCTCCGATCGGAATTTGTATCTTTCGCCCGGCTGGAATATGTGTGAGCTTCCCGTTGCTGACGAACCGGAACGCCTCCGAGAGCTGAAGCGGGATCGCGGTATTCCACGGGTCCTCGGCCGACTTACTGCCGAGGACGCCGAACGCGTTCGCCCGATCCGGCGCGAGTTGGTTTCGGCCGATCCAATGGTTGTCGTTGGGGAACGCGATCTCGCCGGTGCGAGAGATATCGAGAACGGCAGCCGAGTGGGCCTCGGCGAGGTTCTTGAGCGTGTCATCGCTCAGGTTGAAGTCGTACACACCAGGCCGAACCATGTGACAGCCGTTGCAGTTGTATTTGTCGAGAATTTGGCGGCCTTTGACCTCGGCCAGGCGATCGCTCGTCGGCTGGGATGTCGCCTTGGTCGGCACGGGATCGGCGACGAGACCGAGGACGAATGTCGCCACCGCTTCACGCGCCTCGGCTTCCTTCTTCAACATCCGCCCCTTGAATGCCGAGTCGTCCTCGTCGGCAAACTTGCGTGGCCGAGCGAGCGTAAACTTCGGCATGCGTGAACGATCGTCCCACGACTTGATGCGATTGTAATCGTAGCTGCGTGGATCGCGTACCTTCTGGTTGAGGTAACTGTGGCGCAGGTGGTGATGGCCGATCAAGCCCTCCGCGAAGAACTTCTCGTAGGGTTCACGCGCCTTCTTGCTTTCGCCCTTGGCAACTTCGAGGCCATGTGGCTCGCCGTTTTTCTTGTCTAACGAATCGACGGTGTAATAATGATGCTCAAAGAAGTTCTTGATGTCTTCAAAAGCAAGCTTATCGGAGTCCTTTTTGCCCCAGTCATTGAGGCCGACGCCGATCGATTTGAGCGAATCCATGCCGGGGCCAGGGACATCATGACAGCCGAAGCAACCAAGCCGGCTGACGGCTTTCTTGCCGACGTAGAATTTCAACGCATCCTCGGCGGCGTTCTTGTCCTTGATCTTGTCCAGCAGGTCGTGTTCGTCCTTGGTGACGGCGTTTTTGACCAGCGTCAAATGATCGTCCGCCAGATCGCCGTCGAGGAATTTTTTCATATCGTGCGCGGACAGCATGCGAACGAGATAAACCTGCGCCAGGTTCTTGAGATCGTCGATTGAAACGTCCTTGACGCTGACGTTGTCCCAAAGCGCCTTCTGTTCGTCCGGCATCTTTTGCGCGAGCAGCCAGGACGCGATGTCGGCGGCTTCGCCGGGCTTGAGGTGCGTGATCGGCATGCGGCTGCGCGGGCTGTGCACCTGGGGATTCAGTATCCACTGGATGAGCCAGGATCGAGCGGAGTCCTTATCCTTTTTCGACGTGCCGAACTTCGCGGCCAATTCGCTCAAATTCGGCCCGAACGTCGCATTGCTTTTCAACGCGGCGATTTTGTCGGCGCCCTTCTCGGTTGCTTGATGCGTGTGGCAGGCGAGGCAGCCTTTCTCCGTAAAGAGGATGCGGCCATTCGCTGCGTCGTCCTTGTGGTTCGGTGCCTGATCGACGAGTTTCACCTCACTGCGCTGTTTGATCCGCTGCTTGGCGTCTGCCAGCTCTTTCGCCTCGGCGTCGGTAAGGCGGCCCTTGTTGAGCAGATTGATGAACGTCGCGTCGTCCTTCGCTGAATTGCCGTCGCCGCGAACTTCGTCGGCTTTGCGCAGATAGCGATTGCTCGATTCGGTCAGGAAGTACGCGATCGCCGAGACCTCAGTATTGGGGAACTTTTCGGGTGACAGCAATTTCTCGTGATCGGGCGACCAATTTTTCAGCACATCCTCGTTGTTGTTGCTCATGCCGTAGTAGTGTGGCATCTTCGTGTCGGCGCGGAACGACGACGGGCTGAGAAGCCATTTCGCGATCCACTCGGAGCTGACCTTTTCGCTGACGCGCACCAGCGACGGTCCAACTTTACGCATATGGCCAGGCCGATTGTCGATGTCCTTCTCGGCGCGATCTCGCTCGATCGGATGCAGCATGTCGAGAGGCGGGAGAGGTTCGAGACGCATGTCGGGCCCGACGCGCTGGCCTGATTTCCAGCCGCTGATTTCGTGACAACCGAAACAGCCGTTCTCGCGGATGAGATCGTAGCCCTTCAGTAGCTTCGGTGCTTCGACTTTGTTGTCGCTGGTGATGAGATCGGTGACTTGGTGATGACACTTCAGGCACGACGATTCCACGAACCGCGCCGGCAGCATCGGGAAGTCCCACATATGATCGTGAACCCAGCCACGGTCGTGTGTCCATTTCTCGTGGGACTTCGAGGAGTTCGGCGTATGCGAGGCGTCCCTGAACGAGGTGCCGCTGCCCTGGCCGGAATGGCACGAGGTGCAGCCGAACTTCTCGGCCGGGTGCTTGCTGTTGCTGCCGACGAAAAGGTCGAGCCGAGGATGGGCGGCGAACTCGGTGATGCGGGCGGGCGTGAGAACGTTCTTGGAAATTGCGATCAGTTGGAGGTCGCTGGGATTCGGGATCGTCGCCGATTCCTTGGGGTCGTTGATCGCTTTTTTTCGGCGGTCGTATTGGTCCTTCGCCGTCGCCAATTTCGAGCGACTAACCCCGGAGCCGACGAGCGCCTCCAGGTTGGCACGCGAATAAGTCGGATTCTCGATGCCGACATGACACGACATGCACCGGTCGAAGCGTGGCACTTGTTTGAAGTTGTAGTCAATCGGGATGTCATAGATCGCGAACTGATGGATGCGCAACGGATCCGCGAATCCATTAATGACGGGCAACGTGCGGATCGTGTGATTGATCGTCCAGCGCTTCGTCAGGGCGATCTTTACCTGTGTATCGAGCTTGTCGTTGATCTTCTTGAATTCCGCAACGGCCTTGGTCACGGGGCCTTCGATGCGTTCGATCTTGAGCTGCTCGCCTTTCATCTTGTTGACGACTTCGTCACGCGACTTTTGTGCCGCTGCCCGCTTGGTTTCGAGGTTCTTCAATTCCTCGCGATGTTTGGCCGCCAAGGCAGTATCGCCGTGTTCGAGGGCGATGTTGTAGAAGCTCTGAATCGAACTGATGTCCGCCGCCACGGTCTGATATGCGGCTTCTTCGCGTTCACGGCTCGGGCGTAAAGCCAGGAGCGCCGCTTGGGCCGTGGTCAATTCAGTGGTTTTTTTGGTTCGCTCGGCGCGAGCGTCCTTGACGGCTTCTTCCTTGGCCTTGAATTCTTTTTCGGGTGGAATCTGTTCGAGGGCAAGCCGTTGGTGCATCGCCTGCTGAATGCGCATGAATTCGCGCTGCTCGACTTTGTATTCACGCTGGTAATCTGCGTAGAGCATCCAGATGACGCTCGCCAGCATCAAGATGTTCGACACCGCGAACACGATATCGAGCACACGTTGATTATGAAACGGTTTATCACTCGCGGCCATGCTACCACCGTCAGAAAACCACCCGGCCTCGCGCCCGGCGCGATGGCTGGGCGTGGCTTAGATGTTGAAGAAATATTCCGGGATGAACACGATGTACTTCAGATTGAAAACCCAGCGCAAGACCATCTTGATCGGCAAACAAGCCATGAACTGGATCAACGTCACCAGGAGCATGAAGCGCACGAAGCCCATGCGGATGAAGAACGTCCGCATCACGGTCTTGGCGATAATCGGCGGCAGAACGACCAGGTAGACGAAGACCACCATCAGGCCCGGCGCCTCGCGGATCAGCCAATGCTTGCCTTCGATGGCCTCGCCGAAACCCATTAGCCAAAAGTAATCGGAAAGGTTGATGTTGTTCAGCGGCACGTTCTTATGCGGATCCCAGAGTTCAAACGGGCCAAAGAAGTTCCAGTTCGGACCGCGCAGGAACGTGCCAAGCACGATGAGCACGCACCAAAGAACGATGAAGCCGAAGAGGAACGTCGTAACCGCGAAGGCACGCTCCTTGAAGGTGTAATACCCATTTCCCTTGAGGTTGAAGTCGATGTACGGCAGCGCGATCAAACCTTTGACGATGAACGTCGGCAGCACGACGCCCGCCATCCAGGGATCGTAATACACCAGCATTTCCTGCAAGCCGAGAAAGTACCACGGCGCCTTCGAGGGATTCGGAATCTTGGCCGACGACGCCGGCTGCTCAAGCGGCGCCTTGAGGACGATGGCCCATACGATGAGGATGACGGTGCAGATAATCATCGCGATCAGTTCGGTGTAGACGAGGTCGGGCCAAACGAGAACTTTGTCCTCGCCGAGCTTTTCCATCGGCGGCTCGCCGCGCGCGATCCGCTCATCGTTGATGACGGCTTTGCGCATCGCCAGCCACGTCAAAAATCCAACGGAGAAAACGAGCAAGACGATGGGCACGTTATCGGGTTTGGTGATGATTTCTTTGAAGTTCGGGTTCGTCATCGCCTGGCCTGAGAACCACAACGCAAACATCAACCACGCCCAGGCGACGTGAGGCGTTGTGAAGTGCTTGCGGAAAATGATAAACTTGCCAAACGCCAGACACGCGAGCACGAAATAGACTGTCGGGCCCATGATCCAGTTGATGAATTGCTCTAACCACGGGAAGATCGGCCAACCCGACTGGGCAAGATACGCAACGGCATGGATGCCGAAGACGGCGGCGACGAAATTCCAGATCATGCCCTGGAGTTTGTCTTTCGTGACCTGATTTTGATACAGGGCGAAGCCGATGTTCATCAGCGTGGCAACGAGATAGAGCAAGCCGATACCGACCTGCACTGCGCCCGGTACACCGTGAGAATGATCCATGATTCAATCCATAACCATCACGAAGAACCCCACCATTCGCCTAGTGAATGGCGGGACGAGAAAATCACAGTGCTCCGCTGATGCCGCCGTCTTTGCGTACACGCCAAAAATGCACAGCAATTAATAGCGCGGCCGCCAACGGTAACGCAACACAATGCAATACGTAGAACCTAAGAAGCGTCGCCTCGCCAACGAAACGAGCGCCTAGCAACAGGAACCTCGCGTCCGAGCCGGAGTGAATCAACTCTACACCTCCGATCACCAACGCTTTGGCACCCGGACCTTCGTTACCCAGGAACGGCGTCGCACGGGCCATGTTGCTGCCGACCGTAATAGCCCAGATCGCCAACTGATCCCACGGCAACAGATAGCCGGTGAAACTCAGCAGCAATGTCAAGACGAGCAAGATGACACCGACCCCCCAGTTGAATTCCCGAGGCGGTTTATAGCTTCCCGTCAAGAACACTCGGTACATGTGGAGCCAGATCGTGATGACCATGGCGTGAGCACCCCAACGATGCAGCTCCCGCAGGATGCCGAGCGTCGTCACATCGCGAAGCGACAGGATGTCGTTGTAAGCATGTTCCAGCGTTGGCCGATAGTAAAACATCAGCAATACGCCGGTGACGGTTTCGACGAGAAACAGGAAGAACGTGATTCCACCCATGCACCAAGTATAGCTCAGCTCGATGCCGCTCTTGCGAACCGATACGGGGTGCAGATGCAGGAACACGTTGGTGAGCATCACCACCACGCGGTTGCGGCGATCGCGCGGCGCCGGGTGGCGGAAGATACTCTTCCAAACCTGCGAGTTTCGGATATAGTCGCCGATCGACATGCTTTATGATCCTTAACCGATTTTTGAATTCCGCTTGCAGCTTAGCCTCGGAATTTCTTACGCGAGCGCCAAGAACCCAACTTACACGAGCACATACGAATCCGGATCATTCCATTGTTCGAGTTCCTTCTGGAACTTGCGTGATTTATCGACAACGATCTGCCCGTCCTCGCTTCGCCGAATCGCGTAACGTTCCAAAGGTCGCGGAGCGGGGCCTTCAAAGTTGATACCGGTGATTTTGAAGCCCGAACCGTGACATGGGCATTTGAATTTCTTTTCGCTTTCCAGCCAGTTCGGCGTGCAACCGAGATGCGTGCACGTCGTGCTGAGAGCGTAGATGATGTCGCGGCCTGAATCGTCTTTGCCTCGAATGATCCAGGCACCGACCTCTTTGAATTTGTCGTCAACCTTGTTGTCTTCAAAGTTGGTCCAATCACCGGCCTTGAAACTGCTGGGTGGCTCGGTCAGGACGTTGGGAAACATGAAGCGAACCGTACCAAGCACCATGCCGAGCATCGACAGAGTGAACGTCGTCCATGCAACCGCGAACCACGAACCGAACAGCGCCAGCACGGTCGTCAACCCGCTGGAAACTAAAAAGTTCCGGCGCGTCGGTTCGACGGCCTTTTTGGCAGCTGCGACAGGTTTCGCAGGCGTGACCGGCTTCGGTGGGGCCGGCGGCGCTACCGCTGCCGGTGGAGCGGGATTAGTGTCCGTTTCCGGTAGATTTGGCTCAGCCATGATCGTCGGATCCAGGTTCTTGTTTCATCAAACCAGTCCGACCCGTACAGCCGTACACGCAGGTCGAAGGATTGTGAAACGATTCACAAAGATTGTTGTAGGTATCCAAAATTGGGCGTCAACCTTTCGTCGCGAAGGTTTCGCAACATGGCTTTTTCATCAGAGCCATGCAGGCAGTAAGTGGAAAATCCCAACCACTTACTTCGTGCGTGGCTCTGACACAAATGAAAGCCGCTCCCGAATTAACCGCTCGTTGACCGGCGCGATAACGCCCTTCTCGGTGATGATGCCCGCGATCAACTCAGCCGGCGTCACATCGAACGCGGGGTTGTAAACGCGAACGCCGTCCGGTGCGGTGGCTTTGCCAAAAGCGTGCGTGATCTCGCGCGGGTCACGCTGTTCGATGGGAATCGCCGAGCCATCGCGAATGCTCAAATCGAATGTGCTCGACGGAGCGGCGACATAGAACGGAATGCCATGCGCCTTGGCCAGCACAGCGACGCCATACGTGCCGATCTTGTTGGCGGTATCGCCATTGGCAGCGATGCGATCGGCCCCGACGATCACCAGTTGTACCCTACCTTCGCGCATGACCTGGGCGGCCATGTTGTCGCAGATCAGAGTCACGTCGATGTCGGCTTGCATCAACTCCCACGTTGTGAGCCGGGCGCCTTGCAGAAGTGGACGCGTCTCATCGGCGTATACGCTAAATCGCTTACCCTGCTCAGCAGCAGCATACATGACGGCAATCGCTGTGCCATACGCCGCCGTTGCCAGGCCGCCGGCGTTGCAATGCGTCAGCACGCCCTGCCCTTCGCCAATGAGTGAGGCGCCGGCCAGGCCAATCGCAAGGCACATCGCGCGATCCTCGGTTTCGATCGTCAGCGCTTCCTCCAAAAGGAGACGAGCAAGTATTTCCGGTGGCGAATTGTGTAAACGTGATTCAATTCGCCGCAGTACACGATCGATGGCCCAGAATAGATTGACTGCCGTCGGCCGACTGGTTCGCAAATAGTCCGCGACTTCGTGAAGCCGATGGGCAAATGTCCCGGCGCCGGTATGACGCTGCACTCCGACGACGACGCCCATCGCCGCTGCCACACCGATGGCCGGGGCGCCACGCACCCGCAACAGCTTGATCGCCTCCCAGACCTGCTCGACGGTATGGCAATCGCGGTATTCCAGGCTCGTGGGCAACAGCGTTTGGTCGATGAGGCGCACATGGCCAGGCAGGTCGCCGACCCATTCGATAGTGCGCGGGAGAGGATTCATGATGTGCAGCTCGCGGCTATACAGGTTCGTTGATCACGCGCAGCGTCTCGGCGTGCATTTTGCCGTTTGTCGCCAACACGTCGGGGCGGTTGAGGTCGAACGCACCATCCCAGCTGGTAAACTTGCCGCCGGCTTCTTCGACGATCGGCGCCAGCGCGGCGATGTCCCACGCATGCACGCCATATTCGATGGCGATTTCGCCTGCCCCTTGCGCAACGAGCATGAAGCAGTAGTAATCGCCGACGCCTCGCTGACGCTCCGTGAGATCGACGAGTTTGAGGAACTGCTTGTCGCGCTTCGCCTTCTTGAACCACGCGATGCTGGAATAGTAGACGTGCGATTTGTCGAGCGTTGCAACATCCGAAACACGAATCCGGCGATTATCGCAATACGCCCCGTCGCCACGCAAGGCGCGATGCGTTTGGCCAAGGGCTGGGGCATAGGCAACACCCGCGATCAACTCGCCCTTGTATTCGAGACCGACAAGCGTGGCCCAGATCGGCAAGCCGCGAACGAAGCTGCGCGTGCCATCGATCGGGTCGATGATCCAGCGATAGCCCGACGTTCCAGGCGTATCGCCGAACTCTTCGCCGAGGAAGCCGTCGCCAGAAAATTTGCTCGCAATCGCGGATCGCAGCAGCTGCTCGGCACCACGATCCGCCAACGTGACGGGGCTGTGGTCCGCCTTCCATTCGACGGCGATGCCCTGATTGTAATACTGCAACGCGAACTGCCCCGATTGATGAGCAACGTCCATCGCAAAGTCGTAACGTGTACGCCAATCCGCGTTCATGCGAGGCTCCTGCTATTCATTTCGGCAACTCGGCCTGTTCGGGATTATTGGATGTCGATCATGTCAATCATGCCGCAAGGGATGAGCGACATCCAACTTGGCGTCCGTGGGGCAGGCTTTCCAGCCTGCCGTATTTTGACCATCATGGCGAAGCCTCCGCAGGCTAGAAAGTCTGCCCCACGACAAGCTTTCCAGCCTGCCGTATTTTGACCATCATGGTGAAGCCTCCGCAGGCTAGAAAGCCTGCCCCACGACAGGCTCCGACAGGCTGGAAAGCCTGACATGCAGTTTGGCGCTTTTACTGCTTCTTATCCGCCGACAGCAACCGATGTGGCACCGTATTCGGCGTCACCTCCGGCGATGTCTCATACGGCAGCGATTTCAGGAACTCGACGAGATCATCGACTTCGTTCTTCGCCAGCCCGCTCGTCTTGCCGTGCTTGTCGTCCTTGTTCTGCGTCGTCAGAACGTCATGAAGCGTCAAGGCCGTGCCATCGTGCAGATACGGGGCCGTGCGATAGATGCCCAACAACGTTGGCGTGTCGTACTTCGTGCCCATGCGTTCGAACTTGTCGCTTCGGCCCGTGCCCACGTCATGCAACACGAACGGCAACTTCAAGCTGCTGTCGGTGAAGTACGCCCCGCTATGGCAACTCGCGCAGCCGACTTCCTTGCGTTGGAAGATCGCCCTGCCTCGCTCCGCCGCCGGCTTCAATTTGCCCGGTGCGAGGATGTTCGGCGACAACGGATGTTCGATCGAATTGCAGTAGATGGCCAGGGCGTCAAGGTCCTTGGATCGATCTGAGGTCTTTTCTTCCAACTCTTGCTTGTGGAAGCCGACCTTCGACTTGATGGATCCCTTAATGAGGCCCAGGCCGAACATGAGCTTGCTGCGGATCGTGAACTCGAAGTCCTGCACCTCATCGCGGTCGGCTGACCAGTGCAGCGGATGCGTGTGAGCCATGCCGATGAACGCCGTCGTCTTGCGCATGCCTTCGCCCTGCTGCCAGGTGCGGGCGTCGTGCAAGCCATCAGGATGACACGAGGAGCAGGCGACCCAGCGTCGGCTCGACATCGGCGAATTCGCGGTGTTGAACAGCACCTTGCCTCGCACCCATTCGGGCGATTTCGCCGGCTCGCAGGCCTTGATCGAGCTGACATATGCCATGCTCGTGGTATGCACGCTGACGGAGAAATCCATCGCGTTGTAGATGTAGACGTTTTTGTTATCCGGGCTGACCCGAATCGCTCGCGGGTTTTGGCCCGTGCGAGCGACGTTGATGCGTTCGATTTCCTTGTAGTCGTCATCAACCACGCTGCAGATATTCATGTCGTTCGTGCCGGCGTAGATGACATAGAACCTCTTGCCGTCGGGCGAAATAGCCGATTCCCACGGGTTCGTCGTCACGTAGACGCCGTTGAAGGTATCCATGCCGAACGACACGCGGCGACGGTCTTCGCCTAGCTTGAGATCGCAGACACTGAGGTGTGGGAAGATCGAGCCGGCGCCGTCGTTGACCTTGATTATCGAGCGGATGTGGGCGACATACGCCTTGGGCCTCGTCGGGTGCAGCAACACATGCCGAGCGAGGTTATCGGTCGCATGGCCCTTCCAGGAATCGACGATCTTGCCTGAAGCGAGGTCGATGGCGTTGAGCACGCCGGTGTAAAACTCGCTGACATAGACACGCTTGCCATCGGGTGCAAGAGCGATGCCGCGCGGCATGACACCGGCGGGGATTTCGCGAACGACGACGCCCTTGACGAGGTCAATCTCGGTCACCAGGCCAGGATACTCGTGCGAGACGAACGCCGTGGCTCCCTTGCTGTCGCTGACGATGCCATAGGGTTCCGCAGGCACGCGGATGGTCTTCTCGATCTTGCCCGTCGCGGTATCGACGATGACGACCGCCATCTCGTGATTGACGGTGACGGCAGCGAGAGGCCCGTTGCCGATCCAGGTCACGCCTTCGGGCCGTTTGCCGACTTTGATCTCACGCACGGCCATCTTCTTCTCGAGATCGATCAGCGTCACAGTCCCGCTATCGGTGTTGGCGACGAGCAGCGACTTGCTATCGGGATGCACATCCATGAGGCTATTGCTTGTACCCGCAAATGCTGCGGAAGCGCAAACAAAGAACGCCAAGGACGCGAGCCAGGTCATGCGAACCATGCGAAATCCCCCGGAGTGAAAGCAGGCAAAACTATTATTTCTCATTATGGGCCGAAGAGAGCCTTTTGGCGAGCCTAGCCGCGTAAGCGGCAGGTTGAACGCATGAATGCCCGTATCAACCTGCCGCTCACGCGGCTAGGCTCGCCGATGTCGCTCATCTCGCTCATCCTTTTTGGCATGAGCAACATGATCGACATCCAAATTTAACGAGCCGGAAGCGTAAGCGACGGATAAAAACCACCGTCGCTTACGCTTCCGGCTCGTGATCAAAGTTGGATGTCGCTCATCCCTTTTGGCATGATCGACATCCAAAATCTTTCACAACTGACTTTGCGTATCGATCAGCCTGTGTTAGGATCACCTCAGCGCGGTCTCCGCAGGTTTTCCTTAATATTTAAGGTAGCTGGGCAAGCGCGCGCAGACTGGGTGCCTGCGCTTTCTTTTCAAATACTTCCCCGAGGAAGAATCAAATTTTGAGTCCGTGGGGCAGGCTTTCCAGCCTGCCGTATTTTGACCATCCTTAGGTAAGCCTCGGCAGGCTAGAAAGCCTGCCCCACGGCAGGTTGATCAAGTTGCTCATCACTTTTGGTATGAGTGAGATAATCAACATGAGCAACCTGAATT
>SIAQ01000116.1 GCA_009697105.1 Gemmataceae bacterium | reverse complement strand
CTCGCCTCGGCGGACATCAAAATCGCAAGTGCGATGGTTTCCCCGGCTGGATCACGCTCTGGCGTGGCTGGCAGAAGCTTCAGGCCATGGTCGACGGTTATCGCGCCGCCCAACGCAAAACGAAAAAAAAGTTGTGGTAAAACTTAAGCTTGCTGCTCAGGTGCGTCAACTCGCGGAGGCAAATGCATGATTGCAACCACGCTGCTTTTTCGCCAGATACATCCGTCGTTCATCCAGGCGGGTAGAGTCACGTCTCAAGCATTGAGGCCAACGCCAAAAGACCAATCACTGCTCTCTGTCTTATAGATGGCGACCAAATATCGGCCGAGGAATCGTGGAGGCATTTTACTTCGCTGAAAAACTGTAGATCGGCAGGCGTTCTGGCGGTGATAGTCGGCGAATGTGACGCGGAATCCTTGCCCGTGACAGCGGACCCAGTCCCGTTTCCCGAACATGCGGTCATTGATTTCAGTGGGTTGTCCGAAAACCAGGCGGAGAAAAAAGGCAAGAAGTTGAAATCCAAAGCGGATACCCGTGGATGGCAGTTCCAGCCTGACGATTCCGAATGATTTCCTTGATGACCGTAATCCAAACTCCGAGATGTCCCGTCGCGCCCATTTCAAATTCTCGGAGCAAGCAAATCCAAGCAGTGCCTTGCAATCTGCCTCCCAATCCGCGACAATAAAATTACATCACTCTCCCCACCTCACCTCTCACCGACGACGGAGATTACCATGACGACTCGGCGTGATTTTCTGACGCAATCCGCACAGTTCGGCGTTGTCGCGGGGGCCGTCGATTTCGGGTTCCTGCAAAATCTGCCGGCATTGTCCGCGCAACAAACGCCGCGAACGCTCGCGCCGGTGCAGGGCGATGTCGAAGCGTTGGTTCGGCTGATCGAGGATTCGCCGCGCAATCGGCTGCTCGAAGAAGTCGCGACGCGCATCCGCCAGGGCGCGAGCTATCAGCAGATTCTCAGCGCGTTGATGCTTGCCGGCGTGCGCGGCATTCAGCCGCGACCGGTGGGGTTTAAGTTTCATGCGGTGCTCGCGGTCAACTCCGCCCATATTGCCAGTCTTTCCGCTCAGGATCGCGATCGCTGGTTGCCACTGTTTTGGGCGTTGGATAATTTCAAGAACTCGCAAGCACGCAATGCCCAGGAAGGCGATTGGCGCATGTCCGTCCAGCCCGCCGACTGCCTCCCGGCCGCTGAGCAAGCGGTGAGCGAATTTCGCACTGCGATGGACGCCTGGGAAATGGAGCGTGTCGATCGCGCGGTTGCCCAGCTTGCACGGGTCAGCAGTTTGAACGATGTCTATGAAATGATGTGGCGTTATGGTGCTCGTGACTTCCGCGACATCGGTCACAAAGTGATCTTCGTCGCCAACTCGTACCGTACGCTCGTTACGATCGGTTGGCGACATGCCGAGCCGATCCTGCGTTCGCTCGCCTACGCACTCGTCGATCACAGCCGCGAAGCGAACCCAGCCACGAGCGATCACGCCGCCGATCGGCCTGGCCGCGACAACCTGCGCCGACTTACGCGCATCCGCGCCGGCTGGCAGCGAGGTACCATCATGCGCGAGCCGGTCGTCGAACTGCTCGCCACGCTGCGCACGTCGAACCCCGGTGACGCAGCCGAAGCGGTTGTGGCCAAGCTCAATGATCGTGTCGATCCGGCCTGCGTGTGGGACGCGCTCTTCCTCACCGCCGGCGAGTTGTTGATGAAGCAACCCGGCATCGTCGGCCTGCACACCTTCACCACCGTCAACGCGTTCCACTTCGGTTACCAGACCACCGCCAGCGATGAGACGCGTCGTTTCCTCATGCTGCAAGCCGCGTCGTTCCTGCCGATGTTTCGCGCTCGCATGATGAACCTGCCGGCGACGCCACGCATCGACACGCTGGAACCCGCCGATGTGATGGGCCAAGGCCAAGCGGCGATCGACGACATCTTCACGTCGGCGACCACCGACAAACTCGCCGCAGCCCGCAAGACGCTATCGCTTCTGAACGCCAACGCCGATCAAGCCAACGCTTGGCTGGCAACCTCGCGCCGGCTGATCTTCGCAAAAGGCACCGATTCGCACGACTACAAGTTCAGTTCCGCCGCCCTGGAAGACTTCCAACACATCACGCCTGCCTGGCGCAACCGCTTCCTTGCCGCCAGCGTCTACTGGCTCAAAGGCTCCGGCGGTGCCGACGCCCCGGTCCTGCAACGCACGAGAGCCGCCTTCGCCTGACACTTTTCCTCAATCCGTCAGAGCCGCACACGAAGTTAGCGGACCGTAAATGCATTCGCGTTAGGCTCTCGACCGCTTACTTCGTGCGGGGCTCCGACGGAATCGCTCTGGCGTGCAATCACACCAGTGCCGAACGCGTGAGCGACCTTGTTTTCTTCCGTCGGTCGCGTTTCCGGCTCTGACATTTCCCATTGGCGTCATGGTTGCCGCAGATCGTCATCATCATCGTCGAAGCGGAACTCATTGAAATTCGCCGGCGGCTCGGGATAGCGGTCGCGAAATGTGCGGAAGGCATCGCCACGCAAGATCGGGCCAAGGTCTTCATCACGATAGAGTGTATCGACAAAATACCGATTCGAGGAATTCAACTCCACGTAGGCGATTGTTTTTTTTACATCGCCGGTCGATGCGAGGGCGAGCACCATCAGATTCTTCGCCCCAGCTGGGACTTTCGTGATCGTCTCAGCTTCGGCGATCGCGTCGGCGGATTTCTTGGCAAGGACGCAACTGCGAACAAGCCAGCCTTCCATCTTCCAGCGATGGTTACCCTTCAACATCGTCTTGCGCTTGGCGCGGATTTCGCGGATCGTGCCTTTGTAGTCTTTCTTCAGCCATAACACCTCGATATCCCACGCATCATATTTTGTAGCATGCGGAAAAGCCTGGCGATGCGCTCGCAGCAGGACTTCGAGCTGCGCGCCGTTCTTGGCGATCGCGCAATCGTTGGCGAGTTCCAGAAATATCCGCTGCGACGCGCCTAGCTCACGATAGGTTGGCACGACCTTTCCTCCTGCGATCCGCGCCCGTAACCAATTGATCCGAGCCGTGAAAGCATTGACGACATCGGGGCGTGCGCGAACCTCGGCAAAAAGCGTCTCGGCCTGTGCGGGATCGTTCTTGAGCAGGGCCAACTCGGCCTGTTCGATGACGAGCTGAATGTCCTTGAAATGCGTGACGGCATGCAGTTTCACCAGCGTCTCGAAGGCCTCGATCTTCTTCGTCTGGCGGAGTTGCCAGCAAATTTGTTGAAACGCCATTACACGATCGGGAGCACAACGATAAGCCTCTTCCGACTTTCCGTTCACCAGCAGATCGTTCACGAAGGAATGCAAGGCCTGTCGGCGCAGTGGATCGCCGATCTGTTTCCATGCCTGAGCCAGGAGCGGGATCGCCTCATCGGTTTTGTTGCGGAAGATTTTCAGTCGGGCTTCGTAGGCATCGAATTCGTTGTCGTTCGCACGCTGCGGGCGATGCGCATCGACGAGTTTCTCGAAGCCGTCGATATTTTTTTCGTAAAGCAACATGGTGGCAAGCTGGCGGAAATCAGCATGCTGCATGCCGAGGTCACGATACGCCTCCACGGTTTTGCCGATCTTGTGATGCGACTGAAGGCAATGAAACCGCCACCGAACCTTCTTGTCATCGGGAAGCAGAGGCCAAGCCTTGGCGAAGGCGGCGGCGGCGGCCTTCCAGTCGCCCTCCAACCGGGCGGCTTCGCCCTCCAGCCCGCCCAGCAACCGATCTTCGGGAAACTTCTTGCGGTGCAACGCAATCAACGCACGCAACTCCTGCGGCTTTTGGTTCAATGCCAACGCCGTCGCGATGAACTCAACATCGACGCTCGGGTTCGGCATTCGTTTGTAGCCCTCCAGCGCCTCGCCCACCTGCACCATATCATTCGCAAAATCCTGGAGCACGAAGCGATCGCGATTCACTTCATAGGCCTGTTTTACCATCGGACCAAGGCGGTCGAACTGCTTGCGATTCAGAGCGATTCGCCAACTCCAGCGCAGCAATTGCGGATCGCCCGCGTTGTTCTTTTCGTGCGCTTCCACCAACTTGGTCAACGTGTCGAAATTCTTGTCGGACCAACATTGTTGCGCCAAATCGCGGAACGTATGATCGCGAGGACCGATTTCCGCGTAGGCCTGCATCGCCTCGCCCAAACGGTAGAGCGTGCGTACGCGGTTGTAGCGGAAATCGTTGAATTCCGCGACGTTGTTGAGTTTCGTGGCCGCAGCGGCGTAGGCTGTTTTTGCCGCGGAGAAATCCTCATCTTGGAGAAACAATTCGGCCTGGTAGAGACGTAGATAAGTATCCTTGGCTTTTTTCTTGGCGTGCTCGTCAACCAACTCACGCAGGTCCTCCATACGAAAGTCTCGCCATAGTTCGCGTGCTAAATAGCGGAAGGGATCTGCCTGGCTCGGCAGTTCACGGTAGGCTCGCAGCGCCGCGTCGCCATTGGCCGCCGCCTGGCTGAATTCGCGCGTGAAATAGTCGCGGCGTTCTTGCGGCGAGACGCGTTTCCAGGCGTTGGCGAACGATCGGAATGCCACATTTTCCTTGCCTTGATTCATCGCCGCCAGGGCTTGATAGAACTCGGCGTCCACATGCTGCGGATCGAGTTTCCGCATCGCGTCGGTCAAGTCGGTCAATGCCGCACCGTTGCGTGCTTGCCACAGCTTTTCGGCGAATTCTACAAATTTTTCGGCCGGATTCTGCAAGGCCAGGAACCGCTTGCCGAGATCGCCGTTCGGCTCATTCGCATTCAGGCAGACGAGCAATTCGAGAAACGGCAGGAAATCCTTCGGATTGTCATCGAGCGATTTGCGATAGAACGCCGCCGCTTCATGACGCCGCCCAAGTCGAAACAAGGCGATCCCCATGATGTAGCACGAGCAATGATCATCGCCGAGTGCGTCGTGATGCTTTTTTGCATGTTCCAATACGAGATCATTGCGATTTAGCCACGTGCATGAAATCGCCTTGTAGTAGTCCGCTCCCAAGGCGTCGGGATTTTTACGTAGTGCCTCATCGCACTGGTCCGAAGCCAACTGATGGTCACCCAGCCGATTTTTCGCATTCGCGCGAACGAGGTGGAATTTCGCCTGGAGCCGCTGCGGAAGCTCGGCCGGCCTGACCTGGTCGAGATGTTTGTCGGCTTCGACGAAGTTGTTATTTTGAGGCCTCATGGCGAGCAAGGCGGCATGCATCGTGCGAATGTTCGCAGCGAGGTTCGGGTCCAATCGGTTGATGAGCAGGGGAAATCCGAGGCTGACCCGATTGCCAAAATCGATCTCCTCGCCGTCGTAAATTCGCCATTGGTTCTCGTGAAATGTCATCCACCAGCGAAAGCGGAGACTGCCGCCGACGCCGTCATGAAAGCGATGGCGAGAGATGGCACAAAGGTCGCCGTTGTCAAGCTGGTTCACGCGCGCGACGATTACATCTTGCCAGAATGCATCATTGCCTTTGAAATATTGGGCAAATGCGAAAGCCAACTCTCGGTACAGAGTTCGCTCCTGCCGAAGCGGCGCGGGGGCGATACTCTGCATCACCAAATCGTCGATAGTCCGCCAACCATCGAAGTTGCGGGCGAACTCTGACATCGGTTGGTTGTTCCGAATCCCGTTTCCCAGATGATCGAGCAACGCCTTCGCTGCCGCCTGTTGCGCAGCCGCATCCAGTCGCGGCGACGGCATGCGCGGCACATCCGCCTCAAGCGGCACGCGCATCACGTCGGCACGATGACGGCCAAGGTCGAGCGGAGAAAAACTGGTGGCAACACAGGTAACCGTTACCGCGACTGCGACAATTACCGCACCAATGATCAAAGTACGCTTGGCTGGGTTCGTTTGATTCGGTACCGGTATCGATTGGAACCGTTTCCTCTGGCTCGCGCTTGCGGGAACAGGTGCGGACTCATCAATGCTCAGCGACACGATGTCGATCGGGTTCGGTTCGGGCAGGTCGGCCGTCACCGCGCCCACAAGAATGGCAGGCCCCGTCTCGATCGGCGGCGGCATATAAGCGGCGAGAAACGTTGCCTGGCAACGCGAACACTGCACCCTTTGGCCCATCACCTCCGGCGGAACCTGCAAGCGACGACGACATTCCGGGCATGTGACGATTTCCTGCATATGCGTTCCCGTTTTCTGTTACTTCACATGTCCGAACAACACGCGATTGCTTCGTGTGGCGTTCGCTAAAACTTCCAGTGGCGGAACGTATTACGCACCCAGCGATTCCCTGAGTTTGTTCAGATGCTCGACCGTTTGTGTCAACACCGCCTGCATCGCACCGAGCTGGTTCCGCAGTTCGCTGATCTCGTGCCGAGCTTCCTGCAGATCGCCGCTGAGCCTGGCGAGTTCGCCAGCAGGAATCGGCACCGGTGCGGAAATCGTTGGCACCACCGACTCCTCCGTCATAACGCGCGATTGGGCGATCTCAATCTCCTTGGGTGAATGGAATCCGTGCGAAATCAACGTGCCTCGCCGGCCCTCGGTGCCGAGAAAGGCGACAAGTTTCCGCTCGGCCAACGGCTTGAGCGCATCGCGTAGCGCAGGCAGATCCTCGATCGCTTCCATTCGGCTCGCGCGTTGGCGCAGTTCACCGTCGGTCTGCGGACCACGGAGCAGCAGTTCGACGAGGATTGCCAGTTCGACTTTGTTCACGCTCCAGAGATCGTACAAATTGTGCCGCCAACGCTCGACGCGGCCACCCTGAATGCGCGTGACGTAGCCCTTGGGTTGCAGTGCCGACAGCGTGTTTTCGACATCATCATCGGAGAGATTCAGGATCGGATCGCGATTGCTCTTTTGGTTTGAACCGACGACGATTCCGTTGACGCTCATCGGATAGACGTCAGGCGTCGTCTTCGCTTTCTCGACCATGACGCCCAACACGCGGCGTTCGGCCATCGCTAGAATCGGCCAACTCGGAGTGGACATGAAGATCCCTTTTGAATGTGGTATCAGAGAAATCGTATCCAAGAGAGATGCGATTGGGAAGTGACTTTCGCGTTTTCACGCTGTGCAATGAACCGAATTGCGCCACGGATAGCACAAATTACGCGGATAAGTAATATCACGCCGGCGTTATTTCGTATCCGTGTCATCCGTGCTCTCAATGGTTAAATCCTTACAAACCGCGTCGTAAACCCGATGAGCCGTTAGGGACGATGTCACCAAGACCCGGCACATCGCGAAGAGCAGCAGTAAAAACGCCCACACATAGGCTCCATACACCTGCGCCAGTTTACCGACGCGTTCGTCTGAGTTAACATGACGATCGAAGATGCCGCTCGTCGTCAGCAACAGCAACAGCAACGCCACAAGCGCCGGAACGCCGACCTGCCAGCGTAGAGATCTCGCGAATCCTGCGGCACTCACGCAATACGCGGACACAGCAAACGGAATGAGCAACGTCACGCAATGGTGCTTCCAGGTGCGCTCGCAGAATAACAGCATGCCAAGCACGACGATGCCAAACTCCGCGGCAAGCACCAGGGCATCGCGATCCACGCATCCCGAGCGGAGATGCCAAAGCGACAGGGCAACGAATCCGCCCATGCAAGCGATAATGACGCCCTGAATCACGGGCCTGGGCAGGGATGCGATATTATGCGTATCGAGAATGATCTTACGGTCTTCTTCGTAGCCGGAGAAGGACGGCGAATCGCTGAGCATGCGATAGAGCACGCCGGGGAGCGATTGGTTTTTGTGCTCACTCGTCACGACGCCGGCAGCATAGGGCGCGACCATTTGTTCGTGCCAGCTTTGCAGATAGGTAAGGTTGTCCTGCCAGCCCAGGAATAGCGCGGGAAGGATCAGCGAGAAGGCAGCGAGACTTGCGGTCGCCGCCCCAAGCGTACACCAGGCTCGCTTCCAGAGGAAGTAGCCGAGAAAGAGCGCAGGCGTTAATTTGCAAGCGATGGCCAAGCCGAGCAGCACGCCGGCGATGCCGTCTCGCCTTCTATGGAATGCGACAAGGCAAGCGACGACGAGGGCGAGCACGAAGAGGTTGACGTTGCCATGCACAAGATCGCCTTCTATCGGTCGCAGCGCCGCCAGCACCGCCAGGAGCTTGCCCCATAGCGGGAATGGCAGCGCCGACGCATCCAACAGTGACAGCACGGCCCAGATCGCCGCCAACGCCAGCGCTGCTTTGCACAGAAACCATGTCGCTGCGCCCCAGAACGGCGGCAGCGCGTGAAATGGCCGGAGGATCAGCGCCATGATCGGCGGGTTGGGATAGGCATACTTGTCCCACACATTGACGCCGTCGGAAAGTTCCGCAAGCTGCCCACGCCAGCGCAAGAATGCGGATCGATTCGGCTGATCGGCATGACGGATTTTCATCGAATATTGCAGAAAGAAGCACGCGAAAACGCAGACGAGGCCGGCCAAAAAACAATGGGATCGAACATACTGCAAACTCAAACTTGGCACTGCGGAGAGCATAACGTGCGTCCTTGCACCATTTGACCTATCAACGCCAAATCAATTTGTACCACGCCGAACATGGCACATGCAATCGCAATCAAGTGTCACCCGATCGGAGGCACGACTGCACTTACAAGAAACCAATTATACTTCGAGCGGCCAGTGGCCCGTGGGGCAGGCTTTCTAGCCTGCCGTGACTTGCCCATGATCGTCAAAATACGGCAGGCTGGAAAGCCTGCCCCACGGACTATATTTCACACGGCCTGATTTTTGGCACAAAGTAGGACGGCCCTCCAGGGCCGTCCCTGCTCAGCCCGTACAACTCAAAGACGGCCCTGGAGAGCCGTCAAAATGTCGTTCCTGACCGCTCGAGGTATAACGGTGGCCTATTTCTTGATAGGTGGTGTCGTGCCTACCACGGGTTGAATGTTGCGCGTCGGCTGCTGGATTTCGTGGTGGTTCCATCACAGTGGGCCTTGGCCTGTCCACGCTTCCTTGAAGAAACGCAACCAGTTGGCGTGCAGGATGCCTTCGATGTCGATCGGCGTGTAGCCTCGCCGCGTGAGGACGGCGATCAGGCGCTGCAGGTCAGCGATGGTGTCGAGGTCGCTGGGTGATTGCTCGCGGCCGAAACCGCCGTCGAGGTCGCTGCCGATGGCGGCGTGGCGAGCGTTTCCGGCAAGTTGGCAAACACGATCGATGTGGTCGCAAAGACGCTCGAGCGGGACTTCGGCCTTGGTTTCGCCACGCACGTAGTTGGGCACGACCATCCAAATGTCGAAAGCATGTCCGATGACGCCGCCGCGGGCGATGATCGTTTTCGTTTGGGCATCCGTAAGCTGCCGCTGGTGAGATACGAGCGTGCGGTTGTTATGATGGCTGGCAAGCAGTCGGCCGCCGAAGAGGTCCATCGCCTCATCGAAACACTGGTCGGAGAGGTGGGTAACGTCGAGAATCATGCCGACGCGCTGCATCTCCTTCAGCAGTTCACGGCCTTGCGGGAAGAATCCGCCCTCGGTGCTCGTGCCATGGCCATACGGACTGACGCCATAGAGGCAGGGGCCAATGATGCGCAAGCCGGCGTCCCACCATTCCTGAACTTGATCGGGGCGGAGGATGGCGTCGGCGCCTTCCATGCTGAGGATGAAGCCAAGCGGCAGCGTCGTCGAGTTTTCGTCGATCTTCCAGGCGTTGACGTGCGATTCGAGCGTTGGCCAATCCTTGATGAAGCGGAGGACACCCTGCTGCTCCAGACCGCGGTAATAGTGAAGCTGCCCCATGGCTGCACCGAACGCCGACGCGGATTGCGAATAATCCTGGATCGGCGGAATGCTGCCGGGCCGAAAGAGCCGGGCGAGCACCGTGGCAACGAAGGTGACGACCTTACCTCGGCGAAGATCGGGGAACGAAACGGTGTTCCCGCCGCGACCTTTTTCGGTCTCGCCGGCCGCGACTTCGAGCTTCCGAATCTGCTCGCACGGAAGCTGCAGGTTGCGGTTCCAATCGAGCGCGTTCCAGGCAAGGTCGAGATGAGCATCAAAGATGAGTATGGCGTGAACCTTCTTTTTATTCTGCGGTGAAGCAGACGCGGAATCCGTAATGTTCGAGCCGAGTATCGGGTTCGCTAGAATTGCGATTGGCCGATCGGCAGAAGATCGGATGGTTGCTCCACGACCCGCCGCGTAGGACTCGTGTTTTTCCGGATTTGGGGCCTTGGGGGTCGGTGGTTTCCGTTCGTGAGTAGCCACCGGACCAATCGTGACACCATTGCGACACGTTACCGTGCATGTCGAACAGGCCCCATGCATTCGGCGGAAAGCTGCCGACGGGTGTGGTCTTCGCACGATAGACGCCGGTCTTGCCGTCGCGGTAGGTGAAGTTGCCGTTGTAATTCGCCTGATCGGGAGCCATCGTTTCGCCCATGTGAAATGCGGTGGCGGTGCCGGCCCGGCACACGTACTCCCATTCTGCTTCCGTGAGCAGACGGTACGGCTTCTTCTCTTTTGCTTGCAGCTTTTTGCAATAATCCTGGCAATCGTGCCAAGTGACGCTATCGACGGGCAAGTTCTTTGCGCCTTTGAAATAGCTTGGATTGTTGCCCATCACCGCGAGCCATTGTTCCTGAGTGACGGTGTGAACGCCAAAGTACAATGGCTTGGCAAAGGCAACCTTGTGATGACCTTCGTCATCGCCTCGGCCTTTTTCCTGATTCGTGCTGCCCATAATGAAGCTACCCGCCGGGATCAGCACAAACTCCATCCCGACGGTGTTGGTGAAGTTCTTTGGGGCTGACTTCTCTTGCGAATAACCGAGCGTCGCGCCAAGGACAACAACGAATAGTAACAAGCAGCGCAGCATCATTTTGCTCCTGGTAGGCAATTCCCAACTCGAACGCAGACGACGAATTTCGATACGTTTCTCGCTCGCGATTTGTTGATAATACGCTCTTTATAGGGTTTCTGATTTGCATCGATAAACAAAGTGCAGGGAATTCGATGAGCCTCGAAGTAAGAATGAGCCGGCGGCGTCACTTGCCATCTATAATTCGATCACGCGGCTCAATGGCGCTTAGCTGATGCGACACCGGCGACGGATCGAATCGAGGACTCTAAATAGCCGGCTTCTTTTTCTTTCGGGCTGGACCGTTTGGATCTCCTTCTTTCGACGCCACCACATGGGGCCGAGCAAAAATCTACTCAATTCGCGCACCTCTTCGTTTGCATCGACGAGTAGGGTTTCGTAGACCTCTAGTTCCAAACCATCGATTAAGCCGAGCACACCCGGTGTCCAGCGTTCAGGCATTTCGGCCGCGGCATGAACCAGATTAGGGCCGAAACTGGTCATCACGCCGCTCGATTGAAAGCTCGGGAGCACATCCGCGAATGCCGGTGAAATCAGCCGGCGCAGAAGATTTCTAAGGACCGTCTGCTGATAGATCGGTATACGTAAGCCTGGACTGGAATACGTAGATTCACGTTCTGAAATAAGTGCTATCGTTTCTGGAACGTGACAGAGTCCATGCCGGAAGCCAATGACCAAACTGGTGAACCAGTCGCAATGCCAGCGCAGATCGCCATCGAATCCGCCGACTTCCAATAAGGCTTCACGCCGGAAAACGGCGGTATGCACCGGAATACAACCCGGCCCGATGATTCGCACCAATTGATCAGGGCTGAAATAGCGTGGCTCCGCGCACCAATGGCTCGGATTCGGCAGTATCTCACCGGACGGTTCCTTGATTACCGAGTGATAAGCCGACGAAAGCCCGGCGAACGGATATTTCCTGAGGATGGCGAGGGATTTTTCTATCATCCCGGGAAGAATATAATCGTCCGAGGCGATTAGGGCGATATATTTCCCCGAAGCGATATCCACGGCTCGGTTGTGAAAATCGAGTATGCCACGATTTTTCTCATTACGAATAATTCGCAAGAGCGGATCTTGCCGAGCGAATTCGTTTAGAATCTGAAGGCTATTATCCGTCGAACAATCATCGATAACGATAAATTCTCTGGGCCTTACGCTTTGAGAAAGGACGCCTTTTACAGCTCTTGTTAAAAATTGTGCATAGTTGTAGTTAGCCATTACAACAGAAACATCCTCGACGTGCATATGAATCCTTTCGCCTATTTTTTCTTCGCTGGGCGGATTCCTCATTCAAATCGCGAGTGTATCGGTAGCCTTTTTGCCAAGCAATAGCAACTTGCGAATTGCCGCGGGATGAGCGGTTTGGCTAAATGTCGACAAAAAAAGCCCGATGGCTTCGTGAGCCATCGAGCTTTCATTAACCTTTACAATTCCGCGTTCGATTTATAGCAACTCGGTGACCGGTTCGCGGTCGTCGAGGACGTACATCGGACGGCCGGAGCCGTTCGGGAAGGTCATCGATGCGTCGATGCCCATCGCGCGGTAGAGCGTGCTGAGGACCTGCGAAGCGGTATACCGGCGATCGCGCGGGTATTCGCCGCGAGCGCTGGAGGACCCGATCGCCTGGCCCATGCGGAGACCGCCGCCGGCGACCATCGCCGACATGACGGGCGCCCAGTGATCGCGACCGCCGCCCATGCCGTTGTTGAGGCGAGGAGTACGGCCGAACTCACCCCAGACGACAACGACGGTATCGCGATCCATGCCACGATCGTGCAGGTCTTGCACGAGGTTGGCGATGCCGCGATCGAGTTCCGGCAGCTGACGACGGAGGGTTGTGAAGTTCTCTGAATGCGTATCCCAACCACCGTAAGCGAGGGTGACGCAGCCGACGCCGGATTCGACGAGGCGACGTGCGGTGAGGAACGATTCGATGCCGCGATAGCGATCGCGGGTGCGAGCGTCTTCGTTGCTGACATCGAGAGCGCGACGGGTGGCGCCGGAAGCGACCATGCCGAAGGCGCGTTGAGCGAAGGTGTCCATACCGCGCATCGTGCCGGTCTGATCGATGTCACGACGAATGGAGTCGAAATTTTCGAGCAGAGGGCGACGATCATCGGAGCGTTCGCCGGTGATGCCGCCGGGAAGACGAAGATTGGACAGGCCTTCACCGCTCGGGGTGAAAGCGCGATGGGCGACGCCCAAGAAGCCGGGTTCGCTGCCGATCGACATGCCGCGCAAGCTGACGAAAGGCGGGATGTCGCTGTTGACGCCGCCGCGAACGCGGGACATCACCGAGCCGAACGACGGGTGATGGGAGATGCGGTTGGTGTTTTCGCTGTAACCGGTCATGACCAAGCTGTCGGAATGCTCATCGACGGAAACGATCGAGCGGATCGTCGAGAGTTTGTCCCACATGCGGGCCTGACGCGGGAAGTGTTCACTAATTTGAACGCCGTTGACGTTTGTCTGAATCGGGCGGAATTCGCCGCGGTATTCGACGGGTGCCTCGGGCTTGAGGTCGTACATGTCCATGTGCGACGGGCCGCCGGGCAAATAAATCATGATAGCCGATTTGGCCGTCGTCGGCGCGGTGCCGTTTTGACTGGCCTGGGCCTTGGCACGCAGCATGTCTGCAAGCGTTAGGCCGGCGCCGAAAGCGCCAATTTTCATGAAACCGCGACGATTCATACCGTCGCAGAACTTCAATTTCGATCCCATCAGGTTCAGCATGAGTCCCCCCCCAATTTGTGGAAATCGGAAAAACAATCCTGCATCAATATATTCTGTCTTAGGTTTTGCATCAAGACAAATTTTCTTTTTCTCCGAAAATATGTCAATGAGGCAAAATGCTGGCGAATTTTGCCGGTCGGGCAACCTGGCGAAAGTAGGAGACGCGTTTTTGGGCGATCTCCCACTAGCCCGCCCAATAGTGTTTGCGAGATTGCGACCGTTCCCGTTATTGGTGATGGGCAATAAAATAAGTGGCCAGAGGCGACGATGTCCAAGGAAAAACCGCTCTTATTCTCGATCTCGATCAAGCAGCCGTGGGCGGGCTTAGTCGTCACCGGCGTGAAGTCGATCGAGGTGCGCCGTTGGCCGACGGCGCGGCGTGGCCGAATCCTGATACACGCCGCCCGCGTCCCCGATCCACGCGAGGAATCGCTAAAACATATTTCCCCGGAAGTGAAACCGTTTACACAGATGTATGGTGGAATCATCGGTGCGGTGGATCTCGTCGAATGCCGACATTACACGGATAGCAGTAAGTTTCTCGTTGATTGGGAAAAACACCGCAACGAGCCCGACTGGTTTGAGCCCGCCGGCCTGTACGGTTTCGTTTTGGTGAACCCTGAAATTCTACCATTCCGCTCATACCCCGGATGGTTTCGATTTTTCTCCGTCCCCGACCTCGATCCGAAACTCCCGCAATGACACAACTCCTGGTAAGTGTGCGTTCCGTCGAAGAAGCCCTGGCGGCGTTCGACGGCGGCGCCGATCTGATCGACATCAAGGAACCTGCGAACGGCTCGCTCGGCCGCGCCGATGAAGCCACGGTGCACGCCATTGTCCGCGCGATCGCCGGTCGGCGTCCCGTCAGTGCCGCGCTCGGCGAATGGACGGACCGCAAGGACGAATTCACCACCCCGGGCCTGGCGTATGTCAAGTGGGGCCTGGCAGGTTGCGGAGGCGATCCCGACTGGCGATCGGCCCTGACGTCACGGTTGCAAAGCACCGGTTCGCCGCGGCTCGTGCTCGTTGCTTATGCTGATTGGCAATGTGCCCAGGCGCCGCCCTTCGATGACGTGCTGCAATTGGCGTGTGAGAATCCAGGCAGTGTAATGTTGATCGACACCCATTGCAAAGTCAGCGCGAACGGACATCGTCCGACCCTGCTCGATTGGCTACCGGTTGGGGAGGTGCAGCGCGTCTTGGAAACAGTTTGCGGGTTTGACATCCGCATCGCACTTGCCGGGTCGCTTGGGCCAAGCGAGATCACCGCCCTCGGTCACCTGCAACCCCTTTGGCCCGATTGGTTCGCAGTCCGCGGTGCGGCCTGTGGCGACGGCGACCGTAGCAACGCCATCGAGATGCAGAAAGTCAAGGCACTCGCGGACCTGATTCGGCCAAACATTCCGCATGCCAACGTCGCAGATTGATGACACGCACGTCGAGATTAGTCGGCGCGGACCGCATCGCTGTCGCGAAGTACCAGTCCACGATATCCGTTTCGCTCGCCTGTTGCCAGCTGGCGAACGAAGCATCCGTCGATTTCAACAAAACCAATTCCTTCGCTCGGCACAAAATAGCCGCACGCAAGGCCAGCGCATCGCTTGTTACATCCCAGATGTGCGGATGATGATCCGCGTTCGCTTCGTCAGCCTGAAAGAACGGCAACGGATCGAGGATACGCCGGCCGTGCCAGTTCGGCGACTCAGCCCCCTGCCCTATCAACGCAACACCCGGCATCAGTGCCTTCAGCATTTGAGCATTGACGGATAGCGCACTGATCGCCAGCCAATGCGATGTCGCCTCGCCGAGTTGAAAGATTCTATCGAACCCGCGAATGGCATCGGCCGTCGCCCCGCCGCCGGGCACGAGCAAAATGCGTTCCGCCCCGGTGTCCCCAAGCCAGGCGTGCAAGGCGAGGGGAAGGCCAGGCCAATCAAAAAGGCTGCCGCCAACTTTCGCGACGATCATCGCTGGTGCTCCACGGTCTTAACATAGCCCGCCATTAATTGCGGGTTATAGGTGTACTGCTAACCGCGCGACGGCATACGCACACGCCGCAGCCGAAAGGGCCGACCCCAGCGTCTCGCTCAGCGGCGAAATCGACGTCTCACGCCAGGCAGATCGCGCGATGGCCGCCCTCGCCAGGATCTCGCCCGACCCGGCAATAACAACGCGCTCTACGCTGGGCCGATCCGCGCACACCTGGGCGATCGCCGACGCCACGCGCGACCACTGCACTTGCAGCGCCTGTTGGGCGAGTTGCCTGGCCTCGGTGATCGACATCGAATCGGCATCGCCACACCGCATGCGTGCCAACCGGGCGTGAGCGCTGGCCTGCGTCATCGGTCGTCCGTCGGCGGTGTCCGTGTCGTCAGGGCGTTCGGGGATCAGCCCGAGCAGGACGTAGGCGTCGCCGGTCGTCGCGAAAAGTTCGCCTGCGACATCATTCAAAAGCGCGCAGATCGGCGTGCGCCGTTCTCCCGTATACACGAGTTCGCCAACAGCCATCCGAGCGGCATCGGTGAAACCACGGGGTTCGGGCAAACCTTGCCGAATAAACAGGATGTCCGTCGTGGTCGAACCGGCGTCAACGAGCAACACATGCTCTCGCGGAAAAAGGTCGCCAACAAGGTGCGCCGTCGCCAGCCAATTCGCGGCTGCCAGCTGAAGCGGATGCACCCATGCCGTGTCGAAATCGACGAATCGCCCTTCGAGCGCCCAATAGGACACCGGCGCCGCAGGAAACGCGGCCTGCACACCTTGCATGATCGCGCGTACACCGTCACGCTTGGTCGCAAAGCAATCGCAAAGCTCGCCGGTCATCGTAACGGCGAGCGAATCGAAAGCGGGAAGTAGCTCGGCGAGCCGCACGAGAGCGTCGGCCAAGCGTGCGGGATGCTTCCACAGCTCGAACGCCAATGACATCGCCACGCCGTTACTGTGCGCCGCCTTGAGGTTCGCGCCGCCGATATCGAAGCCGAGAATTCCCTGGTGCATCCTCTATATATATGCTTCTCGCAGCGAAGAAGAGTGTCTTCCCGAGCCTCGCTGCATACGCGGCAAGGCTCACCAATGAAAACTTGAAGCTATTTCGCGCGGACACCTGGTTTTTCACTCCTTCTCGGTAAATTTTAACAGTTGCGAAGCGATTGCGGGTGCGGAAACTTTTTCGCATTATGATTGGCAAGAAGATAATGAAAGTAGGTGGAGTAGCGAGTTTTAGTCAGTTGCGATGCGTACCTTGTCGAATTTAGGGGTAGACCTGAAATCGCGACTTGGATGTTTGATTTCATGCCGATTGTGCGACATAGAATTAAGTGACTCTCATTTATCGCTCCGCCAAATGTTTCATTCGGCAACAGGCGTGTGATCGAGAGGGTGAGAAAAACAGGGATGAACCATGTATCGATATAGTCTCATGTTGGTCGCCGTGCTAGCAGTCGCCGGACAATCGCACGCCCAAAGCTGGGCGGATGGGATGTTCGACGAGCTCTCCCGCGATTTCGGCTCCGTGCCTCGCGGGCAGATACTCATGCACCCGTTCCGAATCGTCAACAACACGAAGCAGCCGGTGCATATCGCCAACGTTCGCGTTTCGTGCGGCATCTGCTCCTCGGCACGAGCGCTGCAATCCTATTTGCAGCCCGGCGAGGAGACCGCCATCATCGCCACGATGGACACCAATCGGTTTATCGGCTCCAAGCCGATCACCATCTGGGTGGTCTTCGATCAGCCCAAGCTTGAAGAAGTGCGACTCTGGATTCAATCCAACAGTCGCCAAGATGTAACGTTCAGCCCGAACGACGGCATCGGGTTCGGTCGAGTCAAACGCGGCGCCAAACCCGAAAGCTCGATGACCGTCACCTTCGTCGGCGGCGAGCAGACCAACATCATCGAGGTCACCAGCGAAAGCAACTACGTACAACCGTCCGTCAAGCAGATACAACGCGCCAACGGCCAAACCGCTTACGAAGTCAGCGCCAAATTGCGTGAAGACACCCCCGCAGGCAAGTGGTACACGGACCTTTGGCTCAAGACTAATAACTCCAACATGGCGAAACTCCGCGTGCCCGTCACTGTCGAAGTCGAAGCGCCGCTTAGCGTCAATCCCAGCATCGTCTCGCTCGGGGAAGTCAAAGCCGGAGCGGAAACCGATCGAAAAGTCATGATCCGCGGCGTACGGCCATTCCGCATCCTCAGCATAACCGGCACCGACAGCCAACTGCAAGTCCGCACGACGAACAATGACAGCAAAGCCGTTCAGGTGCTGACGGTAACGGTCAACCCGACGGAGGTCGGCACGATCCGCCGCAATATCGAAGTTGTCACCGACCTGAAATCGGGCGGCGAGCGGATCACCTTCCAGGCGGTGGCCGACGTGGTGAAATAAACGCTCAGACTGAAAAAAACATCAACAAACGGCGTAAGCAACCCAGGCAGGCTGCTTACGCCGTTCCCGTATTTCCAGTTGGACTTCTTCCTGGAAAACGCAATTTTCCTTTGGCAATTCCGCATCACCTCCAATAAGCTGCTCTGAACTTAATTTTACCACCGGAGATTCCCAATGCGTCCATTCATTGCTCGCACCTTCGCCCTCATTCTGCTCATGGCATTCGCCAGTATGCTGCCCGGCTGCGGCGACGGCAAGGCGGCGGTCACCTTCAACGACAACATCGTGCGTTCCCTGCAACGACTCAACACGGTCGGGCAGAAATTTGGTCGAACGATCGAGCCGCTTTCCCAAGGCGGAAACGCCAACCCAGCCTTGGTTCGCCAGGCCCACGACGAATCCGTCGAGGTCCTGACGGCAATCAAAGCCGAGATGACGACCTGGAAAATCCCCGCACGTGAAAGCGCACAACAGCTGAATCAGAGCTTTGTGAACATGATGAAAAATCAGGACGGCGCAATCGCTCTATTCGGCGATATCACCAAGGTCGTCGAAGATACCAAGCTGTCGAACAATGTGAGGAGCCAAAGGATCGCGGAGATATTCAAAAACCTCGAAGGCAGCGAGCAGGCGGCGCTCTCGGACCTGCAAGCCAAACAACGGGCGTTCGCAAAGGACCACAACATCAAGCTGATCACGAAATAGAAGGTAGGCAAAACACCCTCAGGAATCACTTCGCTCGTCCTGGGGCTTCCGTCGCATTTCTCAGGGATCCCGCAGAATTGATTTGACCTTGAAATCGACGTTATCGTGCTTGCCCGTCGTCACGTCCATCTTCAGCGTCGTGCGTTCGTTGAATTCCTCGGCAATCATCGCCTCACGGGCGGCGGTGCCCATCACAGGATCTGGTTTCGCCGTTGGGCGCGACGCCTTGATCTGAATTCGTTTGGAGCCGGGGACCATTTTCAGCGAATATTTCCCGTCGATGATTTTGTTCGATACGGGCGTCTTGCTGTTGTCAACTTCCTGAAAGATAATTTCGCCTTCCTTGAGTATCTGATCGTCGACATAGACCGTGCCGGATACTTCCGCCATTGGCGTGCCACATGCCGAGAGCGTGACGCAAAGCGTAAGCGCGGCTAAAATCGTCCGCAGCAAGTTCATCATCATTCCTCGATCATCTGTGAGCGGCGAGCGTAGTTACTCGATGTTCACTGTTTCATTGCCAGAACGCGTGCCTAGCGCCAGCCAGGCGGACGGCGTGATATTATTCGCGAAGAAACGCACCGTGGCGTCCGCCATGGCCGCATTGACGCCGCCGGAATGTTCGCTGCGGGCCAGTGCGTAGGCATTGGTTGTGGATTGGGTAGCACACGGGGTATGAGCCTGCGGCAGGCAATAGCTTTGGACGTTGTCGCCGATCGATGAATTGGGCGGAAAGAGGGTGGAAAACCCGGTTCCCGCGTGGATTGAATTCCAGATTCGTCCGCGCACGTCGTGCTGCGTAGTTGTGTCGGGCGACATGAGCAATTCACTGGCCATCAGGGTATTGGATGTCCCGTCATTAATCTCGACCACCTTGATAGCCGATCTGCCGAAGAAGATGCCGTCCAGGCTCAATCCTTTCGGATCCGCCGTGGGGGTCGCGTAACTGCTGCCGATACAAACGACGATGTTGACATGAGTGCCCTGGCTATTGCCGGCGACGGCGCCATATTTGTTGCTGCTTGGGTCGGAGGGACAGAGCAACGCGGGCATCGATATCTGGGCAAAACTTGCGAAGCAGGTGTGGCTGGCGGTTGGGGCCTTCAGGAAAGCCGCGAGTTGCTCAGCCATCGGTCCCTGGTCAATGAAAGGCAACAAGAAACCGATCCAGCAGCTGCGATTAGCGTCCTGCACCTGCGGATCGCTGTACCACACGGAACTGAAGAAGCCCGTCGGTTGAGCGGGCGGATACTTTTTGTTCGCATCGTGATACCCATGCATGCCGATGGCGACTTGTTTCATATTAGGCTCTTCGTGCTTTTGTGTGGGTAAGTTTATACCAATAAACACCTATTCATCGATTTTTGGGAGCATGGAGCTTAGGATTTTCAGGCGCAGATACTCCTCGTCGCGGATGCCAAAGGCACGTCGTTGGATCGCGCGAATCTTGTTGTT
>SIAQ01000115.1 GCA_009697105.1 Gemmataceae bacterium | reverse complement strand
GTTGGCAAGGGCGAGACTACCCAAAAAATCCCATGGCGCCCAGCCACGAATCACCCCTGGCGAAAAGGGTTCAAGAAGAAAGCATAGAGAAATGTATGCGGACATTTCTAATGCAACGAAAATGGGGACATTTCTATTGCGGTGCGACAAAGCATCGTGACCTGGTTGACAAACCTCCGCGCACGTGATAACGTCCTCATTAGAAATATTTTCAGCAAATTAACGATCAACGATCGACACCACTATTATGGCACAGGAACTGACCTCGTCGCGGGAAACCGAGATTCTGGAAGATTGCCAGAAAACGATCGGCTACCAATTCCGTTCCCTAGAGCTGCTTCGCTCGGCTCTGACGCACACCTCCGGCGCCGATACACGCCAGGACTCAAACGAACGCCTGGAATTCCTGGGTGACTCCGTTCTCGGCTTGGTTTGCTGCGAGCAACTCTACAAGCGGTTTCCCGAATATCAAGAAGGCGAGATGACCAAAGTCAAGTCGGCAGTCGTCAGCCGACGGACCTGTGCGCATCTTAGTCAACAGCTGAATTTGGGAGATTATTTGTTTATCGGCAAAGGAATGCATTCGCATGCCTCGCTGCCGGCAAATCTGCTGGCGGATGTGTTTGAATCACTCGTCGGCGCGATGTATCTGGACGGTGGACTTGAACCAGTCAAGGAATTCATCCTTAAATATCTGAATCCCGAAATTGAGCAGGTGGCCGAGGCGGAACACGCGGGCAACTACAAGTCGCTGTTGCAGCAAGTCGCGCAGCAGGAATTCAATGCCACCCCGGCGTATCACCTACTAGACGAGGCTGGCCCGGATCATAGCAAATGCTTCAAGCTGTCTGCTGTCATCGGACGCTATCACTATCCGTCGGCATGGGGCCGCACGAAAAAAGAAGCCGAGCAGAAAGCGGCAATGAACGCCTTGGCGATGATCAACAACGAGCCGATTCCTTTTCAGGCGGATTGACCGTGCCGATGCCACCCTACCAAGTTTTCTGCCAGACTCCGGACTGCAAAAAGCCGGCGCAATACAAGATCGCGGCACGCTGGAGCGATGGCCAAGTTAGTGAGCTTAAAACGTATGGACTGTGTTGTGAGGCTTGCCTAACGAAATCGCTGCTGCGAGCGCGAGAACGCTATCGTGCCTGTCGCCTTCTACCCGGTGAGACCCCAGAAGAGCCGGGCATCTACCTACTCCAACACGGTAAACGCGATCAAAGTCTGCAACGGTTGGTCGAAAAAGAGGCGACCGTGACGGCGAACATATAGCCCGCCATAAATAGCGACCTATGTGGGTGAGGGCGGAGACGCATCTTTCTTCTCATACCGTGGCGCAATAGCGACGTACGGCCACCCCAGAAATCGCTTGACGCCGGCCCATTCGCCCAGGTCGTTGCCTTCCACGAGATGACCAATCCATTGCAGTACATACCCGGCAAGAAACACAGCGACGCCCCAAATCCAGTCCGGCCAGTACCAAAAAAGCAATGCTATGCCGACCGTGGTCATCGGGATGCCAATATAGTGGATGCCGCGATTGAACGGATGTTGATGCCGTTCCAGCCAATTGGCGAGCGGGCGTCGAAACGGTCGGCGTTTGAAGTAGCCCTGCAATTCCGACATAAACGTATTCTCCGTCAGTGATGTCATTGCGGAAGTATCGACGTTATACTAACAGACCGATTGAATTCGGTATATAGCCCGCCATTGATGTTGGGCGATATACCGAACCGATACGTTGATAGGCCTTGGCATGGGTCAGTCGTTCTTTAAGATAGACATCACGGACAAACGACAGCATCGCAACAATCTACCGTCTCTTACGCTTCTGGCTCTGAAGAATTGCTCACAACGTGAAAGGCATGCCATGAAACCAACGATTACGAATCCCCTCGGTACCCGCACCCGCGTCCTTTGGCCGACCGTCGCTCGCATGCCGACAGTTGCGAAACTTGGCAAGATGCTAACCAATACTATCGTCTTGGCTCCGCTGGGCTGGTTGGTTATGGCGGGGGCGTATTTTGGGAAGCTATTGCCGTATATCGCCATTCGCTATCAACTAACCGACAAACAGATCATGATTCAGCGTGGCTGGGCGGGCACGGTCAGCGCGTCGGTTGCCTTGGCGGACATCGACGACGTGAAACTCGATCCCGCGTCGATCGATCAGTTCTTCCGCTCAGCTGACCTGCTGGTCTATAGTGGCGGCAAGGTTGCCATGACGTTGACCGCCGTACCCGATGCGGAATCTTTTCGCTACGCGATTATCGCTTCAGTTCATGCGTGGGTTCCAGGAAAAGCAAAGCAGATGCCGTTTATCCCAGCGTCGGCGACGAAATAAGATATCGACCTATCCGTGAAACCTCAGATCCGGAAGCGTTAGCGACGAACGAAAACCGCTGTCGCTAACTTACCTCACGTTAGTGTTTCGCAGTGCTTGGCGTCCCAATTCGCCGAGATGTGACTGCACTGCCAACTCCGGCGAAACCGACGGGATGGCGTTTACCAAGCGCGGACGCAGCGCCGGCAGGTTCGGGTTGTTTCGTAAATCGTGCAGATAGTTCAACAGGGCTTGTTTCGCCTGGGGCGTCGTACGCAGCATCATATGCACCCAGGCCCACGACTCGCGATACTCCACAGACGTCATCTGATGAACGTCCTGCAACTTTTCTAGCCGAACTAAATCGAACTTCGCGTTCATTTGATGCATATGCTCGACATGTTTCACATTGACGCCCTGCTGACTGGTGGGCAGTTCAAAATACTCCGCCAAACCTTCATCGAGCCAGATCGGGACGTTCTTGAGCGAACAATGCAAAAGAGCGTGCGTCAACTCGTGCCGCAAGTCTTGGTGGATGTTGTCGCCGAGATACGTATAAACGTTGAGGTCTTCGGCCCCGCCCAACCGTCGCGGTTGAACGACGAAGAATGCACGTCGGATCGGTAGGTCGCGGTATTTTGTCTGCATAAATTTTTCGTAGCGAGCTTTGTCCTCGAACAGGTAGACCCAGACCTCGCGCTGGGACGAAGGCAGCCGCAACTCACGATTGACCTGTTCGCGCAGACTGCCCAAATCCTTGAAGAGCGGGTGGTCCTTGCGAATTTCAAAGTCGGCGAGAAAGATGAATTGGCCCAGGCGAAACGAATGCTTCCCCGGTGCGCCGGTGAGCGGTTCCTTCTCCGTGTGCTCCTGGTTGTTCCTGGTGAAATGCGACAGCAATTCGCATCCCGCAACCAACGGCAGCACGAAAACGATCAAACCAATCAGGTTTCGCCAACGACGCGAGAACACGAACTTATCCTCAAGTTACCAATGAACGAGCGGTATACCCATTCGGCCTTTTGCCGCAAGCGGAAATCCGATTTCACAGTAGCGGCTTGCCTCGGCGTCTGTTGTGCTCGACTTTCTTGCGGGTTGCGCGATCGATTTCGTTCCACCAAGTTTTCCATTCGCCTGCTGCGAACGCGCCGAAATTGAGATAGCGCATCAAGAACCGCAGACGATCGGTGCGCGAGATACGCCTGCCGCCGAGAAAGCTGGCGTTCAGTCGAGCCAGATTCTGCACCTTCCGCGAACGCGACAGCGTGCCGAAGCGATCGACGCCGACGAGATCGATAAGCCAAACGACGCTTTCCGGCACATAAAGAAGGTTTTCAACGTCTTGGGAATAGGATGATGGCTCGCCAGCCGGTGCGTCCCATTTGCGAACGAGGATATTGGCGGCTTTGAGATCGCGATGCGATAGTTGGCGTACATGCAGATCGCGGATCGTACGTGCAACGCGTTCGATCATTTTGTGCCGCATCTTGCTCTGTCGTTCAGGCGCAAACGACGCCAGGCTATCTACGAAATCATGAAGGTCATAGGCGTGATCAATCTTTTCGGTCAGCAGATAACCGCGATGAAGCATGCCGATACTGGAACTATGCAAGACGACAAACGGTCGCGCCGTGGCCAGGCCACGCTCACGAAAACCTTGACCGTGAACCCACGATCGCATCGCCGGCGTAGGTCGAAACAACGAGGCGATCGGATCCTTCCAGGCGGATACATGGAAGCGTTTGTAAATCACCGGCCTCATCACGCCGTTGATCGGAAACTGCATCTCGATTACCGTGGACGAACTCGAGTCCTTGAGCACGCGGACATCGGTTCGCCGGAACGGCGCATCCGGGTCGCGCATTAATTCGGCAAGCTGATTCGCACCCACGTCGGTCAGCGCGTGTCCGACGACGCCCGGTGCTTTCACTTTGCGATAGTAGCGATTGTTGATGACGCAGCGTTTGTCCCGACGGAGCCAAAATCGCTGATTGCGAGTCCAGCTAGCTGCTTCGATTTCACGCAAGTCCTTTGTATAAGGCTTCGTGCCATAGGCGTCACGTTGCCAGGGCCCCATGCCGCGAGCGTCGTAGTATGCCTGCCAAAAACGCAATCGATCCGATCGATTGACGCGAATCGTAAACCAGCAGTTGATCATCACCAGATTGTCGCGACTTTGTTCCCAGTCGAGCGGCGGACCGGTTTCGACGGCGAGCAGATCGATGACGAAAAGTTGCACATTTCCATCCGCGCCGATGCGGGCTAACAAATTGCCCGCATGCAGATCGTGATGCAGTATTCCCGCATCGTGAATCCGCGCAACCAGTCGGCCGAGTTCGACGGCGAGGTTTTGCCGAAGGCGCGTTGCTTGCGAGTCGGGATAAGTTGGCAACACGGAAGCGAGGAAGACGTGAAGGGGAATCGCACCCTCAAGGCTCTGCGTGATCAGTATGCTTTCGCCTGATCCGATGCGTGTTTCCGCCTCGGCCAACGCCAGCGGCGCGATGGTCGGGATGCCGCGGGCGGCGGCGGCGCGGACGCGATCGAATTCCATGCGTGCTTTGCTGGGACGTACCATCTGGCGAAACCAGGCCCGCGAATTGTGCACGTAGTTGTGTTTGACGAAGAAGGAAAGACCTGGCAACTCGACACGATAGACGGTCCGTGTCGGCCCGTTCTTGACGATGCGCGCTTGGCCTGACGCTAACCATTCCTGTATGCGCAGCCCATTTTCGTTAAGCAGCTGCTGATGCAGGTCAGGCAACATCGTCCAGCGGAAACCGCCGACGGTTCGTTCGGTCAGTTGATGCAGAATCGCATTCATGCGAGTGACAGTTCCATCCGTGGAGTGTTAATGTCGCAGATCGATCGCAGCACATTCTGCCAGCGCGCTGTGCCACAGTCGATATCGTACTCCGCCTCAACACGTCGCCGACCGGCTTCGCCCATACGGCGTCGCAGGGCCGGATCGCCTGCCAGACGACGGACGGCAGCGACCCATTCCGCTGCCGTATTGACGAGATACCCTGTCTCACCAGTCTGCACAAGCCTTGCTTGCAGGCCGACCGGATTGGCGACTACGGGTAGCCCGGCGGCCATGTACTGGAGCACTTTCAGGCCACATTTACCAACGCTCCAGTCGTCGTTGGGAAGCCAACTTATTCCGATGTCAGCTTCGGCAAGATCGGCGGATTCGGTCGTTTCGCTCCAATCGCGAAAATCGACTCGAAGGTTCGTCAGCTTCAAGGATCGGTCGCAAATGATCCGTAACTCTACTCCACGTACAAATTTCCCAATCTCCTCCAGAATGTCACGTGCCCTATCCAGACCACGCATTGTGCTTGAGGATCCAATCCACGCCAACCTAACGTTGCCGATCGCATCGTGCTGAGATATTGGATAGCGTGCGACATCTACGCAGGTTGGAATAAGCTGGACTTTGGCAGGATCGGTTAGCGCATAAGCCTGATCGCGCAGCACTTCGTTGCCGGCAATGACGGCATCGGCCGTCTGCACGATACGCCGAAATTGCTGAAATCGCTTATGACAAGCAATGCCAGCAGGATGATAGGAGCTATGGAGGTAAATCGCGTCGTCAAAATCAAAGATGATTCTACGTGCGGTTTTGCGCAAAAGTGCCCACTGCCAATTCGAAAAGAGCTTTCGCTGCACGATTAGCACATCGACCGGTCCTCGCGCACCCGGCAGCAGTCGGCCAAGCAACCAACCATGCGACCATGGACGGACTTCGACTTCATGCCCTTGCGCTTCCCAACCGGAACGAAACGCGGCAATGCGATACCGACAGCAGACGTGATCTTTGCTTTTCACCAGCGCGATTATGCGCATGGCGTGGTCCTCCCTGACCGCGTATTGTTCAGCCACTCTGGTCCGAGCCTGAGCGCCAGCGAAGGGCCAAACGGCGTCCTTCGCTGGCGCCCAGGCTCGGACAATGCGACAACTTCAACCTCTAACGTTAGCGTCGGCGATTGCCCATCGCCCGACGAATCTCCTTCTTCGCTTCCGCTTTCTTCTGGGTTTCGCGTTTGTCGTGCAGCTTTTTGCCTCGGGCGACGGCAATCTCGACCTTGGCCCTGCCGTTCTTGAAGTAGAGACGCAACGGCACCAGCGTAAAGCCCTGCTGCGATGCTTTGCCTGCGAACTTATCGATTTCGTTCTTGTGCAATAACAGCTTGCGCGAACGTTTCGGCTTGTGATTGAGCCGATTGCCCATCGTATATTCGGGGATGTCCGAGCCGACCAGCCAAAGCTCGCCGTCGTCGATCTTGGCGTAGGCCTCCTCCAGGCTGGCGGCGTGTTCGCGCAGACTTTTCACCTCGGTGCCCTTCAAAACAATGCCGCACTCCAGAGCATCGAATACTTCGTACTCGTGGTATGCACGCTTGTTTCGGCACACGATGGTGATTTCTTCCGCGTCTTTGGCTGCCTTTTTCTTCGCTCCGGCCATGATGCACGATCTCCCTGCATGGAATGTTATCACAATGAGAGTGAAACGAAAACATCAGGTGGTTCGGGGAAGCTGTCGTTCGCCAAACAAGGCGAGCGATATGGGCAGACTGGGAAGTGCGTCATCCCACGATCGCGATTTCATCATATTATGTCTATAGCCCACGCAAGCCCCAGGATGAGCGCAGCGGTTCCTGGGGGGTCCGACGGCCTAACCCCCAGGAATCGCTGCGATCATCCTGGGGCTTGGATGTGTCTGATGACCCTTTTCAAGATGCAACGAATCGCCTATACCGCCCCGGACGCCGTCGCGAGACTGCACGCGCTTTGCAAACAACTCAGCTTGCAGGCCGATGTCGTGTCCCCACGCGGTAGAGTGCTGACGGAGCAGGTGTTCGGCCAGGCTTTGACGCCGGCGCAGGTGGTGGATCGCATCTGCACTGAGGTTCGCACCAAAGGCTTGGCCGCGGTATTGCATTACACCGAGCAATTCGACAAAACGAAACTGGCGCCCGAAACGATACGAGTGGACGCGACGGAATTTGACGCTGCCCATAAAGCGGCCAGTCCCGGGTTTTTGGCGACGATTCGGCGAGTTCGCGATAACATCCTGTCCTTTCAAAGCAAACTCGTTCACGCGGATGTCAACCTGACGAAGCCTGACCATCACGAGCTTGGCCTTCGTTATCGTCCGTTGCGGCGAATCGGCGTCTGCATACCGGGCGGTGCGGCGGCGTATCCGTCGACCATCCTCATGACAACAGGCCCCGCCCAGGCCGCCGGCGTGAAGGAGATCGCTCTCGTCATGCCGCCGACGAAAACGGGAGCGGGCAATCCCGATCTCCTCGCCACCTGCAAGGAGCTTGGCATCACCGAAGTCTATCGCATCGGAGGAGCTCAAGCAGTGGCGGCTCTGGCGTATGGCGTCGAGGGGCTGCCAAAGGTAGACATGATCGTCGGGCCGGGCAATATCTTTGTCACGCTCGCCAAGAAATATGTCTTCGGCGACGTCGCCATCGACTGCTTAGCCGGGCCGAGCGAAGTCGTCGTCATCGCTGACGAAACCGCGTCGCCCGAATACATCGCCGCCGACTTGATCGCGCAAGCCGAGCACGATCCGGCGAGCAGCATCCTCATCACCTGGCATGAGCCGTTGCTCGCCAAGGTCGAGGACGCGATCGCCCGCCAATGCGCGAAGCTGCCTCGCGGCGACCTGGCGCGAGCATGCCTGGAACGCTTTGGCGCGTTGGTGCTTGCAAAAGACGAAGCCCAAGCCATAGAATGGAGCAACCAGATCGCGCCGGAACATTTACACCTGGCGACGAAGAACGCCAGCGAACTGGTTGATAAGATGGAGTACGCGGGCGCGATCTTCGTCGGGCATTACGCTCCGGTTGCATTGGGCGATTACGCCGCCGGCCCGTCGCACGTGCTGCCGACCGGTGGAACCGCACGCTTCACGAGCGGCCTTTCCGCGAGCGATTTCCTGCGGCGATCGAGCGTGCTGTCGTTCACGCAAAAGGGCTTGGCCGCGCTCGCACCGGACGTGCGCGTGCTCGCCGAAAAGGAAGGCCTGACGGCGCACTCGGCGAGCGTCGATGTGCGGTTGAACGATCGATAAATCGAAATTGGAACATTCCGCAATCGCCGCTTGCGGCTTAGCGCTCAGCTAGTTGCCTGCTGAGCGCTAAGCCGCAAGCGGCGATCGCGGGGAACTTTTGATTGTCACCGTATGATTAACCCCACCCAATACGTTCGCCCCATCATCCGTGCGATGAGCGGCTACACGCCCGGCGAGCAGCCGCGCGATGCCGACATCATCAAGCTAAACACCAACGAGAACCCGTATCCGCCGTCGCTTCACGCACTCGAATCGATGGTCAGGATCGTGCAAAGCGAACGCTTGAAGAAATACCCCGACCCGCTGGGCACGGAATTTCGCGAGACCGCGGCGAAACTATATGGCGTCGATCCCGATGGCATTCTCATTGGCAACGGATCGGACGATGTGCTGACGATCCTGACACGCACCTTCGTTCCCGAAGGCGGCACCGTCGTCTCGCCGACGCCGAGTTATCTGCTGTATAAGACGCTGGCGGATATTCAGGGGGCGAAGTTTGAAACAGTTCCGTTCACGCCCGATTGGGAACTGCCGACGCCTTGGCCCAAACGCGACGCGCATCTGACGTTCGTCGCGAATCCGAATTCGCCGACGGGAACGGTCGTTTCGCTCGCGGCACTCGAATGCCTGGCGCGCGAGTTGAACGGCCCGTTGGTTATCGATGAAGCGTATGCCGACTTCGCGGCAACGAACGCGATCGCGCTGACGAAATTGCCAAACGTCATCGTCACGCGCACGCTGAGCAAGTCCTACAGTTTCGCCGGCCTGCGGTTCGGATTGGGTATCGCGTCGCCGGAGTTGGTGCGCGAGTTTTACAAGGTCAAGGACTCGTACAACTGCGACATGCTAAGCCTGGTAGGTGCGAAAGCCGCCCTGGAGGATCAGAAGTATTTCCGTGAAACGCTTGAGCGCATCCTCAGGACGCGATCGCGCATGCAGCGGGAGTTGCCGACGCTCGGCTTCGACGTCTTGCCCAGCCAGGCGAATTTCGTCTGGGCGACACGCAAAGATCGCCCGGTAAAGCCGATCTTCGAGGAGTTGAAGCGACGCAACATCTTCGTCCGTTACATGAACTATCCCGAGTTCGGCGACGGCCTACGCATCAGCGTTGGCACGGATTGGGAGATCGGCCAGCTGTTGGATGAACTGAAGAAAATCATTTGACGTTTAGCCGCTCGCCTGTGGCGAGCGCGGGCACGGCGCTTTGCGGATTGTTGAAAATTGAACGATCGCAAGGCATCACGCCCGCGCCCGCCACAGGCGAGCGGCTAAACGAGAGAAACTGGAACCGCATGACCGCACCACGCACCGCAATGATCCAACGCGATACCGCCGAGACGCGCATCACGCTCACGCTCAATCTCGACGGCACCGGCGCGTCCAAACTCGCCACCGGCGTCGGGTTCTTCGATCACATGCTCAACCTGCTGAGCCGACATAGCATGATCGACCTCGACGTGAATGCCGTCGGCGACCTGCACGTGGACGCGCATCACACCGTCGAGGACGTCGGCATCTGCTTCGGCAAAGCATTGGTGCAGGCGCTCGGCGATAAGGCGGGCATCCGTCGCTATGGCGCGATGACGTTGCCGATGGACGAAACGCTCGTGACTTCGGCGCTCGATCTGAGCGGGCGTGCCTTTTGCGTATGGAACGTCGAACTGCCGACCGAATTGCTGGGCACGTTCAACACCTCGCTCGCCGAAGAATTTTGGCGTGCAGTCGCCGGCGCGGGGGTGATGAACCTGCACGTAATCTGTCATCATGGCAAGAACAGCCATCACATAATCGAGGCGATCTTCAAGGCAACCGCCCGAGCGCTTCGACAAGCCGTCGAACACGACTCACGCGGCAGCGGGATCCCGTCCACCAAAGGTGTGCTCTGACATCTCGCCTTGGAACTTGGCGATTTGTATAATAATCTGTTGAAACCCACACCTGGCACTATTGCCGGGCCTTTTTCTGCAGGAGCATTAGAAATGAAGCGTTTTTTGTCCGCCGCCGGCATGATTCTTTTGTCCGTGATTCTCATCGGTTGCGGCCATGACACGCGCGAAGGTCTTATCCAGGACACCATAGGAATGATGAACTCGGCGTCCACGCAGGTCAAGAATATTACGGATCGCGTCAAAGAAGCTACGGATCGGTTTGCCGCCGACTCGAAAAAGGGGCTCGATCTTTCCGATGCCGTGAAAGCTGCTGACGAGCTGAAAAAGACCGGGAAAAAGGCCCAGGAAATCAAAGGCGCTATCGATGTGTACCGCACCAAGATCACCCCCGAGGACCAGCGCGTGAACGCGGAAAAACAGAAACAGAGCGGCGAACTAAGCGGAGCGTTCAAGAAGCTGGTGGATCGCAAGAACGATCTTCGCGAGGCCCTCGCCGTGGCAGAAAAAATGGAGGGCGGCAAGGAAAAAGCCAAAGTTGATGCGCTCCGCGAAAAGATCGTCGAAGCCGAAGGCCCCTATGAATCGCTCACGCGGTAAGGAGTTCCGCATGTCTCGGCATGGTGCGTGTTTGGCGTCTCTCCTTTTGGCCGGGCTATTCGTGGCCGCCGGCGAGGTATCGCCGTATGAAAAAGCACTCACTCAGGTCGTGGAGAGTTTTGAAAAGATTGGCGCCACGCTGAAAAACATCAGCGATGAGGAAGCCGCGATCGCCGCCCAACCGGAGCTGCGCAAGGCGGCGGAGGCCTACATCAAAGTCCGCGTTCAAGCGGCCAAAATGCAACCGCCAGAGAAGGAAGAAAAATTACGCCTGGAAAAACGCTACAAACCGAAACTCGAAGACGCGATGAAGAAAATGCTCATTGAGGTCGTTCGTGTCCAGGTAATCCCCGGTGGAAAAGACGCCTTGAAGGAAATCGCCGGCGTCCTCACCAAGGACGAAAAAAAGTAAGGCCCTGTGCTTGACTCAATGCTTTCGTTTCAGGGGAAAACCGAACATGGCTCGAAGCTCCTGGAGCGTTTCCGTTGCACTTTGCTGTGTGCCTTTCTACGGCTGTGCTACGGACGAAGATTATCGCAAGGTTTTTCGCGATCAGCACTCAGCATGGTTGGAGATGACGGAGGTGCTATCGACCGTTCGCGACGAGAAATCGATGGCCGTGGCGAAAGTGAAACTCGACGCTAGTTTCGATAAATTTGAAGCGATTTCCAAGCGCGCCAAGGCCCTGCCCGCACCATCAAAAGAAATCAAGCAACAGCTCGAAAAAGAACGCGAATATTTGGAGCAAGCGACGGCAGATCTCCTGCGTGAAGTTGGTCGGATTCGCAAAATGCTGGGTGGACCTGCATTTCTCAGCCAATTCGAGGCGAGGCATCCAGGCTTGATGGGAGCGGCGCGATGATTAAGATCAAAGCCATCGTCATTTCTGGTTTCATCCTATTTCTCACCGGTTGCACCGATACCGTCGATTCGATCTCGCGCGAATATCGCAATACGAACAACGAAGGCATCGACGCGATGATGATGATCACCTCGGATGAAACCGCCCGGCGAATGAACATCCGCGTTTTCCGTCCCCTGAAGGAGCGGTATGACAATATCGACAACCGTTTGAAAGCTCTGCACAACAACAGCACCAACCATGATTTCGTAACCGCCTGCCTGGAATCGACCAACGTGCATCTCTTCCTGACAGAACTGGAAATCAATCGTCAGCGCTACACCCTGGAAATGATGCGGCTTCGCCGGCTGACGGAAAACCTGATGGAAAAGAAGCTTGCCGAAAACCCGGATGCCAAGATCGAGGAGGTGCTGCCAGGTCTCACGGAGATTGTGATAAGAGAGAGCGCACTGATGCCATTGAACACGAACATCAAAACGCCGAAATTGATCTTTGAATACATGACGAACTTTGGCAGAGCGCGAAATGTCAAGAAATACGATAAGCTCCATGAGGAATTTGTGAAAATGCGTCAAAGCCTCACGTTCGCGCCGCCAGATATCAAATTAATCGATTAAAGGAAGGTCTCGCTGGGTACCGCTACTTTTTCCGTGGAGAATCCGATGAGTCCCGACGTGGAACGCCAACAGCAGAAAGCGAAAGAGTTCATGAGTCTGCTGCCGGTGACGCTGGCCTTGGCCGGCTTGCGAGTATGCGAACCGGGCAAGATCTTTTCGGACGCCCAACTCGACGCCCGTGCCACGTCGTTGCGGGCAGCGTACAAAGTCGCCCGGCAACTCATCGTCGAAATTGCCAAGTAGTGGTCCGAGCCGCTTGATTTGACAGGGTGGGGCCAGGCTTTCCAGCCTGGCCAGGCGGTGAAAAGCCTGGCCCCAAGGACCTGTCAACTCAGTCTTTTCGCACAAGTAGGCCGCTGGCTCACTTCATTACACCATAACCCAAGTTGCCCACGAAGCCGATGAGTCCCCCGCGGAACATCCGTGTTCACACGAGGGACTCTCGCCAGCGGAGCCTTCGGTTTTCAATGCGTAGACGGATCACGCTTGCGTGCCCGTCGTAGGCACGGCAACTATGAAATCGACCGGTCGGTAGGTTTCGCTGGGTGCAACGCAATCAGCCGCCGGAGTCGAAACGTGCGAACAGCGCGCAGTTGCGCGGGCATTTTCATAAAACTTCCGCATCATCACAAAACGAGGGATGCCGACCATGCACGAGCAGTGGATTGCTGACAAGATGAAGGACATCGAGGTTTCGGGCATTCGCAAGGTCTTCGACCTGGCGGCCCATCTGAAGGACCCGGTGAATCTAAGCATTGGGCAGCCGCACTTTCCTGTGCCCGCGCCGATCAAGGAGGCCGCCAAGCGGGCGATCGACGAGGATCGCAACGGTTACACCGTGACGCAAGGCATCCCCGAATTGCGGGCGAAGATCCTCGCCGACGTGCGGAAGGAGCACCCCGGTCAACCCGATCGCGAATTGCTGCTCACCAGTGGCACAAGCGGCGGCCTCGTGCTGGCGCTCTGCTGCGTGCTGAATCCTGGCGACGAAGTTATCATCTTCGATCCGTATTTTGTCATGTATCCCCACTTCATAACGATGGCGGGCGGACGCAGCGTCATCGTTGATACGTATCCCGATTTTCGCATCGATGTCGCCAAGGTTGCCGCCGCCATCACGCCGAGAACCAAGGCGATCATCGTCAACAGCCCCGCGAATCCGACAGGCGTCGTTTATTCGCGCGAAACATTGCGCGATTTGGCGTTGCTGGCCCGCGAACGAAAAGTGTTGCTCATGAGCGACGAAGTCTATCGCGCCTTCTGCTACGACGGCAAGTTTGAAAGCCCCATCGAATTCAACGAAGATACGCTCGTCTTCGATGGCTTCAGCAAAGCCTACGGCATGACCGGGCTTCGGCTCGGCTTCGCGCACGGGCCACGTCGGCTGATCGAAGAAATGATCAAGCTACAACAATTCAGCTACGTTTGCGCGCCGAGCATCGTGCAACACGCGGGCATTGCGGCGTGGGATTACGACACCACCGAAATCGTCGCCGACTACAAACGAAAACGCGATCGCCTCGTCTCGTCCTTGAGCGATTGCTATGAGTTGAACTCGCCATCTGGGGCGTTCTACATGTTCCCCAAAACGCCGTGGGGTACAGGCAGCGACTTCGTAGCCGAGGCGATTCGCAACAACCTGCTCATCATTCCCGGCAAGACGTTCAGCCGGCACGATACGCACTTCCGCATCAGTTACGCCGTCAGCGATGCGATGCTCGATCGAGGCATCGAGATTCTGCGAAAGTTAGCGAAGCGGTGAGCTTGTGTCAGAGCCGCACACGAAGTGAGCGGAATTGAACCGCTTACTTCGTGCGCGGCTCTGACCATAACGCGCGTTCCAATTGTTCGGATTTTGCCGCGATTGACACTTCGCAACCTGTGACCTAGGCTTGAGCGCGGAATAGGAACGAACGCCAAACAGACCAAGAGAAACTGTCACATGATTGGCACATCTTCTGGTGCCATGGTGCAGCCCGTACGCAATCCCTATTTTCACGACGCCGAAAGGCGCGGCGAAGTCCGCCATGCCATTACGTTGGAGGCCACGTCGTATCCCATGGAGCCGAACGAAACGCTCTCGTGGGGAGCGATGGTCAACGACATCTCGCCGGGCGGGGTTAGCGTGACCTTGTGCTACCCGTTTCGGGCGGGCACGTATCTCGCGATCGACCTGCAACACCCGAACGGCATGGTTCACACGTTGATGGTTCGTGTCGTATATGCCCAGGACCAAATCGATGGCATGTGGCGTTTGGGCTGCGAATTTCTCAAGCCGATGACGCAAAGCGATTTGGAATTGTTTGTGTAAAGTTGCGTTTAGCCGCTCGCTTTCGGCGAACGCGGCCTACCCGTTGTGCGGTACAATTCGCGCTCGCCGAAAGCGAGCGGCTAAACGAAGCGCGGTAGACAAAAAAAGCCCCACGCTTTCACGTGGGACTTTCTTGTTGGTTACTGCTCACATCTTTTTCACAGACCACAACTATCGCGGAAGTAACGTTCCGCCAATGGGCGGAAGCGTGGGGCTGGTCTCGGTTTCACGCACCGGGATCGTCGGTACGACTGGCGTCACAGGGCCGAGGCTTGACGAAATGTCACGAATTGACGGAAAGGACGAAATGTCCGGCAGCGTCGAATCGTTCGGCATCTGAACCTTCGGCGTCGGGGAGGGCTGCACTTCGGGCGTTGTGGTTACGACGGGCATTGTGGTCATGACGGGCATCGATACGGCGGAGTTCGCCGAACTAGTCGGGCGCGGCTGGCTGGCGTTGCCACCGCTGCTCGCTTCGGGTGCACAGCCGTTCGGGCCGCACGGAATTTGGCCAATGTTCGACGCGCCATGAAACGCGGGTTTATAGTAGTGCGGGTGGAACAGCACATTGCGTTGCCCGCGCGGTGCTTCCAGGATGCCTTCGAGGAAAAACTCGAAATCGTCCGGCCTCCGGGTTTCGCGACCCGGCAGGAAGCGGGGAATCTTCGTGCAGTCGATCGGATCGGCCAGGCGCGCCGTGACGAGGATTACGAGCTCCTCTTCGACTTCGGCATAACTCTTGGACGTAAACGCGGTGCCGACAAAGGGCAGATCACCCAAGAACGGCACGCGAGTGATCGTGGCGTTGGTGGTGCTCTGGATGAGTCCACCGATCGCCAAGGTTTGGCCGTCTTCCATTTGAACGGCTGCCTGGACGCTTCGCGTTTTGAAGCCGGGCGCGATCGTGCCAGAGACGCTTACTCCAGCAGCGGAGTCGAGTTGGCTCAACTCGGGGCGTACCTCCAAGTGAATCTTGCCATTACCCAGGACCGTAGGCAGGCAATGAACGACTGTGCCAAATTGTTTGTAGGAGATGCTCGGCGGCGAAGCAACGCCACCGGAGAGGATGATCGGCGTTTCACCACCGCTAATGATGAACGCGGGTCGGCCACTCAAGGTTGTGACGCGCGGCTCCGCGATGATCTTGGCGAGGCCCTCAGTCCTTAGCGCCTGTAGAAACCCAAGGAAACTGTTGGAAGAATTCAGCACGCCGAACGGGATATTCGCGGTACCACCTTGGGATTGGGAGAAGCTACTACCGGCAACGGCAGTGGCCAACGAGTTCGCAGCCGAAAATGGCGAGCCCAGCAGGCTGGAGACCATCCAGTTCGAGCCGTTCTGCGACCAGCTGAACGTCATGTTGCGGGCATGCGAACGATTGACAACCGCGACGATGACTTCGAGCGAGACTGTCTGCACGCCGCCGATGCGGATGTTGTTAACGATGTCATCCTTGTCCTCCTTCGACTTCTTTTGGCTCACAGAGGCCGCGAGTTGCCCGATGATTCGAGCGTCCTCGGCGCTGCCTACCGTGCCAGTGAGGACGATCGTATTGCCGCTGTCGGACGAATTGACCTGCACCGACGACGCTGGCACATTGCGCTGGATCAGGTCACGCAGTTCCTTGACGCGATCGCTGACAACAACGACGTCGACTTCCTCGACGCGGCCCGATTCACCGGTGATTCGAACGTGGGTTCGCCCTGGGCCGACGGCTTCAAAAAGGACCGACGTGAAGTCCTTCTCGATCGGCCTGACCATGAGAACCTTGGCGAATTGGTTCTCAACCTTTTTAAGCTTTTCTTTGTTCAGCAACTGGTAGGTCTGGGTACTGCCGACCGTCATGATGACGTAGGGCAGCTCTTGTTTGATTTCGGGACCGCCCTTCGCGCCAGGGCCACCACCACCGCCGCCGCCACTGACTTCGGGGAGTTGAATGCGATTGGCCTGAAACAAATCTTGTGCTTGTGCCGAGAGCGTATCAATATCGAGCGATAGAATAACGAGCAGGCTCCCGCAAACGACGAGACGGGGCACGAAATGCAAGCGGTGCATCCTTTCACCTCTTCTGATATGAGATGTGCAGGGTGAGTGTCGCCACCCACCGATCCAGTAACCAGGTGGGGAACACGCCCCACCCTACACAACAGAAACCAACAACTTTTCAAGCCCAGGGGTGAGGTACTCCGCACCCCTGGGATCAATCGCTTGCATGGGCCCAAATCCCAGGGGTTCGGAGTACCTTACCCCTGGGATTTAATCCTAATACATATCCGACGGTTCTTCGTTCTTCTTCTTGTTGCCGCAAGTCGCTCCGCTGCGCGGGATGCTCGGCTCGGCGTCAACCTGTTCGCCGTCGTCGTTGAACTGACCGCTGATCGTCTGAACCTGGGAGCCATTGATGATGAGCGTGGAATACGAAGTCGTCTTCACGCGCGGTTCCTCAACGATCTGCTTCGGTTCCGGCACTTTGGGCGCTTCCACCACGACCACCGGCGGCGGAGTTGGAACGCTTTTAGCCACGGTCTTCACATCGCCGTCCTTTTTTCTCGCCAGCACATCTTCCGCCGTGATCATCGGAGTCTTGGTCTTCGTCATGTCGTTTAATTTTCGCAACGACAGGCTCAGGATGCCCATGTCTTGCGCGGCGTTCACCGTAAGCCGATCAACGTCCGTCAGCGCGAAGCTCACGACCTGAGCCGGTGCGATGATTTCGCCTTCTCGGTTGACACGACCGTCGGCCGCGACAACGAGCACATTCTCAAGAACTACCATTGCGAACGATGTCTTGTCATCCGGACCGCGGCGGCGCAGAATAAGGTCAACCCGCGAGCCAGGCAGCGTGGCCAAGCCATGTGCCGTTGTCTGCAAGTTCACGGGCAAGCCAACGAGATGATGGCCATCGGGAATTTCGACGCCGTCGCCTCCATAGAGATTCGCCAGCGTAATATGGTCGCCACGGTTGCGCCCCTGCTTGATGATCTTGCCTTTCAGAAGCTCGGGATCGCGAATCGCATCGGGCGGTTCACTTTCCTTGGTGACGGCTTTCATCTCGAACATATCTTCCGGTTTGGAAATTCGCTCGCCGAAGCTCAACGACCGCTTGGCGACGACGATCTCGATTTTTTCCGGCTCATCGGTTTTACGATCAGCCAACAGTCGGCTGGTCATGTAACTGGCGCCGAGGCCGCATACGATGGCCAGGCCCATCAGGATCATTGTTTTCGGTTTCATGGAAGCAACCTCAAGGATGTTTTGGATCGGCGGGTTGTTTGGACCTACCTCCCCAATATTATTACTCGACATGGAGACACTGGAAACTTCAACTTTTACGGTTATTCTGGTCGTAATGGCTGTAATAGTAATGCGGGTAATCCGGGTTCTCTGACGTGATGCAATAACTTAGAAGTTAAAGTTGTGAATATAGGTCAGATAGCCAAGGAAGCCGACGCATAATGGTACGCCATAGGGCAGGCGATGCCAGCGTGGCCTGCGTGCGTTCGCCTTGTCGGCTACTTCGCCGATGCTCTTCGCTTTGAACATATCGCCAACGATTTCGCGAACATGCTGGGCGTTCTGCTGGTATTGGCCGCGCAGCACGATCATACCGAGGCCGATGACGCCGCCGGCCATCACGCCACAGAGGAAAGCCCAGAAGATAATGCTGGCGCCGTCGATGTCGGCTCCGGTGTTGATGCCGTAGAAGGCACCAATCCAGGAGCCGAAGCCCATCGTCATTTTGACGTCACCCGCGCCCATTCCGCCGATGGCATAGACGGGGATGAGCAGGATGAAGCCGAGGCAGGTGCCGAAAAACGCCGAGCCGATGCCGCCTTCACCCGCGCCAAGACCGATCGTATTCGCCAGCCCGAGCAGCAAACCGGTGACGATGATGGTGAAGGTAAGCTTGTTGGGAACCTTGAACTTCCACCAATCGATAATGCCAGCGGCGAGCATGCCGACGGAAATCACGAGCACGGGCCAATTTTCCACGCGCAAAAGAGGCTTGTCGAACATAGGGGAATCCTTGTGTCTTCTGGTTACGGGGATGTCATCATTTTCCCATATAGCCCGCCATTTATGGCGGGATCGGTTTTCAACCCGCCCAAAATGGCGGGCAATATGGGAAAGCCAAAAAAAGCCGCGCAGCTCGAAGGCTCCGCGGCTTGGTACTGCCTGGGCCGTGGGCCCCATCGTGTTCATGGTCTCGCGGATCAGCTCGAGGCGGAGCCGATCTTCGTGCCAACGGTCGTAAAGGTCGTGTTGGCGTTTTGGCCGAGGGTCGTGATCGCCGCCAGGCAGACCACGATAATCAAGGCCAGCATGACCGCGTATTCGACGGCGGTCGGGCCGTCTTCACGTTTGATGAAATTGACGACGGCTTCGGTAAACTTACGCATTGGGGTTGTCCTTTCACTGAAACCCGTATCCACTATTCCCTGTGGCGCCAACTTCTGGGAAGAACGCCTGCGGGAGCCTAATACACGAATCGCAACATGCGATTCGCAAAGTCACAAACAAAGCGAGCGAACCTTTTTTCGCAATCAATCAGCTCGAGGCGGAGCCGATCTTCGTGCCAACGGTCGTAAAGGTCGTGTTGGCGTTTTGGCCGAGGGTCGTGATCGCCGCCAGGCAGACCACGATAATCAAGGCCAGCATGACCGCGTATTCGACGGCGGTCGGGCCGTCTTCACGGTTGATGAAATTAACCACAGCTTCGGTGAACGTACGCATTGAACATCCTCATTTGTGAAAAAGAAACCGATGAACCCATCCTGTCGCCACCCGGCGAAGGATCAACGTGGGTGACTTAGGACGCTGACGAAAGCGTGCCGTTAAGCCCCACGTTTTTGAACGTGCCGTTGGCGTTTTGGCCGAGAGTCGTGATCGCGCCAAGGCACACCACGATGATCAAGGCCAGCATGACCGCATACTCAACCGCGGTCGGACCGTCTTCACGTTTAACAAATTGAATGACAGCTTCGTACCAATTCCGCATGACTGCTCCCTTCACACGGGAAACCGGCCCTGGCTTGGGATCTTTGTCCCAAGTCCCTCATCCCTCGTGGTAGATGGAGCTGATCTTGCGGAGCGAATCGCTCGGAATCAGACATCCCTTCGGTAGCCTGGCGACCTGAGTAACAGGCCCATAGCTTTGCGTCACCGCCTCGCGACGGTTTTGCCATTTCGAGGACTATTTGAGGAGATTCGCGTGCGACGATGTTTCCGTTGGTCGGCCAACCGCACGCGATTCGTTTGACACCCAAACGTAGGTTGCACAATTGGCGCAGTCAAATCGAAGTGACCGATTATTCCGATTTTTCACGCGCGAATCAGCGATTTTTGAATGCCGCTTGCGGCTTAGTTTCCCGTAGGGTGCGTCAAGCGTACTCGCGCCGACGCACCGCGCGTTTGCAAGGGAGCGGTGCTTCGGCGCGAGTACGCTTGAC
>SIAQ01000114.1 GCA_009697105.1 Gemmataceae bacterium | reverse complement strand
CCTCGGCGGACATCAAAATCGCAAGTGCGATGGTTTCCCCGGCTGGATCACGCTCTGGCGTGGCTGGCAGAAGCTTCAGGCCATGGTCGACGGTTATCGCGCCGCCCAACGCAAAACGAAAAAAAAGTTGTGGTAAAACTTAAGGCTGGGGCTCAGGCTCGGATGAGTCATCACCGTTCGTTAGGGTCTCTGAACCGATGGTTCCAGTGCTCGCAGTTCTCGCACCGATATTGCACTACCACATAGGCGTGGAAGCCTTCCTTCGGCTCAGCCTCGGAACTGGCGTTGAGCAGGTTCGTTGATCTGCATTTCTCGCAAACTGCTTTGTGATGGTATCCCAATAGCGTGTCGGCCATGGAGCCGGTGGGAATGACAAACGCTTCGGCAAGGAAGGTCTTCAGCATCAACACAAGCACGACGACAAAGACAACTGTCTCGATCAACTCGCGAAACGAATCTCGCGATTCGAGAGCGGGCTTCTTGGCGTCGAATGCCGAATGCGGCTTGGGCCTGGGCCTGGGCTTGGCCGAGGTCGGATCGAGCGGAATCGGTGGGAGTTGCATCGGCGTCGCACTGACCACGCTGACGGGAATCGGCGCCGGCAGGGGAGTATTCGTCGAATCAGCGGGGGGCGACGGCATCTCATCGGACATGCGAATATCCCTGGTTACGATAAAAGTAGGGCGATGCTGTATTCCGCTTGTGGCTTTGTGCTCAAAATATCCCATGCGAACACTTGGGCCGAACACGAAAAATCTAGCGCAAACTCAAAATTCGGCGCTCGACCGGGCCAATCAGGTTACCGGCAGCAATACGACCGGCGTCGGGCCAATGTCGGCTGTCCTCAGAGCGCGGACTGTTGTCTCCCAGTACAAAGTATTGCCCCGTGCCCAAACGAACAGCCTTGCCACGTACCCCATTAACGCCCTGTTGCCCATAGTACACGTCGCGATACAGTTGGAAGCCGGCAAGCGTGACGCGAACACCATGAGCTTCCAGGCGGAACGGTCTCTCGACGGCGACACGCTGACTGGATTCGGGAAGGTCGGTCTGCGACCATGTCACGCCATTCACAGCAAGCGTCAAACGGCGATCGACAAGAGCCACCACGACGGACAAAAGGGCGTTCTGACACCCTTTTTGCGCACCGACCGGAATACGCACGCTCGCCCAGTCGCCGCCGTCGCAGAGTTGAAGCACGATTTCGCCATCACCGCTGCTCTCGCGCACGTCGAGTTCGCATGTCACAAGAAAATCGTGCACGTATTCGCAATTGGCCTGGGTGCCGCCGTTATAGGAGTATTCGTCGCGGATCGGCTCACATTTTTGGCCGTCGATATCGAAGTTGCGATATGCCAGCGTTGCCGGCTGAGCGCGTCCGTCAAGAACGAACATGTTGCCGTCAAAGTCTCGCTCCCAACGTGCGTCGGATGCTGTCGAAGCGGTGCCTATTTTGCTGTCGTATAACAGCATGCGCATCGCCAGCGCTTCATCCAACGTTTTGCGACACAGCTTTCCGTTGATGAAGATATCGCCCTCGCGAATCTCAATTTCTTCGCCGGGCAGACCGAGGATTCGCTTGACGAAAATTGAGTCGAATAGGCGAAAGACAGCAACCTCCCAGCGGGCCGGCGTTTGCAAACGATAGGTTAGTTTATTGACGACAACGCGATCGCCGGGCGTCTCCTCTTCATCACTCAGTTGCACGGGAAACTGGCCGCACTGCTGGCAGAATATCTTGCGATAGAACCGCGATTCCCCTGCCCCGACGCGATCCTCGGCATGGCGTCCGACGGAAAAGGTGACTCCGCATCGTGGACAGGTGCATCGGCGATGATGTCCGACGAGATACGGCGCCATGCTGCCGGTCGGTATTTCGAACGTCGCCAAGGCGAATGCGTTGACCAGGACGGCCGCACAGATCGCGAGGACGGGGAAGCCAACGCAAATTCGGCAAGCATGCGAAAACCATGAGCGTCGCATCAGCGCGGACGACGAGGCAACCTGGGACATCCGTTTCTCCGTGGCGTGGCAGGGCGTCAAACAACGAAAATGCCGTATAACCAACCGCAGAGAAAATCGCCAGCCGGATTTGCTTTACCCTCTCGGGACCAACATGCACACGCTTGACGCCACGTACCGCCGACTGCTCGAAGCCGCCTCATTCGTGGCACGAGCGCATGACGGGCAATACCGCAAGGACGGCGAAACGCCCTACGCCAGCCATCCGTTTCGCGTTTGCCTGGTCGTTCGCGAAGTGTTCGGCTTCGACGACCCGCGCATGCACATCACGGCTCTGCTCCACGACACCATCGAGGACACGACTACTGATTTCGACGATCTTGCCCACCGCTATGGCAACGAGATCGCGGGTTGGGTCGCCGACCTCACGAAGGACAAACGCCTGCCGGACGATGAACGGGAACGCGTTTACCTGGAACGATTACTGCAAGCGCCCTGGCAGGTTCAGGTCTGCAAGCTCGCTGACATCTTCGATAATCTCATGGACATTACCCACGTGCCCGTAGAGCGACAGGCCAAGGGCCTTCAGCGGGCCGAACAGTATTTCGCGAAATTGCAGAACCTGTCATCGCCGGAAGTGCAACGCCCAATTACGCTGGTGCGTCAATTGATCGACGAAATGAAAGCGCGACAGGGTTTGTAAAGTATTAACCACGTTAAGCACGGCACGGACAAGTTGCAACAAATACAGAATCACGAAAGTCCGAAAGAGCGAAAGAGCGAAAAAACACTCTCGTGTTTCCCTTTCGTGATTTCGCTCTTTCGTGCTTCGTATTTTGAATTTGCACAAAGTAAATCTGCGCGATTCGCAAAGATATTCGCGAAGAATGAGATCGCACAATTCTTGGATTCTTTCCGTGTCACTTCCGTGTTTATTCCGTGGCTATGAATTTGAGTGGCATGGCACGTTTTCAGTTCGTGAACGCGCCAACGAGCAGGAATTGCACGAGCCGCGGTTCCTGGAAATACTCCGCGATCTCCGCATGGCCTTTGCCCGGCACGACGATGAGCTGCATCTTGCCGCCGAGGGCACGGTAGCGATCATGCACGACCTGGCTATTCTTCTCCAACGGCACAACCTTGTCGGCATCGCCATGAATATGCAGGATCGGCACGCCCGCCTTCGCCAGCGGTTCGAGGCGATCGATCGGATTGTGCTTGGTCAGCTGCTGCTCTAACTCGGCGGGCGTCAGGCCGTACGCGCCGGCGGCGTTCTTCAGGCCAGGGTAGCTGCGTAGATCGCAGACGGAATAGATGCCGACGATGCAGCGAACCTTGTCCGGATTCTCCGCCGCCCAGTTGTACAACATCAATCCGCCACGGCTCTGGGCGAGCAACCGTACCTTGGCGTCGAGCTTGAATTCGCGCACGAGATGCTGGTGAAAATCGGAGAACACTTTCCGCCCCGCCGGGCTGCCGGACGACTCGCCGACGTTCACGCCGACGACGTGAAAGCCGTGATCGAGCAGCTTGCGCAGAATCCACTCATTGCTCTTGTTGGGATGACTGCCAATGGTTGGCGCATACCAAACCCACGGCCTGGCCCCGTCCGCCGGCAACTTCGCGGGATGTATGATGAAGCCCCTGTGCTTGCCGAGATCGATGTTGGTGCGTTTCGCCCCATACTGCTCGCCCGCAGATGATGGGAGAATCGCGATTAATATGCAGAGGACGGCAAACGCGAAACGTGGCATGGTGGGGATCTCCGATTGAATGGCGATATGAAAGAATTGTATGGAGCGTTAAACTTTGCCGATTATTCCGCCGATAACGATTACATCGAATACCGTGAACTTTTTGGGAGAATGCCATGTTCTCGCTCGTTTTGTCGATCTGTGCCGCGTTTGGACCGTCAATCGCTGACGAGGCTCCACGGACGTGGATGAAGCTTTACAAGGCGGCTCAATCCGCCGTGGCTCCGCAAGAGATTGACTGGGTGGCGTATTACAAGGGCCATAGCTATACAGTGAATTCTGGTCGCATCCAGTACGTTCCCGTTTTTCCGCCTTCTACCATGCAATGGGCGGTTCCGTTGAACATGGGGGGCTTGCCGCCTTACGGGCTTCCCGATCGATATTCTCCGTACGGCGGTTACGAAACGCCAGTGACGAATCCACCGGCGACGCCGAAAAAGTAACTCGCAAAGTTGTCAGAGCCACGCACGAAGTAAGTGGGCGAAACTCAGCGCGATAGCGCGATGTCCAACCGCTTACTGCGTGCGCGGCTCTGACGCGAATTCCGATATCGTCAGAGCCGCGCACGAAGTAAGCGGTTCGAGCTCGGCATGATCGCTGACTCGAAACCGCTAACTTCGTGCGCGGCGCTGACGAAAACCAAATCCCCTCCTCGCCTTGTCCGCTCACTTTTGTCGGGCTACCATAGATTTCATGATCACCTCAACGCTCACCGAAACCGTCACCACCAGCGTCACGCACATCGACGAAGCGCTGACCGCCGCCCAGAACCCCGCGGCAGAGGTTGGCGATCGCTCGTCCTCCATTCGCATCACGCGGCTGACGGCGACGTGGGTCAATCCCTGCGTCTTCGTCAAGCTCGAAACCAATCACGGCATCGTCGGGTGGGGCGATCTCAAAGGTGTCGATCCGCGTGTCGCCAAGCCGCTGGTCGAAGCGCTCTTCGCATTGATCGATGGCGAGAACCCAACGCGCATCGAATATCTCTGGCAGAAGATTTTTCGCTCGCACCGCAACATCCGCGGCGGGCCGTTCCTCATGCACGCGCTCGCGGCGATCGATATGGCTCTGTGGGACATCGCTGGCAAGTTGTGGAACGTGCCAGTCTATCGCCTGCTCGGCGGGCCGTGCCGGGATCGCATCCGTGTGTATCACACGCCGCAAGCCGTCAAGGTGCCGAACCCCGGCCTGTTTGAGCACACCGGCACGCCCGCAGACATCGAACGCATCCTGACGGCGATCCGTGCGGCTCGGCAAAAGGTCGGCCCGAATGGCGCCGTCATGTTCGACGCGCATTGCGCGATCCCGCCCGCCACGCTGATCCAGCTCGCCAATGCGATGAAGCCGTATGATGTGCTCTACATCGAAGAACCGGCCGTGCCTGGCAACATCGAGGTGTTCAAACGGCTGAAGGAAAACATCTCGATCCCGCTGGCCGCCGGCGAACGCGATCGCGGCATCTGGGAGTTTATTCCGTATCTGCAGAACCGCTGTCTCGACGTGCTGCAACCCGATTGCTGTCACACCGGCGGCATCACATCGATGAAGAAGATCGCGACGCTCGCCGAGGCGTACCACGTCCCGCTCGCGCCGCATTGCACCGCCAGCTTCCTCGGCATTGCGGCGAGTCTGCACGTCGTGGCGTCGATACCGTTCTTCCTTATCCACGAATTCTACCCCGACAGCCACGGCTTCAACCCGCGCGGCCTCACTCGCATGGACTGGAAACTCGACGCCGACGGCTACATCGGCCTGCCGCCGGGACCGGGCCTGGGCGTTGTCGTCGATGAAAAATTGCTCGAAGCCGAATCGCGCAAACCGCAGCGCTACCGTTGGCCGGGCACACGGCATCGTGACGGCTCGGTGGCGGATTATTGATCCGGCCAATGAATCGAAGTACTTCGTTGCAGTTTGGCGGATGCGCGTTACAACCAATCCCAGGTTCAATTGAAAGTTCAAGAACCAACCACCCCAGGACTGCCTCATCCGGAGATCACGTCATGGAACGCAACGCGGCCTCGATACTGGCATTGGCCATCCTTTTGGCCGGCGCTGATGTCTGCTATGCGCAAGTTCAAAACAAACCAGAGAAACCTGACGGGAAACGAAAGCAGAGTTTCACGATCGGCAAGGAAACGACGCACGTAATCGAGCCAATAGATCCGTATGGTTATGTCGATTACCAAGCCGCTCTGAACGCAGAGTTAAGCAACGGTGTTACGCCGGACAACAACGGGAACGTTCTGATGTGGAATGCCCTCGGTCCTCATCCCGATAGTGCGAACATTCCCGATGGCTACTTCCAGGCCATGAAAATCCCCGCGCCGCCAAGGAAAGGCGAGTACTTTGTTCAAGCTAACCAATTCGTCAAGGAACATTTGAAGGACGCCTCGAAGCAGCGATTGGAAAGGTTCTACGACAACTTGCATGAGGCCACGACACGTCCTTGGACCTCGAAACAGCGTCCCGATATAGTTGATTGGCTGAAGTTAAACGAAAATCCGCTCAAATTGGCCATCGAGGCGGGGAAACGGTCACATTGGTACAACCCGCTGGTGACGCCCGGTACGAGCGGCAAGCGCGGTCCCTTGATGGCCGCTCTGCTTCCTGGCATTCAGGGAGTCCGCGAGCTGGTTGTCGCCTTAATAGCTCGGTCGCAGTTTCGCATCAGCGAAGGACGCTACGATGACGCCTGGAGCGACCTTCTGGCCTGCCATCGGATCGGCAGGCACATCGGACATGGAGGAACCTTGATTGAAGGTCTGGTCGGTGTCAGCATCGATCAAATCACGGTCACGGCGGACCTTGCGTTTCTCGATCACGCCAAACCTGACACCAAAGTCATCAAGAAATGCCTGCGCGACCTGGGAGACCTTCCGCTGTTGCCGGTCCTGGCCGACCACGTTGATCGAGGCGAGCGATTTATTGTGCTTGAAATAGCTACTGTATTTGTTGATCGCTTCGGACTCGAGTTCATCGTCACTTCTGCGGCCGAGAGTAAATCAAAGATCGCACGATTGGATTTTGACATCGATCCGGCCTTGCGCCGCGTGAATCAATACTTCACGCGCACGTCGACCGCGATGCGGCTCAAGGACCGAGCGAAACGAGAAAGCGAATTGCTCCAGATCGATACCGAGTTAGGGATGCTTAAGATGAAGTTTGGAGATTCGGAGGCAATTACCAAAGCGATTCAGAAAAAAAACAAGATAAATGTCTCGTTTGTCGGCGATGTGATGTTAGTCGTATTCAGTCTGAGTGCACAAAAGGTCCAGCACGCAGCTGATCGCTCAGCCCAAGGGCAGAGCAACTTACGCCTGGCATTCGCGCTCGCCGCCTACAAGCGTGACGAAGGCGGCTACCCAAAGACGCTGGCGGCGCTCGCACCAGAGTATCTTGCAACAATTCCCACGGACCTCATGAGTAGCAAGGCGATGATATACCGCCCAAACGACGCAGGATATTTGTTGTACAGCGTCGGCATCAACGGCAAGGACGACCAGGGTGAAGGCGATGATCTCGCAGTGCGCATTCCGACAACGAAATCGTCTTAGCATCAACGCACGGCCACTATGAGCCCAACAGCCAGGATCGCGTTCGCTCAGTGGCCAATTGTGAATTTGGTGAATTTGGTGCGTCACGAAATTCATCATTGCAATTCGCCCGAATCGCGTTACAATTCGCGATAGTGAATCACCAAAGATGTCTACCCAATGCAACCACCCACAGCCGAATTACCGGCGCTATCGCTGATCGTCCTGCAGAGCAGCAATATCGAAGCGGCCAAGGACTTTTACGCTCTCCTTGGGTTGTCCTTCGCTGAGGAACAGCACGGCCGAGGCCCACGTCATTATGCCTGCATCCTTGGCTCCGTAGTTTTCGAGATATATCCGCGGCGAGAAAATGCCGGGCTGGCTGCTACACGCATCGGCTTCCGTGTGCCTGCTCTGGACCGAACCGTTGATGCGATCCGCAGCCGTGGCATGCGCATCCTCCGCGAAGCAACCGATTCGCCGTGGGGACGCCGGGCTGTTGTCGAAGATCCCGATGGCAATTGCGTTGAACTTACTTCGCTCAGTTAACGAAACAGGGTTAGTCAATGACCAACACACCCCAATCCCCGCCCACACGCCGTGCCGCTTTGCAAGCCGGTGCCATCGGGCTGCTCGGCGGCTTGGGCATGGGCGATGTTGCGGCCCTTCAAAGCCAGGCGAACGCCCGAACGCCGCGTGCTCGGTCTGTGATCTTCGTATTCTTGACCGGTGGGCTTTCGCATCACGATAGCTTCGATCTCAAGCCCGACGCGCCCGACACGATTCGCGGCGAATTCCAGTCGATTGCGACGCGCACACCAGGCATCCGCATCTGCGAGCACTTGCCGATGCTCGCTCAGCGGACCGATAAGTACGCGATCATTCGCTCGATGGCCACCGGCAGCGACGGCCACGAAGTTGCATGCCACATGTTACTGACGGGCCGGCTCGATCTGCCCGTGGGCTTCTCGACGCAGAACGTGCCGAACCCGCACGAATGGCCGTCGATGCCTGCCCTCGTCAACTTCGCGAAGCAAGGCCGCGGACGCAATAATCTTCCCGTCTCTGCCGTCCTACCTGAACCGAGCATCAACGAAGCCGGCAAGGTTCGGCCCGGGCAATATGCGGGTCGGCTGGGGCCGCGCTGGGAGGCCTGGCATCTGCCGATGGCCACCAAATGCGCGCTCGGCAACGGCGCCTGCCCGCAATGTTTTCGCTTTGAAGGCGCCGCCTTCGAGCACGAACCGGCAACCATCTTCGAGACGCCGACCTTAACCTTGCCCGACGGCGGTGCGGATCGCTTGCGTGGGCGTCTCGGTCTGCTCGAATCGATCGAGCTACAGCGCCGCGAACTCGACCGCAGTGCCGAATCCCAGCGAATGGATCGCCATCGTCAACAGGCGATCGCTGTCCTGAACGACCCACGCACGCGCCGCGCCTTCGAAGTCGAGCGCGCCGACCCGCGCATCCTGGCTCGCTATGGCCGTAACAAATTCGGGTTGTCGTTGCTCATGGCGTATCGGCTCGTTGAGGCCGGCGTCAGCCTGGTGCAGGTCAACCTCGGCAAGAATTCGACGTGGGACACGCATCGCCGGAACTTCGTCAACCTCCGCGACAATCTCTTCCCGCACTTTGACCGCTCAATCTCCGCACTGCTCGACGACCTGCACACCAGCGGCATGTTGCGCGACACGCTGGTGATCGTAACTGGCGAATTTGGCCGCACGCCGCGCATCAACCGCGATGCCGGCCGCGACCATTGGGGCCCGGTGATGAGCCTGATGATCGCCGGCGGCGGCGTGCAGGGCGGTCGCGTCATTGGGGCATCGGATCGCATCGGCGCCCAGCCAATCGCTGATCGCCAAACGCCCGAGAACCTCGCTGCCACGCTCTATTCCGCACTCGGCATCCCACACGACACAACATGGAACGACACCGATGGCCGGCCGTATGAAATGTTCCGCGCCCAGCCGATTCAGGGATTGATGTGATCGACGAAAACTCGCCATAAATGGCGGGCTATATGAATTCGGAGCATCCCCATGCTAAACCTACTCGGTTCGCCGCGGCGATTGTGTGATGGCCTGTCGCGCCGCGAGTTTCTCTCGTTGGGCAGCCTCGGGGCGTTTGGCTTCGGGTTGGCCGATCATTTCGCACTCGGTGCCGAGCGCTCATCGGCCGCGCCGCGGTTCGGGCAGGCGAAGGCGTGCATCCTCATTTTTCTCTATGGCTCGCCGCCGCAACACGAGACGTTTGACCCGAAGCCCGACGCCATCGCCGAGATTCGCGGCGAGATCGGCTCGATCCCATCGGTCGTCCCCGGCGTGCGCGTTTGCGAATTGTTGCCGCGAACAGCTCAGATTATGGATCAGGTGACCGTCGTGCGTTCGATGACGCATCGCTACGCGGAACACGGCGTCGCCTATGCCGTCAGCGGGATTCCGACGTACACGCCGGAACTCGAAAACCGCCCGCGCGACAGTCGGCATTGGCCCTACATCGGCTCGGTCGTGGATTATCTCGCGCGGCGGCAGCGTGAATCCGGGATGCCACGCAATATCGCCCTGCCGTGGATGCTGAATTCGAAGACCGAACTGCTCGTCAACGCCGGGCCGTTCGCCGCCTTCCTCGGCCAGGCCCACGATCCGCTCTGGACCGACTTCACCGGCCTTGGTACGCGCACCGTCCCGCGCTACACCGACGGCCAAACGCGCGACTTTCACGACCCATTCGGCGGCACGCTGCCCGATGGCCGATTCATCCTCTCGACCGAAAGCCGACTGCGCGACGATGTGCCCGTCGAACGCTTGAATCTTCGCCAATCGCTGCTCAGCCAGTTCGAGCAGGCTCAACGAAGGCTCGATTCCACGGGCAGCATTTACGACCACCACCGGCAGCGTGCCTACAGTCTGCTCACGTCGAATGCCGTGCATCACGCCCTCGATATCGCCCGCGAACCGATGCCGCTGCGAGAACGCTACGGCATGACGCTGTTCGGCCAATCGTGCCTCGCTGCTCGGCGCTTGGTCGAGGCCGGCACGAAGTTCGTCTCCGTTTTCTGGGACGGTTACGGTCAATTCGGCAACTGCGCCTGGGACACGCACAACAACCATTACCCGCGGCTCAAGGAATATCTCCTCCCCGGCTTCGATCTCGCCTATCCCACGCTAATCGACGACCTCCGCCAGCGCGGCCTGCTGGACGATACGCTGGTCCTGTGCATCAGCGAACATGGCCGCACGCCGCGCATCGACTCGCGCCCTCGCGGCGCGGGCCGGCACCACTGGTCGCGCGTCTATTCCAGCGTCCTCGCCGGCGGCGGCATCGCCAAAGGCCGAGTCGTCGGCAGTTCCGACAGCATTGGCAGCGATGTCCGCGACACGCCCGTCTCGCCGAAAGACATCCTCGCCACCGCTTTCCACCTGCTCGGCATCGACCCGCACACGCACGTTCTCGATGCCTTGGGCCGGCCGTATCCGATCGCGGGTGATGGTGAGTTACGGCGTGAGGTGCTGGGGTAGGTGTGATATCGTTGCATTCTTTCTATACCTAGACAAAAATATTGCATTCAGACGCCACCCCTCCCTCACCCGGCTTCGCGGTCAACATCCCCTACAGCCGCATAAAGAACTGGGGAATAGTGCAAAATCGCTTGGCCACCGGCTGTTGGCCAAGCGCCCGTTGGCTAGGCTATCGAGCGATAGGGCGCATTCCTGTCGTTGGTGCGGGCGGTTCACGTAAAATAATCCACAGTTGTCGGTGGCGATAATCATGAAGCGAGGATAGAATTCTCTCATGGCCACGAGTGTCGCTTAGTCCTACCTTCGCCGAGAAATCCCATGACGCTTTTTGCAAATCGCGTTGGCTTGATCCGATGGATGTTGCTGTTGATTGGCAGCAGCACGATCACCGTAGTGCACGCCGACGAAACGCCGCGCTACAGCCGCGAGGTGTCGGCGGTGTTCAGCAAGCTAGGCTGCAACAGCGGCGGTTGCCACGGCGCGGTCAACGGGCAGAACGGCTTTCGCTTGACGCTGTTCGGTGCGGACCCCGCTCTCGATCATACTCGCATGCTTCGCGACATCGGCGGTCGGCGGCTTAACCTCAACGATCCGGCCAACAGCCTGTTGCTGCTGAAGGCGACCGGCGAAATCGCTCACGCGGGAGGCCGACGCATGGAGGTCGGCAGCCCGGATTACGAACTGCTGCGTCGCTGGATCGCCGCCGGTTCGCCGCTTGACGCTGTCGAGCAATCGCGTCTGAAGAAACTCACGATAATTCCTGGTGAGCAAACCACCAAGCCCGGTGGTACGTATCGCCTCAAAGTGACGGCGGCATTCGCAGATGGCAGCGTTGGGGACGTGACGCGGCTCTGCACCTTCGAGAGCATGGATCGCGCCATCGCCACCGTCGATCGTGACGGACAGGTCGTTGTCAAATCAGCCGGCGATGCGGCGCTGCTCGTGCGGTTTCGTTCCGAATCAGCCATTTCGCTTGTACTGGCGCCGCGCGATGGCGCGATGGCCGTGCTGAATGTCAAACCGCACAACTTTATCGATCAGCACATTCTCGCAAAGCTGAAACGCTTGAACATACCGCATGCGGATCTGGCCGACGACGTGACGTTCCTTCGCCGTATCACGCTCGATGTGACCGGCGAACTTCCCACGCCCGATGACGTTCGCAAGTTTCTCGCCGACAAGCAAATCGACAAACGATCACGCAAGATCGACGAGTTGCTCAAGCAACCCGGCCACGCGGCGGTGTGGACGCTGAAATTCTGCGACATCCTCAACGGCAACGACTACGGTGTCTACGCCGACGGCATGAGCATGGAGCAAGACGCGCCGCGCTTTCAACAATGGATCCGCGCTCGCCTGGAGGAGAATACGCCGTACGATCAACTCGTCGAACGCATCCTGACGGCGACGAGCCGCGAGGGCCGACCGCTTGAAACGTGGGGCAAGGAAGTCGTCGCCGTGAGCGAAGGCTACACGACGCCGCGGACGGACATCGAGCTTTACAGCAAGCGCCAAACGCTCGACCTCTACTGGCAACGCCGCGCGTCTGCGGGCGTGTCGGGTACGCTGCAAGTCGCGCACGCTTTCCTCGGTCTTCGGCTCGAATGCGCACAATGCCATCGCCATCCGCACGATGTTTGGCAGCAGGACGATCTGCTCAGCTTCGCCAACTTCTTCATGCATGTGCGTCAGCCCGGCTTCCAGGGCGGCAACGAGAAACAATTTCCCGAAGCCGCCGCCTATGTCAAGAACATGAACGCGGAATCCAAGAAGCTCGCCGATCAAGCCAAGCAGATGCGCGATACCGTCGGCAAGAAACTCGATGCCGAGGCGAAGGGCACAAAGAGCACTGCTGCACAGGAGGCTCTGAAGAAATTTCAATTGGAAGTCGGAACCCTGGAACGCCGTGCGAAAGTGTTGCCGGAGATCGGCCGACGCATCATGCACGCGGAGGTACAGCATCTGCCCGCAGCCGCCGATCGCATCGCCAAGGTCACCAGCCCGCTTGGCACGCAGGAGTCGCGAGTCTACCGCATGCTCGGCGACACGAAAAACCTCGACATCGCCAAAGATCAAGACCCGCGTGGCCTGGTTGTCGCCTGGATGCGTCGGCCCGACAATCCGTTCTTCGCGAAGTCGATCGTCAATCGCGTTTGGGCGCATTACATGGGTCGCGGCATCATTGATCCGCCCGATCACCTGTCGCCGCTGAATCCGCCGAGCCATCCGAAACTGCTCGACGAACTGTGCCAGGGCTTCATCAAGAAGAAGTACGACCTGCGCTGGCTGCATCGCACGATTCTGGCGAGCCGCACGTATCAGCAATCGAGCGACGCGGTGGCCGAAAACCGCACCGATCGCTCGAACTACGCCTACTTCTATTTCCGCCGTCTACCGGCCGAGGTGCTCGTTGACTCGCTGAATCAGGCGACGGGTGTGAGCGAAGACATGGAGATGAAGTTCTATCACTGGAAGGCGGTGTGGAAGACCGTGGAGATTCCGTATCCGCCGAAGAACGCGTTCGTGACGTTCATGCTGGAGCAGTTCGGCCGTCCGCAGCGCAACAGCGGCGTGCAATGCGACTGCGAGCGCGACTCAAACGCCTCGGTGCTGCAAGTGCTGAGCATCGCCAACCACCCGCGCGTTCGCCAAAAAATCGCCGACGACAAGGGCAATGTCGCCCGCATCCTGAAGTCGCACACCGACGACGCGAAACGCATTGACGAAATCTACCTTGTGACCCTGAGCCGCCTGCCCAGCGACGCCGAACGCAAAGCGTGCATGACGTACATGAGCGAATCGCCAACCCCCGCCGAGGGTCTGCGCGGCGTGATGTGGAGCCTGCTGAACACGCGCGAGTTTTTGTTACAGCATTGACTCGAGCTTTGGAGGTGAACCGTGGCCCAACGTATCAAGTTACCCGCGACGAAGGCGTGCATCGACCGCATGGTGCGGCGCATTGTCAAAGAATTCAAGCCGGAGCAGATCATCCTGTTCGGCTCGCACGCGCGCGGCGAAGCCGGGCCGGATAGTGATGTCGATTTGCTAGTGGTGATGCCGGTGGAGGGTTGCGTGCGCGACAAGCGCATCGAGATCCGCCAGACCCTGCGTGACTTCGTGGTCCCGATCGACATCATCGTCTCCAAACCGGAAGATTTCGCCTGGCGTAAGGAGATCATCGGCACGATCGAATGGCCAGCGGTGCAGGAGGGCAAGGTGCTCTATGCCCGATCCTGACGATATTGCGTTGGTGGCGCGAGAGTGGATTATCAAGGCGGATAATGACCTCAAGAATGCGGCGCATACCCTGAAGTTGGGTGAGGAAGGTCCAACGGATACGGTTTGTTTCCATTGTCAGCAGTGTGTTGAGAAATACCTGAAGGCGTTTTCTGGTCGCTCGATCCATATCCTTTTCAAAGACACATAACCTGCAGGTGCTGATGGAATTGATTCCCGCAGAGCTTCGACCCGAATTGGACAGCAGCGTTCGAGATCAAATGACAGAATATGCGACTGTGATACGATACCCAGACGCGGGTTTGGATATTTCTCTCGCCGAGGCCCGCAAAGCCGTCGCGATTGCTCGCCGCATTCGCAAGGAAGTTCGGCGTCACTTGCCCAGGGCAGCGCTGAGACCCAAGCGGAAATAGTGGAGCCTGCTGAATATGCGCGAGTTTTTGTTGCAGCATTGAGTGGAAAACGGATGCACAAAAAGGAAACGTGGTATGAACCACCCGACCTCAATTGAAGATTCACATGTACAAATACAGAAAAGCATCTACGGTCTGTATCATGTCTTCGGCAAATATCGCCTGCAGCCTCACGTCGAAGGCTGCCCGTGTTGCGTCTCTGATGCCGATAATGCAATGCTTCAACGGAAGAGATTGCGAGAGTTGACGGGAGACGATTTATACAAATTCGCGTTCAAGGCGATGACGACTTGGGGCGATGCGGATGACTTTCGCCATTTCCTGCCGCGCATTGTTGAACTCCAAGCCTCCGATGCGCCAATCCAAATTGACAATGAGATAGTGTTCGGGAAATTGCGATATGGCGAGTGGCGAGCCTGGCCTCAAACGGAGCAAGACGCAGTGGAGAGCTTTCTCAAAACATGGGGAAAAATCCTGCTGAATTCATATCCGTGCCATTGCTATATGACGGAATATCTCTGTGCTTTGGCGCTGGTAACCGAAGATGTGATTCCCTTTCTGAATGAATGGCGAGGCCATTTGCATTCCGTTCCCGCGTTACGTCATCTTGCTTATATCGCAAGAGAGTACGCATGGGATTCAAGTCGCTTTCGGAGTAATTGGTGGATGGAGGTTCCCGCTCAAGGGCATCATATCGAGCAATGGCTCCGCGAGTCGGCCACGGAATTGGTACTTGAGGCTGCTTTTTTCCAGCACGCGGATAGTGAAATCGCTGACGAATTCGCATCGGCCGCAGATTGGCTTCGGCAAACACGGTCTTGACGTACCTCGTCGCAGAACGGTAGTGCTGCTGAACTCGCGGCATCGATGCCTTGAACTGCGATTACCGTGGACCGTATTGCAAAGACGTACCGGGCGCTGTAAAATCAATTCTATCCCATCTGGTATGGGTCACCCAAGGAGCATTCAACGAGCTCGGGCACGCCGCCGGTCGGCTTCCAAGCTCGAATCGTTATGGTTATTTCCCTGCAAAAATGGGTCGGCGGTTTCGTGTTGGCAACATTGGTCGCGGTTGTGATTCAAACGTTCTCCATCAGTTTCGCGGCAGGCAGGTTGCAAGAAAAAGTGAAAAATCAGGCAACTGCGATCCAGGAGATGAAGACGGAACTTCGTGAAATTCCCAAAGACCTTTCAATTATCCGCGAAGAATTGCAAAAGGTGAGAAAGTGACTTCCTCCAAACGATACGCCCCCTCTCGCCATGGACAAGTTCGACGGTAGGTGTAGCGCCAGTCCCACCCCCAGCCGATTTTTTCACTAACCGAAAATCGATGAGATTGAAGATGCAAATTGTTCGTTGTCCGCAATGTGATCTTCCCGCCATGGAGGCAGAGCTTGTTGGAGGAAATTGTCCAGCCTGCGGAGCACTCGTGCCTCGCGCCGCGCCGGCACCGGAGGTCAAGAAACCCGTGCCGCCGATGTCGATTGCTCCCATTGGCTGGCTTACACTCGCTTTTGCCGCGTTGCTGGTGGGCGGAATAGGCGGATATGCGGCGGGTTTCGCCAGTGTTGATGCGCCGACCAGCGACAATGTCGAACGCGAATCGACTGCCGATTCATCGAGCACTCCTGAACGATTGGCAGCGCTGGAATCGATGAACGCCAAGCTCAGGAAGGAACTTGACGGACAAAAGAAACAGACAGCCGCCGGGCTCGCGCTTATCGAGGCCGCGCCGACCGAAGAACGTGTGAAGGAACTTGAGTCGCTTACCATGGCGCTCGAGCAGGACGTGGAAAAAGCTAAGAAACGTGCCGCTGCAGCGGAGACTCGCGTGGAGACCGCGGAACGCGAGGTCGCAGCCGCGAAGGCTCAGCTTGAAGCACCGCCGGTGCAACGTGTCAAGGGACTGGAATTGATTGTCAAAAATTTGGAATTGCGCCTGAAGGATACGAATGTCCGCGAAGAGGCTGCCCGAAAAAGCACCGAGGTCGTTCGGGCGCAGCTACAGAGGGCGATCGAGCTGAATCGGCAAGCGGATCAGAAGGCCTTGGAAAAGCGTCGGCAGGATGATCTACGAGCCATGGAGAAACTTCGCCAAGAACACCAGCGTGCAATTGAATTGGTTCGCACCCAACTCAGGCAACAGGAGCAAATGACGCAACTCGCTCGCGCTGAAGCTCAGCGCCAAAAATCAGCCGCGGATGAAGCGAAGAAGAAGCAGAAGTAATTTCCCTGTTTTCCGCTTGCGGCTTAGCGCTCAGCGTGGCATGCACCGAGCGCTAAGCCGCAAGCGGCGAATGCGATCAAACAATCGCCTCGCGGATGATCGGGGCGTCCTCGTTGATGAGCCGGATCGGCCGATTGTTGAGCATGTTGACAACGGTGTGCGGGTCGATGCCGAGCAGGTGATACAGCGTGGCGCCAAAGCTTTCGACTTTGTAGAAGTTGTCGGTAACGTGTTCGCCTTTGCGATCGGTCGCGCCGACGACGCATCCCTTGCGGAAACCGCCGCCAGCCGCCAACACGAACTGCGCATAATCCCAGTGATCGCGACCCGCGCCGGCGGCGGTGCCACATCGTGGCGTGCGGCCCATTTCGCCCAGCGCGAGCACGATCGTGTTTTCGAGCAAACCACGTTGTTCGAGGTCGTCGAGCAACGCCGACATCGCGACATCGAACATCGGAATCTGCTGTCGGCCGGCGACGAAGTTCTCGCCATGCCAATCCCAGTAGCCGAAGCTGAAGTGTACGTTCGGCACGCCCGCTTCGATCAGCCGGCGTGCCATCAGGAAATGGCGGACGTTGCCCGAGGGATAGCGCGTGCGCAGCATCTCGCCGCCGGTGTAGCGGTCGATGACGTGGCGTGGTTCCTTTGAAAGATCGAGCGCTTCGCGCAACTTCGGCGAGCGGAGCAGATCGAACGCCGTCTGCTGATTGCGATCGAGACCAGCGATGACCGGATCGAGCGCATCCTGCTGGCGTAGACGATTATCGACGGCGCGGAGCAGGTCGGCGTCGCGCTGGAACGTCGGCAGTTCGATCTGCGGCGTCAACATGCGTGATACGTCGTCGCGTGCCGCCAGCGGATCGAAGATGAACGGATTGTACGCCGGGCCAAGGAAACTCGGCGCGATCGTGTTGCCAATGTGATGGTCAATCTTGCCCAGCACCGTGAACGTCGGCAGATCGTCCGGGCCCGGTTGCAGGCGAGAGACAACGCTGCCATACATCGGGTACTGCGGCGTGCCGCTTGGCAGACGCGGATTGCCGGTAAGCCAATACATCGGCGCCCGCGAATGATCGCCGGGACGGTTCATCGTGGTGACGGAGCGGATGATCGTGTATTTGTTCGCTTGCTGGGCGAGCCGTGGCATCAACTCGCACACGTCGAGACCCGGCAGGTTCGAGCGGATGGGCCGAAATTCGCCGCGATAGTCCGCCCCTGAATCGGGCTTCATGTCGAACATGTCGGTGTGAGGCGGCCCGCCGGCCATCCAGACGCAGATCATCTGCTTCGGAGTGGGCCGAGCGACACGTGGCGAGGAGCGTGCCTGCGAGGCGACGAAGTCCAGCAGATTGACGCCGCACAGCGTGGCCCCGCCAATGCGCAGAAAGTCGCGGCGATTGACTTGACGAAACGAATCACAGCCGATTTTCATCGCAGCCCCCGTTCAAACAACTTTACATGCAAGCGACACGCTCCGCTATTTTCCCAGATTACTCGCACGAAGCAAGAGGAATTTCGCGAAAACCGAAACGATAACTTTCTGGTTTCCGTCCGCCGCTTGCGGCTTAGCGTTCGCACGGCACCAGACGAGCGCTAAGCCGCAAGCGGCGAATCCGAATTCGATTGCTCAACGTGCTGGCACATTGAATGGCAGTGTCGCAGGACGAACATCTTTGCCCGGATACGACAGCGTCACATGGGCGATGCCAGGGCCGACTTCATGGGGGATCCGCACGGGACCCGCGAAGAAGTAGAACGTTCAGCCATCGTGGACCAGTTCCACACGCTGCCGAAAGGTTTTGCCCGATTCGGCGGCGAGTGGATACTCGATATCCGCGTGAAGGTTGCCGAGTTGCTTGCTGCAAACATCGCTGAAACTGGCAAACGTGCCCGCGCCGATGCCAGGCGTGCCGAGCAGAAGCCTCAGCTTGTGACTGCGATTCGTACCATCGCCGCGTGGCATGGTGTAGGTCGGGCCGTAGTTCGCCAACGTGAGCGGGCCATCGAAGTGGATGATCGGCGCATTGTCTGGCCGATCGCCGAAGGTGGGCATTTCCATGCGTCCCCAACCGACGTACTGGGTGCGTCCCTGGCGATGTTGGCCGAGTCGAATGCGAAACTTGTCGTTGCTGGCAACATGAAAGTAGACATCGCGGTGCACGGTTCCATTGCGTTCGACAAGCTGATCGATGTTGAAGCTTCCGTATTGATTATCCATCCGCTCGCTGGGTTCGGTGAGATCGCCGTTGCCGTTGTGATCGACGTACAACGATTTATCGTCGCGCACAATCCAGATGCGCGTCCGCGCGTCCTTCCCAAACACGAGCAAGGCGTAGCGCGGCTTGCCCACGTAGGTTGGCTCCATGAGAATGACGCGATCGATGGCAGCCAGATTCACGGGCGGCGGTGGCGTGTTCAAGCTGGATGCGACCAGCGTTGCCAAGAGGATGGGTCCAAACATGGGATGCCTCCGTTGAGATATTGGATTCGTGTCTACAAAACCTAGCGGAAACGAAGGCGCACACCCGCCAGAAAAGATCGAAAATGATGAGAATGGTCCAGCGATGGATAGAGTAAAGGTGATTCGATTCATTGTAGCACGACGCTCCGCGTCGTAGGCCCACGACGCGGAGCGTCGTGCTACAATAAATTGATTTCGCGGAATTAATCGAATACCGATGTCCGATTCCAACAGCCAGATTTCGCTGATGCAGGGCTTGCTGCCGCTGGCCGTCGCTGGCGATCACGCGGCACTCGATGCCCTGTTGCACAACTACCGCGATCGGCTCACCTACCTGACTCGTCGCATGCTCGGCGATTTTCAGCGTGTGCGTCGCTGGGCGGAGACGGACGACGTGCTGCAAAACGCCCTGGTTCGGCTCGTTGGTGCGATCAAGGCCGTAAAGCCGGGAACGTCGCGCGACTTCTTCGCCCTGGCCACGTTACAGATTCGCCGCGAGTTGATCGACTTGGCCAGGCATTACTACGGAGCCGAGGGCATCGGCGCCAATCACGACAGCCACGGCCGCGATGAACTGGAGCGACCGGAGTCCCGCGACGAACCGCATTCGCTCGCTCAATGGACCGAGCTACACGAGCAAATCGGCCTGCTGCGCGAAGAGGAGCGCGATGTCGTCGGCCTGCTCTTCTACCAGGGCTTGTCGCAAGCCGACGCCGCCGAGGTGCTGCAAATTTCGCTCAGAACCGTGCAACGCCGCTGGCACGACGCGCTGTGCAAGCTACATCGCGTGTGGAAGGGGTGAGGGACGGGGGAATATGGAACTTCTTACTTCGCCGCTGGCTCGGCATGCGCATCGCAATGAATGCGGCGGAGTAAGCTACGATATCACCGATTCTTTCCATTTTTCTTCTCCAATTCCTCCCGATGTCCCCCTTATTCTCCTTTCAATGAAGTTGAAAGTTCCCCTTGAAAAGAAAAATCGATCGTGATACACGAGGCTTAACGGAGGGTCGTTTCTTCGATTGCAGGTATGTCATGG